>QNFR01000001.1 GCA_003646405.1 Gammaproteobacteria bacterium
TCGCCATTTGCCAGGGACTGGAAGGCTGCCGTCAGTTCGCGTAAAGAGTCGTCCTGTGGCAGGTGCTCCGTGCGTGTGACCATTGTCTGCGCAAACTCCGACAGCAGTTGCAGGGCGTGCTTCAGGTATTGCTCATCGTTCATAGGCGGTGTCGTTTAACAGGAGGAATGTGGGTACAATGGCGCGCTCCAGTGTATCTCGTCACTCCTATTTATACCGGCGAAAACGCGCCTTACTGACAGCCTTTGGCGACTCGCCGAATGTTACAATGTGAGCGACGAGGCGCACTTTATCCGCAACAGTACACTGGCAACGCGATTACTCAGGCAAGCATGATACCAGCACTAACCATTGAAAATCTAAGCAAGGTCTACAGCGATGGCTTTGAGGCCCTCAAGGGAATAAGCCTGGAGGTGCAGCAAGGTGACTTTTTTGCCCTGCTGGGCCCCAATGGTGCCGGCAAATCGACCACTATCGGGATTATCTGCTCGCTGGTTGCCAAATCCGGTGGCAGGGTGTCGGTGTTTGATGCGGACATCGATAAGGACTTTCCCGCCGCTAAAAAGCACCTGGGTATCGTGCCCCAGGAGTTCAATTTCAACATGTTTGAAAAAGGCATCGATATCGTTGTAAACCAGGCGGGGTACTATGGTCTGCCGCCGAGGCTGGCCTTGCAGCGGGCGGAAAAATACCTCAAAGAGCTGGGTATGTGGGACAAGCGCGATGTGCCCTCCCGCATGTTGTCTGGTGGCATGAAACGCCGCTTGATGATTGCCCGTGCACTGGTGCATGAACCTCGACTGCTTATCCTGGATGAGCCCACCGCCGGCGTGGATATCGAAATGCGCCGCTCCATGTGGGACTTCCTCAAGAGGATCAACGCCGAGGGCACAACCATCATTCTCACGACGCACTATCTGGAGGAAGCGGAGGCTTTGTGCCGTCATATCGCTATCATCAACCAGGGAAAAATAGTTGAAAACACGTCCATCAAGCATTTGCTACGCCAGTTGCACAAAGAGGTGTTTATCTTTGATTGCGTGGAGAAACTGCCGGACACAGTGGTCATAGACGGCTTTACGGTCAGGCTAATGGATGCCCATACACTGGAAATCGAGGTGGAGAAAGGCCAGTACATAAACCAGGTATTTTCCGCGCTGGATACACTGGGTATTCATATCAGCAGTATGCGCAACCGGGCCAATCGCCTGGAAGAAATGTTCGTCAATCTGGTGGAGGGCACCGCATGACCAGGCAGGAACAGTATGTGGCTTTTATGACCATCGTCCGCAAGGAAATCAAGCGCTACATGCGTATCTGGACCCAGACGCTGCTGCCCTCGGCCATCACCATGTCACTTTACTTTGTCATATTCGGCTCGCTCATCGGTTCCCGGATCGGCGAGATGGGCGGCTTTAGCTACATGCAGTTTGTGGTGCCGGGCCTGATCATGATGGCCATCATCACCAACTCCTATTCTAATGTCGTGGCCTCTTTTTTTGGCTCCAAATTCAGTCACAGTGTGGAGGAATTGTTGGTTTCCCCAACCCCCAATTATGTGATCCTGATGGGCTACGTGGTGGGCGGTGTCTCGCGCGGTATGTTGGTGGCGGTGGTAGTGACCATCGTGTCTCTGTTTTTTACCGAACTGCACATACACAGCTATTTTGTGGTGGTGTTGATTGTCGTGATGACCGCCACCTTGTTTTCCCTGGCCGGTTTTATCAATGCCGTTTACGCCAACAGCTTTGATGATATCTCCATTGTGCCGACTTTCATCCTGACGCCATTGATCTACCTGGGCGGCGTGTTCTATTCCATGGACCTGCTGCCGGAGTTCTGGGCCAATGTATCCAGGCTCAACCCGCTGGTTTATGTGGTCAATGCCTTCCGCTACGGCGTACTCGGTGTTTCTGATGTGAGCCTGCCGTTTGCACTGGGCATGATCGCGTTGTTCACCGTGGTCGCCTTCGCTTTCAGCATGCACTTGCTCAACAGTGGCAAGCGTCTCAGGCAATAACACGATGGCAGATGACGTCAAGCATGACATGTTGTTGGGTGTGCACACACCGCTGGTCGATGAGTACTCGCCCCAACTGCTCTACCCGATTCCCCGCTCCGAAGCGCGCGACCGACTTGGCCTGAAACAACCTTTGCCCTTCGCCGGGGCGGATCTCTGGTATGCCTACGAGATGTCCTGGCTGGACCATACGGGCAAGCCGGTAGCGAGGGTAGGGCGCTTCACTATTCCGGCCAGTTCCCCCAACATGGTGGAATCGAAATCTTTCAAACTGTACCTGAATTCTCTCAACAACACTTGTTTCATCAGTGATGAAGTGGCCGCAGCCACTATAAAACGCGACATCGGTACCGTTGTCGGCGAGGATGTCACGCTGGAATTATTTGACCCGGACGACCGGTCCCTGGCGGGTACCAGGCTGTCGGCTGTGTGCCTGGATGATCTCCCTGTAGCGGCCGGGGCAGTAGAGCCAGAGGCCACTATGCTCACAATAGAGTCGACAGGAGCCGTGGAAGAACAATTGTACAGCCACCTGCTGCGCTCCCTGTGCCCGGTGACAGCGCAGCCGGACTGGGCGACGGTATGGATACACTATCGGGGAGCGAGGATAGACCACATCTCTTTGCTGCAATACATCATCGCCTACCGCCGGCACCAGGAATTTCACGAACAGTGTGTGGAGCGTATGTACAACGACATATGGCTGCGCGGCACCCCCGAATTTCTTCATATCCAGGCGTTTTATACCCGCCGTGGAGGCCTGGATATCAACCCCTTTCGCAGTAGCGATCCCGCAGCCAGACCGCTACCCAGGCTAAACCGGCAGTAGGGTGCAGCAGCAGCTCCTCCGGCGGGTAACTAGCGTTTCCCGGGGCAGGGGCAGGGACTGGCAACGGCCACATGTTGTGGTATCATGCGCGCCCTCTATGGTGAGGTGGCCGAGTGGTCGAAGGCGCACGCCTGGAAAGTGTGTATACGGCAACGTATCGAGGGTTCAAATCCCTCCCTCACCGCCATTATCCATCATAACCTGTTGAATTTCTTGTATATTTTTATAAGGATGCAGGCTCTTCTCCGGCCCTATGAGTGAACAGGGACGCCGACTCCCACGTAATCTATTGGTATAGAAGGCTTCTGACACTTTACATAGAACAGGTCTCAGTACAACGGCCGCTCATGCTTCAACGTCGGACGGCCATGGATGAGCGGCTAATGGCACTCGGTAGACAACCGGGCGAGCGGCCAGTGCGTTCCGGGCTGGTATATCAAGTAGGGTCGTATTGAGAACTTTATGCAGCAACATATTGCAGCACTGAAAGAATCGAAGTATTGCCCCCTTTGGCATGACCAGGACGAGCGCCCGGACACTTTGCCGCCTTTGTCGGAAGATGTGAGCTGTGAGCTACTTATTGTAGGCGGTGGGTTCACCGGCCTGTGGGCTGCCCTGCAAGCGAAAGAACGCCGGCCTGATGCAGACATCATATTGATCGAAAAAACCTTTGTTGCCGATGGCGCGTCCGGGCGTAACGGTGGTTTTTTGAATGCCAGCCTGGCGCACGGTGAGACCAATACGGATCATCATTTTCCCGGGGAGGCAGACCGCCTTTATGAATTAGGTGAGCGGAATATCGAGGAACTGCTTACCACCCTTGAGCGGTACCAGATCGATGCGCGCTATGAGAGAGTAGGGGAGACCTCTGTTGCCACCAACCAGGGCTCGGTTGCGAGCCTGCGCGCAACGTACGAGTCACAGAAGGCTGGCGGTGAGGATGTCGTCTGGTTCGACCGTGACACCATGCGGGCCGAAGTCAATTCTCCGACCTATCTGGCCGGCTTGTGGCATCGAGGTGGCAAAAATGGCATCGTTGATCCGGCGCGACTGTGCTGGGGCTTAAAGCGGGTAATTGTTGAACTGGGCGTGTGTATCTTCGAAAACACCGCACTGAATGAAGTTGTGCCGGTGGGTAACAAACGCATGAAAGCTATCTGCGACGGCGGGGTTGTCGACAGCGACAAAATCCTGATGGCGACCAATGGGTTTCACAACAGCCTGCGCAAGGTGGGCAGATCGATTATTCCGGTATGGGATTACCAATTGGCAACGGAGCCGTTAACCCAGTCACAGTTGGAGTCGATTGGCTGGCATAAATCACGTCATGCCCTATCGAATGATGCCAATATGTTCCACTATTACAGAATGACCCGGGACAATCGTATTACCTGGGGCGGCGGGGGTGCGGTTCGCTATTACTATAACCGTAGTACCAGCCAGAATTGCGCGGATATTCCCGAGCGCTTTGAACAACTGTCACGGGAATTCTTTGACACGTTTCCGCAACTCAAGGGTATAAAATTCAGCCATCGCTGGAGCGGTATTATCGCCACATCCACGCGTTTTTGCATGGTGCCGGGTGTCGCCTATAATGGCCGTGTCGCCTGGGCCGTGGGGTATACCGGTTTGGGCGTCGGCGCTTCCCGTTTTGGCGCACGCATCGGTATTGAACTTCTGGGTTATCAACCCAGCGATATTTTAGATATGCAATTTGTTAAAAAGAAAGCGCTGCCCTGGATGCCGGAGCCAATGCGCTGGATAGGCGTCAGGCTGACGCAACTGGCGCTGGTGAAAGCCGATGCCAATAATGGCAAGCGCGGTTTATGGTTGAAATTACTGGACAGGCTCAACCTGGGGTTCACCTGTTAGCTTATACCCGCAGTCCAAGGCGGCAGTTTCAGGCAATGGCGATTGACATCTCCCTGTGTCGCCGCCATCCACGCTGGCAGACCCGCGCGCCATGACGCTGGTCAAGGCGCGCTTATTCCGGCTTGTCCTGATGACGGCATCCCGCTTGGCGCCGCCGGGCAGGCCAAAATTCCTGACTTCATCGCCCAATTTAATTGTCAATCCGGGGCGCCATTGGATAGACTCAGCCAGTTCGAACGTCAACACCTGTGGAGTACACCATGACCCAACTCACCCACATCGACGACAGCGGCGCCGCCCGTATGGTCGACATCGGCAACAAAGCCGTCACTGAGCGTGTCGCCGTGGCGGCAGCTGTCGTTTCGATGCAGGAAGGGACCCTCACCCTGTTGGAGCAGGGCGCTCACAAGAAAGGTGACGTATTGGCCGTGGCCCGTATTGCCGGTATCCAGGCCGCCAAGAAGTGCTCAGACCTGATTCCTCTGTGTCATCCTCTGATGTTGAACTCGGTGGAGGTCACCTTCCACATCGATTCACAGGACAACACGGTAACTATCGAAGGTCGCTGCAAGGTCTCGGGTAAAACCGGCGTGGAAATGGAAGCACTGACAGCGGTATCGGTTGCGGCCCTGACTATTTACGACATGTGTAAGGCTGTGGACCGCGGCATGGAAATTTCCAACATAGGCTTGCTCGAGAAAGACGGCGGTAAATCCGGGCGGTGGCGACGCGATGTAGAGGGTGTGTCCCAGTGTTGAAGGTGCTGTTTTTCGCCAGGATCAAAGAGCAGTTGGACTGCGGCGCCCTGGAACTGGAGTGGCAGGACGCTGTGGCAGACCTGGATGGCCTGCAGGAGCAATTGTGTGCTGCACACGGGGACCAGTGGCGCGAGGTGCTGGGGCAGGACAATATGATCCGCGCGGTCAACCAGACGGTAGTCGATGGTAACCGCGCGCTGCGGGACGGTGATGAGGTGGCCTTCTTCCCCCCGGTGACCGGAGGCTGAGATGGCGGGCCCGCTACCGATGATGACTGTCAGCGTGCAAGAAGCCGACTTCGATGTGGCCCAATTGCAGGAGGCGCTGCGCTCGGGTGCGCAGCAAGAAGGCGCTGTGGCTGCTTTTACCGGCTATGTGCGACGCTCCAATGAGCAACGCCAGGTAGAATCGATGGAGTTGGAACACTACCCGGGCATGACTGAAAACAGCATCGCCGAAATTCTGCAGCAGGCGGCCGCTCGCTGGCCAGTTCTCGCGGCCTCCGTGGTACACCGGGTGGGTAAACTGGGGCCCGGTGAGCGGATTGTCTGGGTAGGCGTATCCTCCTCTCATCGGGAGGCCGCCTTCAGCGCCTGTGAATTTATCATGGATTACCTGAAGACCCGGGCACCGTTCTGGAAAAAGGAACTGGGCCCCGACGGCGGGCACTGGGTGTCGGCCCGGGAGCACGATACCAGCAGGGCAGCACGCTGGCAGGGCGGTTCCGCCCAATAGCCTGCATAGGGGATGCGCTGGAAACCCGTCTGAAATCCAATGACGTCCGCAACAGGCAAGGAGATATAGTATGAGTTTTGATGGTCGGGAGTTGAGGAGCGCCCTGGGACGCTTCGCCACCGGCGTGTGTGTTATCACCACGGTGACGGATGCGGGGGAGGCGGTGGGTCTGACAGCCAACTCCTTCACATCAGTCTCGCTGGACCCGCCCCTGGTGTTGTGGAGTTTGCAGAATAATTCCGATGTATACGATGTTTTTGTCGGCCCGCGCTTCTTCGCCATCAATATCCTGGCCCGCGAGCACGAGTCTCACTCCAGGCAATACGCCGGGAAGGGGCAGCACCAGTTGGACGCTGCACACTATCGCCCGGGTAAGCACGGCTCGCCCGTGATTCTCGATGCCCTGGTGAGCTTCGAATGCGAGTTGGAAACCACTCACGAAGGCGGCGACCATCTTATTATCGTGGGGCGGGTCAGGAACCTGCATGAACGCCCCGATGGCGAGCCACTGCTGTTTTTCAGTGGCGACTACCACAAGCTGCATGGTGCCACAACCATCTGACCTGCTCCGACGACACGACACCACACCACACCACACCACTTTCTGCTCCAGCGGGCTATTCTATTACCTGCTCGAGGCTTTATACTGGCCCGCTTCTATCGGTGATGGTTTATCCTTCATGAAATTTTGTACCAGTTGCGGTAGTTCAGTCATCCTGCAGATTCCTGTGGGAGACGACCGTGAGCGTTTTGTCTGTACCACCTGCGAATTGATTCACTACATCAATCCGCGGGTCATTGTCGGCTGTGTGCCGGTATATGAGGGCAGGGTGCTGTTGTGCAAGCGGGCGATTGCACCGCGCAAGAACTACTGGACCCTGCCCGCCGGGTTTATGGAAAATGGTGAGACCACCCTGCAGGGAGCGGCCCGTGAGACCTGGGAAGAGGCTCGGGCGCAGGTCAGTAACCTGGATTTGTACCGCGTGTTTGATGTGCCCTATATCAGCCAGGTGTATATGTTTTATCGCTGCGACCTGAACGACGGGGAACACGGGGTGGGGCCGGAGAGCCTGGAAACCGACTTGTATGAGGAGCGGGATATACCCTGGGACGACATTGCATTTCCAGTGGTTTATGAAACTCTCAAGGAATATTTTGCAGATGCCCGGACCGGAGGCTTCCCGGTGCGCGTATCTGAGATTGAGCGCGGCTCCTGGCGCAGGTAGTTCGTATCTCGACATGTCGGCCGGCGCTGCACACTTGCACCGCCGGCTGTTATCAACCACAACAAAGAAGGACTAGTCAGTATGGCATCTCCAAAAATCGGCAATATGGCCCCGGCATTTACTTTACTGGATCAGGACGGCAACAAGGTCAGTCTCAGACAGTTCCGGGGAGAGAAAAACGTGGCGTTGTATTTCTATCCCAAGGCGATGACGCCGGGTTGTACCGTGCAGGCCTGCGGCATACGAGACAGTAAAAAGGCACTGGCAAAACTCGATACAGTGGTACTGGGGGTAAGTCCCGACCCGGTGGCCAGGCTGGGTCGGTTTATCGAAAAGCAGGATCTGAACTTTACCCTGCTGTCCGACGAAGACCACGCCATAGCGGATAAATACGGCGCGTGGGGACTGAAGAAATTCATGGGCCGCGAATTTATGGGCGTATTGCGTTCCACATTTATCATCAGTAAAGACGGGCGACTCAAGCATGTGATGGACAAGGTAAAAACCAGGACACATCACGAAGATGTCATGGCGCTGATTGTGGAACTTGGGCTTTAGCGCCCGCCCGTTATGCTTCAATACCCGTTTGACAGCGTCCCCGAACCAGGTCAGGTGCAAGAGATTGTGCCGGGCGTATTGTGGTTACGTATGCCACTGCCCCTGGGCCTGGATCACATCAACCTGTATCTGCTGGAAGATCACGATGGGTGGTGGATTATCGATACCGGCATCGCCATCGGCCCCACCCACAAATTATGGGAGCAGATATTTGATCGGCACTTAGGGGGTAAGCCGGTAAAAGCAGTGGTTGCCACGCATTTTCACCCCGACCACACAGGTATGGCCGGCTGGTTGTGTGAGAAGTGGCGAGTGCCGTTTTATATGACCCGGCTGGAGTACCTCAGCGGACTGTCATTCAGCAGGATGCAGCGGGAGCACTATAGCTGGACCTCTGAGCAGTTCCTGCGGCGTTCCGGCTACAGCCCGCAACAGTTGGACACAACGCGGGAGCGCTTTGGTGGTTTTGGTCCCTATATAGAGCCTATGCCCATGGCCTATCGTCGTTTGGTCGACGGCGACGCTCTGACCATCAATGGTAATCGCTGGCGGGTGGTGGTGGGCGGTGGCCACTCGCCGGAACATGCCTGCCTGTACTGCGGCGCCCTGAATATTCTTATCTCTGGTGACCAGGTGATTCCCAAAATCACACCAAATGTCAGCGTGAACGGTGGCGAACCCGAAGCCAATCCGCTCAAGGCATGGTTCAACTCCCACGAGCATTTTCTGGAAGCATTGCCGGCAGATGCGCTGGTGCTGCCGGCTCACAACGCACCTTTTTACGGTTTACATGAGCGGCTGCGGTTTTTGATAGAACACCATGAGGACCATCTCCTGGCGTTGGAGGAAGCCTGTGTGACCGGTTCGCACACGGCTATGGAACTCCTGCCGGTGTTGTTCAAGCGGGAGTTGGATGAAAGCCAGATTGAACTGGCGACGGGGGAGTGCATCTCACACCTCAATTACCTGCATCAGCGTGGGCAGCTTGAGCGAATTGTTGACGAGCAGGGTCGATACCGCTATCAGTCGGTGGACGACACACTGAGTATGCGTTTGCGCAAGCATCACCACGAGGCCGAGATCCAGCCACCTTTGCAAGTTTAAACTCGTTAATAAACATGTAGATAAAGATTATATATAAGGTAATTTCTATGAACGATGACTGTATTTTCTGCCAGATACTCAACGAACGAGCGCCCTGTTACGCGGTTCACGAAACCCGTTATACCAAAACGTTCCTGGATATTTTTCCGGCGACACCCGGCCACTGCCTGATCGTGACCAAGGACCACTACCAGGACATATTTGAAGCCACACCGGACGCCATCAGTATGGTGGGGCACGTTTCTACGCTCATTGCCCACGTTGTCAAAGAAGAACTGCAAAGTGAGGGTGTCGGTATCTTTCAGTTGAATGGCGCGGCGGCGGGGCAGACCGTGTTCCACTATCACATGCATGTCATCCCGAGAAATACCGGTGAAGATCTCACCATTCACAATCGCATGCCGGGAGATCCAGCCGAGTTGGAGGCTCTGGCTGCGCGATTAAGCACGCGAGCCTACTCCATGCGCGTGGATGATTAATGCCATTAGCCCAATTGAACCCAGGCTCACCCTTCCGTTACACTGCGCTGCTTTAAAACCGATCGGAACGGAGCAATGACCAGGATAATCACCTGCAATACCAATGGGATTCGCGCGGCGGCGCGCAAGGGTTTTTTCGACTGGCTACAGAAGGAGCAGGCTGATGTGGTATGCATCCAGGAGACCAAAGCCCAGGAAGACCAGTTGACCGACCCGGTATTCTCCCCTGATGGTTACCACTGTTATTACAACGACGCGATCAAAAAAGGCTACAGCGGCACGGCACTGTACAGTAAGGTCAAGCCACAAAGGGTAATCACCCGGCTGGGGTGGGATCCGGCGGACTCCGAAGGACGTTACCTACAGGCGGATTTCAAGGGGTTGAGCGTGATCTCACTGTATGTTCCCTCCGGTTCCTCCAGCGAGGAAGTCCTGCAGAAGAAGTTGCGTTTTATGGCTATTTTTATGGAGCACCTGCGGGCCCTGCGGCGCAAGCGACGGGAGTTTATTATCTGCGCCGACTGGAATATCTGTCACCAGCAGATCGACCTGAAGAACTGGCGCGGTAACCAGAAGAACTCCGGTTTCCTGCCTGAGGAGCGGGCCTGGTTGGATACACTCTACGACGAAGTCGGGTACGTTGATTCCTTCCGTCTGGTCAATACCGAAGCCGAACAATACACGTGGTGGTCCAACCGGGGGCGGGCCTGGGCCAAGAATGTGGGATGGCGCCTGGACTACCAGGTCATTTCACCAAAACTGGTGGACAAAGTCAGGGGTGCCGATATTTACAAGGAAGAACGTTTTTCGGACCACGCGCCGCAGATAATGGAATACGACCTCGACATCAGTACCTGAAACCCTGTAAATTACCCGACGCTTTCAACGCTCCTGGTGGAGCCCAACTACGGGAAATAATTGATGAGTTTGTTTATAGCCAGCGCCCACGCCCAAGAGGCCGGGGCGCCGCCTGCGGGCGGAGAAATGTTTCAGATACTGTTTCTGGTGGGATTGTTCGTCCTGTTTTATTTCATCGCCATTCGGCCCCAGCGCAAGCGCCAGAAAGAGCATCGCGAAATGGTGTCCGCCCTGAACAAGGGTGACGAGGTGGTGACCAGCTCCGGTATCCTGGGCAAAGTCACGGCTATGGACGATAATTATATGGTGCTGAATGTCGCCAACAACGTCGAGATGAAATTCCAGCGCGTTCATGTTCACGCTGTTTTGCCCAAAGGCACCCTCAAGTCTATCGGTTAGGGCATAAGATGACGCTGGCGTACCCTCGCAAGATAGACCTCGCCCGCACACCGACTCCGCTACATTATCTTGAACGCGCCTCCGCTAAATGGGGGTGCGGTCATCGCCTGTGGGTCAAACGCGACGACCTGACTGGCAGTACCCTTAGTGGCAATAAAGTGCGAAAACTCGAATTTATCGCTGCCCACGCCATTGATAATGGTTATGACACGCTCATTACCTGCGGTGGTTTGCAGAGCAACCACTGCCGCGCCACGGCCTTTGTCGGCGCCCAATTGGGGTTGGCTGTACACCTGTTACTGCACGGTGAAAAACCTCCGGAGCGCGACGGCAACCTGCTACTGGACCACCTGGCGGGGGCGGCCGTGAGTTGCTATCCGCCCGGTCAGTATCTCCGTGAGATAGATGACCTGTTTGTCCAGTGGCAGTCGCACTATGCTGAGCGAGGGCGTAAAGCCCTGGCGATACCTACCGGCGGCAGCGACGGTATTGGTGTCTGGGGTTATGTCGCGGCCTGTGAAGAGCTGGTTGAGGACTTCCGAGAGGCGGCTATCGAGCGGGCCCATATTGTGACCGCCACTGGATCTGGCGGCACCCAGGCGGGATTGACCCTGGGTGTGGCTCTGCATCAACTGCCGGCTACCGTGTGGGGTGTGAATGTGTGTGACGGCGAGCGGTACTTCCTGGACAAGGTTGTCAGTGACATCGCCGACTGGAGGGCGCGCTATCCGGGTATGCCACCGGTGGAGGTGCAGCCCCGTGTGCTGGATGGTTATGTTGGGGAGGGTTACGGTATTGCCGGCGCGGACGTCTTTGGTCTTATTGCCGAGTTGGGTCGCCTGGAGGGGCTGGTGCTGGATCCCGTTTATACGGGCAAGGCCTTCGTCGGGATGTTGGCCGAGATCGCAGGCGGGCGTTTTAAGGATTGCCGAGACATTGTTTTTGTTCATACGGGGGGCATATTTGGCCTGTTTCCCCAACGCAGCGGCTTCAATTGGTAAGATAATCGACCGACGCCAGGTCACGGCGCTGGCAATAACAAAAAATACTGACGGGAAGTCCTATGACAGAGTTGGTTACCGCTGTTAACTCCTGGGCCTGGGGCCCATTGATGCTGGCACTGTTGCTCGGTACGGGTCTATACCTGAGCGTGGGCCTGCGTTTTATGACAATCCGCAAGATTCCAGCGGGGTTGCGACTGCTGTTGCAGAGTCGCCAGGGCAAAGGCGATGGCGATATTTCTCCCTTCAGCGCCCTGATGACATCGCTGTCCGCAACCATCGGCACGGGCAACATCGCCGGGGTGGCGACCGCTATCGCATTGGGTGGGCCGGGTGCTCTGTTCTGGATGTGGATGACCGCACTGGTAGGTCTGGCCACCAAATATGCCGAGGCGGTATGTGCGGTGCGTTTTCGCGAGCGGGACGACGAGGGCAACTACTGTGGTGGCCCCATGTATTACATCAAAAACGGCTTGCACAAGCGCTGGCACTGGCTGGGAGTCGCTTTCGCCATCTTTGGCAGCCTGGCGGGCTTTGGTATTGCCAATACCGTGCAGTCCAATTCAGTGTCCCAGGTCTTGTACGACTCTTTCTCGGTGCCACCACTGGCCACCGGCCTGGTGTTGATGGTGCTGGTGGGTGCGGTGGTGTTGGGCGGCATTAAACGCATCTCCAGTGTCGCCAGTTGGTTGGTGCCGATGATGGCGGTAAGCTATGTGCTGATGAGCCTGGTGGTTATCCTGGCGAACGTGGAGGCGGTGCCGGGAGCCTTCATTACCATTGTCGAGAGCGCCTTCACTCCAACCGCAGCGACCGGAGGCTTTGCTGGAGCAACCGTATGGGCCGCCCTGCGCTTTGGTGTGGCCCGCGGTATATTTTCCAACGAGGCGGGGCTGGGCAGTGCGCCAATCGCCCATGCGGCGGCCCGTACCGATCAACCCGTGCAACAGGGCATGATCGCCATGCTCGGCACCTTTATCGATACTCTCGTGGTCTGCACCATGACCGGGCTGGTCATTGTCATCATGGACGTCTGGCCCAGCGGTGTCAGTGGTGCCAGCCTGACGACTATGGCCTTTGCCAATGGCTTTCCCGGCGGTGAGTATATTGTCACGCTGGGGCTGTGCCTGTTTGCCTTCACCACCATGATTGGCTGGTCCTTTTATGGTGAGCGCTGCGTGGTATTCCTGTTTGGGGCGAAGGCAATTATGCCGTTCAGAGTGGCCTGGGTGATCGCCATTCCGGTGGGTACGATGGTTGAACTTAATATGGTGTGGTTGATCGCCGATACCCTCAATGCCTTTATGGCGCTTCCCAATATTATCGCCCTGATTCTACTCGGCCCGTTGGTATTCAAAATTACCAGGGAATACTTTGAGAATATTTTCATCAGCCATTGAATCTACCTGAATGTCTTATTCCAGTTCGACTAGTAGAGCCCGCCACAAGTGGGTATTCTTGACCCATGCCGGATAAATTGGAAGACAAGCTGGTCATAGCCATCTCCTCCCGCGCCCTGTTTAACCTGGACGACAGCCATCAGGTGTATGAGAACGATGGATTACAGGCCTACTCCGAGTACCAGGTGGCCAGGGAAGAAGAGCCCCTGGAGCCAGGCGAGGCTTTTCCGCTGGTACACAAACTACTGCGGCTGAATGACCGCCTGAGCGGTGCTTCCCGGGTGGAGGTCGTATTGCTGTCGAGAAACAGCGCCGATACCGGCCTGCGGGTGTTTAATTCTATTCAACACTACAACCTGGATATCAGTCGGGCCGCTTTCTGTGGTGGAGAGAGCCCCTGGCGATATGTCAACGCCTTTGGCTGCCAGCTGTTCCTGTCCAACGAGGCAGAGGATGTACGGTATGCGCTGGAGTGTGGGGTGGCGGCCGCCACACTGGTTTCCAGCAAGGGAGGTGACACCGACAGTGACCTGTTGCGCTTTGCCTTTGACGGCGATGCCGTGCTGTTTTCCGACGAGGCGGAGCGCGTGTACAAAAGCGAGGGCCTGGAGGCGTTCACCGCCAGCGAGAAAGCGGCCGCCAGAGAGCCCCTGGGCGGCGGCCCGTTCAAACCCTTTCTGGCAGCCCTGCACCGGCTACAGCAAGCGTTTCCCGCCAGCGAAGCGCCCATTCGTACGGCGCTGGTCACCGCCAGATCGGCTCCGGCCCATGAGCGGGTAATCCGCACTTTGCGTGCCTGGGATATTCGCATTGACGAATCAATTTTTCTGGGCGGGCTGAATAAGACTGACTTCCTCAAGGCCTACCAGGCCGATGTCTTCTTCGACGATCAACCCATTCATTGTGCATCTGCCAGTCCCCACATCGCCACCGGGCATGTACCTCACGGTGTGGCAAACTCCTGATTTTTTTACTGCCAGCTGTTTATTCCTTTTTTATTTGGCAAATACCTGAGTTTATGGCTATTCTTCATAAGGGCGGGACGCTTTAATGGGGCCAGGTAAGCATACTCAAGCCCTTTGAGCCTGTGTGAGCGCCTGTTCCCGTGCGCCTCCGGGTGCGACGGGCTACGAAAATTCTGGTAGCAGGTGCCGTCCCTCGCCCTGGAGACGCCTGGTAACAGCAGGCTGCCACAGACGGCTTCACAGGGGTCTTTACCCGGCACAAAAGGCTTGAGTTAACTCGGAGGTTGGCATGAAACTTCAGCAGTTGCGCTACATTTGGGAAGTGGCTCACCACGATCTCAATGTGTCTGCGACAGCCCAGAGCTTGTATACCTCACAGCCCGGCATCAGCAAGCAAATTCGCCTGCTCGAGGATGAACTGGGAGTCGAGGTATTTGCCCGCAGTGGCAAGCACCTGACCCATGTCACACCGGCGGGAGAGGTCATTCTCCAGGCCGCCGGGGAAGTTTTGCGCAAGGTGGAGAGCATTAAGCAGGTGGCCCAGGAGTACTCCAACGAAAAAAAAGGTGCGCTGTCCATAGCCACCACCCACACCCAGGCGCGCTATGCGCTGCCCGCTACCATCAGCGCCTTTATTGAACGTTATCCCGATGTGTCATTGCATATGCATCAGGGTACGCCTATGCAGATTTGTGAGATGGCGGCTGATGGTACTGTGGATTTCGCCATCGCTACCGAGGCGCTGGAGTTGTTCTCCGACTTGATTATGATGCCCTGCTACCGCTGGAACCGCTGCATTCTGGTGCCAAAGGATCACCCGCTGACACAGCTGTCCAAACTGACACTGGAGGACGTTGCGGCGTACCCGATCGTCACCTATGTTTTTGGTTTTACCGGCCGTTCCAAACTGGACGAAGCTTTCGCCGAAAAAGGCCTGATACCCAAAGTGGTATTTACCGCAGCCGACGCGGATGTGATCAAAACCTACGTGCGCCTCGGTTTAGGCATAGGTATTGTCGCCGGTATGGCCCATGACGAGAACGTGGATCAAGATCTGGTGGCGCTCGATGCCAGTCACCTGTTTACCAGTAGCATCACGAAAATCGGATGCCGCCGTGGCACATTTCTGCGCGGTTACATGTATGAATTTATTGAAGACTTTGCCCCCCACCTGACCCGTGACGTAGTGCAGGAGGCTTTTCAGCGACGTACCAAGGCAGACCTGGAAGAGCTGTTTTCCCACCTGGAATTGCCGGTTTACTGACACCTGGCATGCTCTGCGGGTGATATTGCCTGGTTCAGTGTTAAGCAGGGCTTGTGCCTGCAGCGACAAGTGGTTAGATTATTGCGCTCACCATACCCACCCAAGGAGACTAACACGTGGAATTGGCCTGCCTGGACCTGGAGGGGGTGCTTGTCCCCGAGATCTGGATCGCATTTGCCGAGCGCACCGGTATAGAGGAATTGCGCGCTACCACTCGGGACATCCCCGATTACAATGTATTGATGAAGCAGCGCCTGACACTGCTGGATCAGCACAATTTGAAAATTAATGACATTCAGGAGGTGATCGCCACGCTGGCGCCCCTGCCCGGCGCTATCGACTTTGTAGACTGGCTGCGAGAACGCTTTCAGGTAATCATTCTGTCGGACACTTTCTACGAATTTTCCCAGCCACTGATGCGCCAGTTAAAGTGGCCGACGCTGCTTTGCCACCGGCTGGTTACCGATGACAGCGGTAGGGTCGTGGATTACAAGCTGCGCCAGGAGGATCCCAAGCGCGCCTCGGTCAAGGCGCTGCACAGCCTGAACTACCGCGTTATCGCCGCCGGCGATTCCTACAATGACACCACCATGCTGAGCGAGGCAGATGTGGGGTTTTTGATCCATGCGCCACAGAATGTCATCGACGAGTTCCCTCAGTTCAAGCCGGTGGCTAACCTGGGCGAATTGAAAGCGGCCTTTGTCGATGCCAGCGACCGGAATCTGACGCTCTAAGTCGTGCGGGCAAACCATTTCGAAACATCACAGGAGAACACTGGAATTCAGCGCGCGATATAACCCTCCAGCACATTTAAAAACTTCCCCACTTTATCGTAAGTTTCCCGATACTCCTGCCGCCATTGGGAATCCGCGACAATACCGCCGCCACCCCAGCACCGTACTTCGCCCTGATCGTACAGCAGGGTGCGGATAGCGATATTGCTGTCCATGCGGCCATCCGCACTGATATAGAGCAACGAGCCGCAATAGACCTGCCGTGGGTCGGGCTCCAGTTCAGCGATTATCTCCATGGCGCGCCGCTTGGGCGCGCCGGTGATTGATCCCCCGGGGAAGCTGTCGCGCAATAAATCGGTGGCTCCCCGGTCGCCCTGCAATTCGCCACTGATGGTGCTCACCAAATGGTGCACCGTTGGAAAGCTTTGTACGTCGAACAAGCGGTCCACGTGGATACTGCCCGGCACACAATTGCGCCCCAGGTCGTTGCGCAGCAGATCCACTATCATCAGGTTTTCAGCCCTGTCCTTGTCGGAGACTCGCAGTTCTGCCGCTGCCAGTTCATCTGTACGCGAGTCACTGTAACGGGGGCGCGTACCCTTGATCGGTGAGGTTTCAACGCGATGACCGTGCAGCGATATAAAACGCTCCGGTGAAAGACTCATCAGCGCGCTGTTATCGCCAAGTGAGAGATAGGCCGCGAATGGCGCGGCGGCCACGGCTCGTAACTCCCTGTAGGCATGCCAGGGGTCACCACTGCAGGGGGCGGCGAAACGCTGGGCCAGATTGACCTGGTAGCAATCGCCGGCCTGAATATACGCCTGTATTCTGTCGAAAGCGGCCCGGTACTGCTCAGTGCTAAGGTTGGAAGTAAAATTGCCGCCCAGCATGAAGTTCGTCGGCCCGCCTACGGCCCGCCGGCGTAATCTTGCCAGCAAATCCCTGCGCCGGTCCGGGCCAACCCCCGGTTGTGCCACGAGCACCGTCCGGCGCAGCAAATGGTCCTGGATGACACACCAGTCGTAGGCATACAACTGCACCGGAGGAAAGGGTGTCTGTTGCTGCTGTTCAATACTGTGCAGGCTGTTGCCGCAATCGTAGCCGAGGTAGCCCAGAATACCGCCGCAAAAGGGGATATCCTGGGAAGCGGGCTGGATGCCGGCATAGTATTCTGTGTGAAATTGTCCCAGGTGATTGAAAAACTCATAACACTCTGACTCTGTCGCTCCGGCCTCGAGACCGGGCAGGTCGATATTACTGGGCTGGGCAGTCAGGATATCGTAGCGTCCGGTCGTGGTATGGGGATAACTGCTATCGAGCAGGGCGGCCCGGGGCAGATCCCTGATTCGCTCGAACAGCTCGCAGCTGTCAGGAGAGTAGGGGATCTCGTCCAGATGGACTGTATTGCTCATGGCTTTGGACCCGCTTTAACCAAACATAAAAAAGTTGACGCCAAATATTTGGATAATCAACCGACTGAGGCTAATGCCCGCCGGCAACATCTCGTCTATTAAAGCCACAATCTGCGTTGAAATGACAAGCATCTGTCTCCTGGTGAATTGACTTTTCGGGCCTATACCACTAATGTAAGTCGCCGAATTTCTGGTAGGTTTGCATCGTAAGCCCGCCCACCAAAACTTGCAACACAGATGTCTCGCAGCAGCTATCACAAACCCTCCATGGCCCTGTTGGCTAACTATGGATCAAGGACTATGACGACAAAGAACAATACAGACCTGACGGCCTCCCTGGACAACCCCTTTGCTCAAAATGATGAGCAGGAATTCCGGGTGCCAGGGGAGATCGCCTCGACACCCGGTCCCTATGAAGAGTCGATGAAAGCGGGCTGGGATCTACAGCAACGTCCATATCAGGCGGCGGGGGTTAGAAATATACAGCGCCAGCACCAGAAAAAACGCATGACTATCTGGGAGCGTATTCGTTTCCTCAGTGATACCCAGCCCACCATTTTGTACCAAAACTGGGGTCCCAACCTGGATGGCGCCTCGCTGGTCACAGCACTAGTGAAAATCAATGGGCGCGATGTCGCCCTCTACGGGCATGATTTCACCGTTCGCGCCGGCTCCATGGACGCCACCAATGGCGCCAAGCTGGCCCGCCTGTTCGAACTGGCGGCCAAACAAGGCATTCCGGTAGTGGGCATCAACGACAGTGCCGGCGCTTTTATCCCGGCGGGAGTGGGGGGGCTGAACGGTTATGCCGAGGCCTTCGCCGCCCTGCGCAGAATCAGCGGCATCGTGCCCAGCATCATGTGTATGTTCGGCTTCAACGCCGGTGGCGGCTCCTATCTGCCACGCCAGGGTAGTTTCCTGATCCAGCCCAACGAGACTTTCTTTGGCCTGACCGGACCCGGCGTGGTGAAATCTGTACTGGGTGAAGATGTGACTCCCGATGAACTCGGTGGCCCCGGCGTTCACAGCCAGTCAGGGGTAACGGATTTCGTGGTCAAGGACGAGGTGGCGGCCCTGCGCAAGGTAAGGGCACTGCTCAACTACCTGCCCAGCAACAATGGCGAACTGGCCCCGCACCAGGCCAGCTCTGACCCGGTCAATCGCAAGACATGGGATATCGACATCCTGCTGAAAAAAGCCTTCAACTCACCCACCGGCTTCAATACACCCATCGACGTCACCATCCTGATACAACAACTGTGTGACCATGGCGATTACCTGGAAATCCAGTCGGAGCGGGCCCGTAACACGGTTACCGCCCTGGGACGTATGGGCGGTAACGTGATCGGCTTCGTCGCCAATAACTCATCGGTGGCCTCTGGGCAGGTGGATATCGCCGCGGCCTACAAGAACGCCCGCTTTATTCGTTTCTGTAACCTGTACAACATTCCCGTCATTTTCCTTGAAGATACCACCGGCTTCCTGCCGGGCAAGGAGCAGGAGAGCGGGGGGATCGTGCAGGCGGGCCGGGCCATGCTGGACGCGATTGTAGACCTGCGCACACCGCGCTTCCTGGTATTGGTACGCAATGCTTTCGGGGGCGCCTACGCCTCTTTCAACAGCTTTCCGCTGGGGGCTGATTTTGTGGTGGCGTTACCTACCACACGAGTGGCGGTCATGGGGCCGGCGGGTGTTGACTATGTGTATAAGGATGAATTGCGCACAATTCGCGGCTCAGTAGCCGACAAGCTAAAGGCGGAGACTGCAGCGCAAATTGCGGCCGGCTTGTCCGGGAAACAGGCCGCCGAGGCCGCCGAACAATTAGTCGACGGCTGGGTCAAGTCGGAGGAAGCATTGCTGGTGCAGCGCTATGAGAGAGAGTTAATGAATCCCAATGAGGCACTGAGCCTCGGTTCGATATCCCAGATTGTCATGCCTTCTGACCTGCGCCAGGTATTGGCGGAGAATATGGCATTTTATCTGCGCCGCTACCGGGCCGAACCACTGCAATCTGTTCAGCGCGAGTTCCACTAGTGTGCCTCACCGCTCATACTGTAGCATGCAGAGCCTCCCTGCGGGCGAGCCGTAACGAGGCACACCCACCCCCGGCAATACACCAATAGAGGAAGACAGGCGTGTCCAATGAATATTACCTGAATAATCCACTTGTCCACCGCGACCGCAGACTGGGGCGCTCAGGCACCGAATGGTTGCGGCAGTTCGATTGCACTGCCGTGCGTCCGCTGATCATTTGCCGCGGGCCGATTCGCAAAGAGGCGATGGATGTCTTTGCCGAGATGGGCATCGAGCACTTCGGGATACTGTTGTCAGAGAAAGATTCCATCGTCTACCGCAACGCCATCGCCCCGGAGCTACGTTCCCTGACTGACCCGGAACGGGTGCACCGTGTGCCGGACTACAGCGGCGCCGACAAGGAAGAGCGCGAGCAACGCATTGGACAGATTATCGGTATCGCCAGGGACAACGATTACAACGCCATCTTCGCCGGCTACGGTTTCATGGCGGAGGATGAGGCCATGGTGGCGGCCATGGAAGCGGCGGGACTCAACTTTATCGGCCCCTGTTCACGCACGGTGCACGATGCGGGTTTGAAGGACGAGGCCAAACGCACCGCCCTGAAATGCGGTGTTTCCGTGACACCGGGTATAGACAACGGCACGGCACTCACGCTGCTCAAGAAACATCCCGACGCGGCCGCGCTGAAAGCGCTTGCAATAGCACACGATCTGGATCTGGATATAGCCAGCCTGGACAACAAGGCTGTATCAAAGGAGGACAAGGCCGACCTTGTTCTGGCCGCTTCCTATAATAAGGGTATCGATCTGTATACCGTGGATGAGTTGTGCGAAACACTCACCGAAGCGGTGGCTAGAATGACCGCGGATTACCCCGAGAATCGGGTGCGCCTGAAGGCCATCAGCGGTGGTGGAGGTAAGGGCCAGCGCATTCTCGGTATCGGCGAGGGAGCGCGCACCACGGAAATGGTGCGTGAAATCCTCAATGAGGTGAAGACCACCGGCGTCGGCGACAACAAAAATGTACTGGTCGAATTGAATATCGAGACCACGCGTCACATGGAAATACAGGCTATCGGCAACGGCCAGTGGTCCATGTCCATGGGCGGCCGCGATTGTTCACTACAGATGCACGAGCAAAAACTGCTGGAAGTTTCAGTGACCGTCGAATCCCTGGGACGGGCCATTGAGCAGGCCCAGGACAGTGGCCAGATGGAGGAGGCGCGCGTTCTCAAACAGGATCTGGTGACCCTGCAGGCTATGGAGGATGAGGCCGAACGCTTCGGCGAGGCCGTGGGCCTTGATTCCGTTTCCACCTTTGAGTGTATCGTCGATCGGGATAAGCATTTCTTCATGGAAATGAACACCCGCATCCAGGTGGAACACCGGGTCACAGAGCTGTGCTACTCGCTCAAGTTCAGCAATCCGGACGATTCGGAAGATTTTTTCATAGTGGAATCCCTGGTGGAAGCCATGGTACTGCTGGCAACACATGCGGAAAAACTACCCAGGCCGGAACGCCAGGCACGCAACAATGACAGCGTCGAAGCGCGATTGAACGCCACCAACCAGGCACTGCAGCCGCACGCCGGCGGTGTAATCGAATCCTGGAGTGATGCCACCGAGGGGGAAATTCGCGACGACCAGGGGATCAGCCTGCACAACCCCGATACCGACGTGTTTATGAAGTACACACTGGCCGGTGCCTACGATTCAAACATTGCGTTGTTATTAACGGTGGGTGACACCCGCCTGGAGGCTTACCAGCAGATGGCGGAAGCCATTCGCCAGACCCGCATGCGCGGCCTGGACCTGGCCACAAACCGGGAATTTCATTACGGTCTGGTGAACTGGTTTATCGGGCAGAACATCAACGCCAGGCCGACCACGCGTTTTATCGTGCCCTACCTGACGGCCGTTGGCGAGATCAAGCAGCAGGCTAACAATCTGGACCTGAACCTTGCCTACCAGCGGATCAGCAACGCGGCACTAGATGGGGTTGAAGGCGAGGCGCAAAAGGCCCTGGCTCAGACCCTGCAGTTAAAAGAATCCCTTTTGCTGCGCCCCCTGCACATGTTGCTGGCGGAACCCCATGTGCTCAGCGGCTGGCTCAGTATCAATCGGGACTGCTATACCCTGATCGATGGCAATATCTGCTGGAACGAGAACCCGCTGGAGTTACTGGCCGACACCTACCACTTCCTCTACATGGATTTGGTGGAGGGCGATATACCGCCTGCGGCGGCCATGATCTGGGATCATGACAATGACATCTTGCAGCAGGCTTTGGCGTTCTATGACGAGCTCAATAACCGTGTAACCGCCCAGGACTGGGTTGAACTTTGCTCTATGCTGGACGCCGCCGCGGCCCCTGAGGGTTTTGATGCAGAGCTGTGGAACGAGGTGCGCTGTGCACATATGGGATTCCAGGCAGGTGCGGACATTGTCGCGATTCTACCCAGCATTGCCGAGGCCACAGGTTTCTACAAGCTGATGGTCAATACCGACCTGACTATTCATATCCCGGAACGGCTGATAGACGAGCAACTACAAGAGGCCATGGCAAAAGTGTTGGTGCCACCATCGCTTGCCAAGTCCGATGAGATTCTCTCCGAGAGCGGTGGTATGTTTTACTCGCGTGAGACACCGGAGCACAAAATCTACGTCAGCGAGGGCGATCACTTCAATGCGGGTGACCCCCTGTTTATTGTGGAAGTCATGAAAATGTTCAACAAAGTGTACGCACCGTTTTCCGGCACTATCGACAAGGTTCTGGTAGATACCGATGGCACTATCATCAGCAAGGGACAGACAATATTCAAGATTACGCCCGATGAAATTGTTGTCGAGGAGGCTGCCGAAGATATCGCTGCACGGCGTGAAAAAGTCACCAGCCAGTTTCTGCAGCAGTTATAAATAGGATCAATCATGATTACAGCCCTGGATCATATCGCCATCGCAGTCCCGGATCTCGAAAAAGCCATTAAACGTTTTGTCGAAGACTTCGGGCTGCCCATGGGAGGGCGCGAAGACGTGAGCTCGGCCAAAACCACCGCCGCCTTTCTGCCACTGCCGCCCACCAATATTGAACTGGTTTACCCGCTCAATGGCGAAGGGCCCATTGCCACGTATCTGGAAAAAAAGGGTGGCGGCCTACATCACCTGTGTTTTCGCTCGGACAATATCGAGGAAGATGTCGCAAGGTTAAGGGGAAAAGGTTATCAATTTCTTGGCGATGCACCGACACCCGGCGCCCACGGATCCATGGTCATCTTTATTCACCCGAAGAGCTGTGATGGCGTACTGATAGAGATTAACCAGCCCGCTGAAGAGCACTGAGGTTTTGCCCATGAGTGACAAGATTTACGATAAGGCCAACGCGACACCCGACAGTTGGCAGGAACTCGCCACCAAACAGCTAAAGGGCAAGAGCCCGGATACGCTGGTCTGGCAGACCGCGGAAGATATCGCGATCAGGCCCCTCTACACCGCGGCGGATACGCAAGATCTGCAATACACCGATACCATGCCGGGCATATCTCCCTACCTGCGCGGTCCCCAGGCGACCATGTACGCAGGGCGGCCATGGACCATCCGCCAGTACGCGGGTTTTTCTACGGCTGAAGCATCCAATGCCTTTTACCGCAAGGCACTGGATGCCGGCGGGCAGGGCGTCTCCGTGGCCTTCGACCTGGCCACGCACCGGGGCTACGACTCGGACCACCCACGAGTAGCGGGTGACGTGGGCAAGGCAGGCGTGGCCATCGACTCGGTAGAGGATATGAAAATCCTGTTCGACGGTATCCCCCTGGACAAGGTGTCCGTATCGATGACCATGAACGGCGCGGTACTGCCGATACTGGCGGGTTATATCGTGGCGGCGGAAGAGCAGGGGGTAACCCGGGAACAACTGAGCGGCACTATCCAGAACGACATCCTGAAAGAGTTCATGGTGCGCAACACCTATATTTATCCGCCGGCGCCCAGTATGAAAATCTTCGGCGATATCATTGCCTACTGTTCCGGTAATATGCCGCGTTTCAATACGATTTCAATCTCCGGCTATCACATCCAGGAAGCGGGGGCCAACGCGGCACTGGAACTGGCCTACACCCTGGCCGATGGCAAGGAATATATCCGCACTGCTATCGCTGCCGGCCTGGATATCGACGATTTCGCACCGCGCCTGTCCTTCTTCTGGGGCATCGGCATGAATTTCTATATGGAAATTGCCAAGATGCGCGCGGCGCGCCTGTTGTGGACACGTATCGTGACCGAATTCAATCCGCAAAACCCAAAAAGCTCCATGCTGCGCACTCACAGCCAGACCTCTGGCTGGTCCCTCACTGAGCAGGACCCGTACAACAACGTGGTGCGCACCACTATCGAGGCCATGGCGGCGGTATTTGGCGGCACACAATCCCTGCATACCAATGCGCTGGATGAGGCCATTGCACTGCCCACGGAGTTCTCTGCCCGCATAGCGCGAAATACGCAGCTCATCATCCAGGAAGAAACGGGCATCACCAAAGTGGTGGATCCCTGGGGCGGCTCCTACATGATGGAAAACCTGACCCAGGAGATCGCGGACAAGGCCTGGGAACTGATCGAGGAAGTAGAGGAAGCGGGTGGCATGGCCAGTGCTATCGAGACCGGCATGCCCAAGTTGCGTATCGAGGAAGCGGCCGCCAGGAAGCAGGCACGTATCGATCGCGGAGACGATGTCATTGTGGGTGTCAACAAATACACCATTGCAGATGAGGATGAAGTGGATATCCTCGAGATCGATAACGAGGCGGTGCGCGCGGCACAGCTGGCGCGCCTGGCCAGTATCCGCGAAAGCCGTGACGAGGCGGCGGTAGAAGCTATACTGGAGGAAATATACCAGTGCGCGGTGAGTGGTGAGGGCAATCTGCTGGCGCTGTCTATTGAGGCGACTCGCCGCCGGGCCACCATAGGAGAGATATCTTTCGCCATGGAACGTGAATTCGGGCGTTTTAAAGCCCAGGCGCAAACTGTGTCAGGGGTGTACGGCTCTGCTTTCCAGGAAGATGATAACTGGCAGGCGATCACTAAGGATATCGACGCCTTTGTGGAACGGCACGGCCGGCGTCCGCGTATGCTGGTGTGCAAGATGGGCCAGGACGGGCATGACCGAGGTGCCAAGGTAGTGGCTACGGCTTTTGCCGATGTGGGCTTTGATATTGATTTGTCGCCCATGTTTTCCACGCCTGAGGAAGTAGCGCGCCAGGCTATTGAGAATGATGTACATGTGGTGGGGGCTTCGTCTCTCGCGGCGGGGCATAAGACACTGGTGCCGGAGTTGGTGAAGGAACTGCGAAAGCAGGGAGCGGATGATATTGTGGTCATCGCGGGGGGTGTGATTCCCAAGCAGGATTATGATTATCTTTATAATGCGGGTGTGAAGTGCATTTTCGGTCCGGGTACACCGATTCCGGTTTGTGCGCGGGATGTGCTTGATGCGGTGAATGACGCGCAGTCTTGAAATACGCATGAACACAGCCACGCCTCTCCTTCGGTGCAAGAATCAACTCTTATGAGTAACTTTGATTTGCAGGCCCTGCTGGGTGGCAACCGCCGGGCGCTTGCCAAGGCGATTACGCTGGTGGAGAGCAAGCTTGATTCCCATCGGGAGCAGGCCCAGGGGATTCTGGAGCAGGTATTGCCGCACAGTGGTAACAGTATTCGTATCGGCATCACCGGGGTGCCCGGTGTGGGTAAATCTACTTTTATTGAAGCATTCGGGTTGTATTTGATTGAACAGGGTAAGCGGGTTGCGGTGCTCGCGGTGGATCCGAGTTCGCCTATTGCCGGTGGTTCTATTCTGGGCGATAAGACACGTATGGAGGAGCTGTCGCGCCGAGACGAAGCGTTTATCCGGCCATCGCCTTCGGAGGGTGCTCTAGGGGGTGTGGCGCAGAAAACACGGGAAACCATGCTGCTGTGTGAGGCGGCGGGCTATGATGTGATTCTGGTGGAGACTGTGGGAGTAGGGCAGTCGGAGTACCAGGTGGCGGGCATGGTGGATTTCTTTATGGTGCTGATGCTGCCCGGTGGCGGCGACGAATTGCAGGGCATCAAGAAGGGCATCATGGAACTGGCGGATGCACTGGTGATCAACAAGGCGGACGGTGACAGCGAACGGCTGGCGACGTTGACGCATCGGCAGTACACAAGCGCCATGAACCTGTTGCGCCACAATAGTTTCTGGACGCCACGGGTTATGACCTGTTCTGCACTGAAGATGATTAATATCGATACGGTGTGGGGAATGGTGGTGGATTACTACTTCCAGGCGCTTGAGCAAGAGGCCTTCCAGAGGAAGCGTGCCCAGCAGAATCGCGACTGGATGCATCAGTTGGTGAACGAGATGTTGTTGCTGAAACTGTCGCAGAACTCCCAGGTTAAGGCGCTACTGCCCAGGCTGGAGCAAGAAGTGGAAAACCGTGAAACCACCGCCTATGCCGCGGCGAGGCAGATCATGGATCAGCTATGAGTAAGTGATCAGCCGACCTTAAAACAGTGTGTGGAACTTCGCTTGTCTTGATGTTGTTATGCGCAAGCAATTACTCAAAGAGCGAGGATGCGCCGGTAAATATTTAGCCGCAACGGGATGGATTTTCCATATTTGGTAGTTAGAGTACTGGTTGTATGTCGTTGTAAAAACCGACTGTGCGCTGTCGGAGTTGTTCGTACTGTTCAAACAGTGCCAGGTCCTGCACTTGCAACTGGTCGAATATTTCCCGTTCCCCGCCGAGTCGCTCGATACCGAAACTGCCGAACTCATCCAGCAGCCGCTTCAATATCCACTGTGCCTGGTAGCGTTGGCGGCGGGGCCCCAGTTCATTGCGCGCAAGCAGCATCTCATGGTGTTGTTCCATAGCATCGGCCAGTGCCTCGATGCCGCTGCCCCGCGTGGCGCTGGCGGACAATACCGGAACCTGCCAGTGGCCGTCACTGTGTTCACGATTCATCGCTGCGCCCAGTTCCGACAGGGTGCGTCGTGCCACCGCCCCCATATCCTCCTTGTTGACCACCAGTATATGGGGCACTTCCAGAATGCCCGCTTTTAAAAACTGTACGCTGTCGCCGGATCCCGGTTGTGCCACGTAACAGGTGGTATCACACATCCGCGATACATCAATTTCCCGCTGCCCGACACCGACTGTCTCGATCAGCGTCACATCGAAGGCCGCCAGCATAACCAGGCTCATGGGCCACACCTCGGCGCTCAAACCACCGAATTCACCGCGGCAGGCCAGGGAGCGGACGAACACGCCGTCGTCGTCGCTGCTGGTCTTCATGCGCAACCTGTCGCCCAGCAGGGCGCCGCCACTAACGGGGCTGGACGGATCGACAGCCAATACCCCGACCCGCAGTCCCCGCTGCCGCCACACGGTTATCAGCGCAGCGGTCAGCGACGATTTGCCGGCACCCGGTGGCCCGGTAATACCTATCAGCCGCCCACCGGCACAGGATTCATCCTGTTGTAACCGGGCCAAAAATTGCGCCGCACACTGGCGCGATTCACTGCGCCGGTCGTCCAGCAGGTTAAGCGCCGTGGCCAGGGCCGCACGTTCACCCCTACTGACAGCATCAGCGAGTTCGGCGGGGTCTGGCAATTCGCTGCTGTTCATCGGTCTAATTACGCGTAGGCCTCCAGGCCATTGGCGCGTCGAATGACATCGACCATATCCGCCATGATTGCGTTCATGTCCACATCCTTGGGCGTGAACACTGCCGCTACGCCCTGATCTTTCAACTGCCGGGCATCGTCTTCTGGAATAATGCCGCCAATAATCAGGGGGACGCCAGATACACCGATTTTCTCCAGCTCACCGTAAATATCCTCCACCAGTTCCAGGTGGCTGCCCGACAGCACGGAGAGGCCGATCAGGTGGGCGCCTTCCTCCTGAGCCGCACGGGCTATCTGGGCCGGTGTCAGGCGAATGCCTTCATAGACGATTTCAAAGCCCGCGTCCCGGCCTTTGACGGCGATCTGTTCGGCGCCATTGCTATGCCCGTCCAGCCCCGGCTTGCCGATCAGCAGGCGCAGGGGACGGCCCAGCTCTTCGCCGGTTTTACGCACTCGCTCACGCACATCATCCAGGGCGGCTGAACCGGTCTGGCCCACCATGGAAATATCAATCCCGGTGGGCGCCCGATACTCACCGAACACGTCGCGCAGCACCTCGCTCCATTCTCCGGTGGTCACACCCGCCCGGGCACACACGATGGAAGAGGGCATGATATTAGCACCATCTGCCGCGGCCGCCCGTAACTGCGCCAGTGACGCATCGACTTCGCCCTGGCTGCGTGCGGCGCGGAAGGCCTGTAGTGCGACGATCTGGTCGCGCTCAGCCTGTACGTTGACCTTCATAATGCCGGCGTCGGTGCCGGAGGTCAGGGGCGATTGTGCCGTCTCCTGAAAACAGTTCACCCCGACGATCTTGAGATCGCCACTCTCGATGTTGCGCATGCGCCGGGTATGGCTCTGCACTAATTCACGTTTAACGTAACCGCTCTCGATGGCCTGGACCATGCCCCCCTGCTCGGCAACCCGTGCCATTTCCGCCTCCGCACCAACGATCAATTCCTGTACCTTCGCCTCGACCATCGGTGAACCATCCAGCAGGTCACCGTATTCCAACAGGTCAGTTTCCAGTGCCAGCACCTGTTGCATACGCAGGGCCCACTGCTGGTCCCAGGGGCGGGGCAATCCCAGCGCCTCGTTCCAGGCGGGCAACTGAATGGCCCGGGCCCTGGCGTTTTTCGACAGAGTCACCGCCAACATTTCCAGCACGATACGCTGTACGTTGTTCTCCGGTTGCGACTCGGTAAGGCCCAGGGAGTTGACCTGCACGCCGTAGCGAAAGCGGCGCTGTTTGGGGTCGTCCACGCCATAACGCTCCTGCGCCATGGTGTCCCACATGCGCCCGAAGGCGCGCATTTTGCAGGTTTCTTCCACGAACCGGATACCCGCATTCACAAAGAAGGAAATCCGCCCGACCACGGCCTGAAACCGCTCTTGCGCAATCTGCCCGGAGGCCTGCACCGCATCCAAAATGGCGATGGCGGTGGACAAGGCGTAGGCCAGTTCCTGAGTGGGCGTGGCACCGGCTTCCTGCAGGTGGTAGCTGCAGATATTGGTGGGGTTCCACTTGGGGATATTGTCCACGGTGTAGGCGATGAGATCTGTGGTGAGTCGCACAGAGGGCTCTGGCGGAAATATATAGGTACCCCGGGACAGGTACTCCTTGAGTACGTCATTCTGGGTGGTGCCCTGCAGCTGCGAGGGGTCCACACCCTGGCGCTCCGCCACCGCCACATACAGGGCCAGCAGCCAGGGCGCGGTGGCGTTAATGGTCATGGAGGTGTTCATCTGCCCCAGGGGTATCTGGTCGAACAGGGATTCCATGTCCGCTATGTGGCTGATGGGCACACCGACCTTGCCCACCTCACCCCGGGCCAGAGGATGGTCCGAGTCGTAACCTGTCTGGGTGGGTAGGTCAAAGGCGACTGAGAGCCCCGTTTGCCCCTTGCTCAGGTTCATGCGATACAATTCATTGGATGCCGTGGCGGATGAATGGCCCGAATAGGTGCGCATCAGCCACGGGCGATCGCGTTGTACAGTTTTCTGATTCACAAAAATGTTCCTCAGCGTAAATTAGCAGACGCCGTTCGATTGCAAAAATAGGGAAACACTCATGTTTGATCTCCTGCATTTTCAACCAGCGAACGGATGATAACCTTCAGGGCCAGTGTTTCCTCGGCACCCTCAAAGATAGACAACACCCGTGCATCGACAAAATAGCGGCTTACCGGAGTTTCCTCGGCATAGCCCATACCGCCGTGAATCTGCAGAGCCTCACGGGTGAGCCACTCGGCGGTTTTGCTGGCGAACAGCTTGGCGCCGCTTGCTTCCATATCACCGGAGCCCTGGTCCATCAGCTCAGCCACATCGTAGGTGATCTGGCGGCAGGCCAACAGTAAAGCCGCCATGCGCGCCAGCTTCACCTGAGTGAGTTGGTATTGTGCGATGGGCTGGTTGAACACGACCCGTTCCTTGGCGTAGGAAATGGCCTTTTCGAAGGCCGCCCGCATTACACCCACAGCACGGGCCGCGGTCTGGATACGGCCGCCGGCGAAACCGGCCATGGCGTAGTAAAAGCCCTTGCCTTCACCGGCTCCACCGCCCAGCATGTTCTTCGCAGGCACAAAAAAGTCGTCAAAGAACAGTTCGAAGGAGTGCATGCCGCGATAACCTATGGTTGAAATCGCACGCCCGGTCAACTGGCCGCCGGTTTCAGGACAGACTTCAAAATCGTGGCCGTCGCTGGCGGGCTTTTCCACCAGGAACATGGACAGACCGCGGTGCCCGGTGGCCATGTCGGGATTGGTGCGAGCCAGCACCATCAGCAGGCCGGCCTTACCGCCGAAGGTGCACCAGGTCTTGGCGCCATTCAGGATCCAGCCCCCCTCAGTGGCTGTTGCTTTCAGGCGCACACCGGCCACATCGGAGCCGTAGTTGGGCTCGGTGACCGCCACAGCGCACAATGGCTCACCCACCGCCAGTTGCGGCAGCCAGTGTTGTTTCTGTTCCTCGGTGCCGCCCTTGAGTAGCGCCCGGGACAGAATCTCAGGCCGGGTGATCAGGCTGCCGGCAGCCCCCAGGGAGCCCCGTGATAACTCCTCGGTCACCACTATCATGCCCATGGTGTCTTCCTTGTCGTCCTCCTGCAGACCACCGTATGTCGCGGGGATGGAAAGGCCGAACATGCCCATTTCCTTAAGCGGTTCCAGGATCGCGTCGGGAATGATCAGGTCTTCCCGGTGCACTTCTTCCGCCAGGGGTGCGACCACGTCGTCGGCGAAACGGCGGAAAGTGTCGCGCATCATGGTGTGATACTCGCTCAGCAAGTCGGGGCCGAGGTCGCCATCGCGATCCAGCACTTCCTGACCGATACCGGCGATGTTCTCGGCAGCAAGATGTGCCGCCAGGAATGGCGCCGCGACATCACCAGACGTCACGGCGGAGATATCGGCGTCAGTGAGCCCGAAATCCGCTGGCCTGGCACGCAAGCGGGCCGCGGCGTTGGTCACCGCCTCGGCGCAGAACAGGGCCGCCAGGCGCGTAGTAAAGCCTGCAATGTCGGGCATTTCCTGTTCGATGCGCCTGGCGTGAGCCAGTAAAAAACTCGCGGCAGAGCACTCGGCCCAGCACAGGGACAGTTCGTAGGAGACCAACTGATAGCCATCGAGTTTCGCGGGAGAGACCCGGTCGCCCTCCAGTGTCTTTGATCTTAGTGTGGCCAGCGCCCGATCGATAAGGTCCTGCATGTCACTTAATAGCACAGCGGCCTCGGTCAGCGCTTGCCCGTCATCGTTGGAGACATCGTTCATGGTTTATCCTGCCTGTTAAATAGAACTATGGGTTAAATCGACTGAACGACCCACTTGAAGTGGGCCCGGGTCGTCCAATTGTTTGAATTTGTCATTTTAAAGCCCTGAGCCGTTACAGACAACTATATGTGCATGGTCCAGTCTTGCTTACACTCCACTTACTTCGGTATCCTTGGGCTCGCTTTCAGCTCTGTATACCCCTACACAGATATTAGAGAATGGATACCATGAAGATCAGACCCCGCCGTTCATTGCTTTATATGCCGAGCTCTAACCCGCAATGAATCGCGCCACTCACCTAAGCATAGCCTGGGCTGTGGCGCTCGCTATAATAACGCTGGTGGAGTGGAACAGCCTGGACCGCGACCCCCTCGGGCAGGAGATTTTCCTGCCCTTTATATCACGCGAAATTTCGCTGAATACGATTGATGCAAGCGATCCGGGGCCGTTGGATTTCAGTACCGGAAGTGATGCCGCAACGGCTGGCGGTTTACAGTATGAGGTTGAATTCTTTTTCAACGGGCCGTTGTTTCTCGCCTATTTTTTTGGTCCGGTATTGTTTATTCAAGGCGGCGGCCTGCTGCTGGCCCGTATCAAGCGCGGTTAATGTGACCTCGTCACCCATAATGTAACATTCAGACCCTCCCTTCGGGCGAGCCGGCACAAGCCGTTAGATGCAAGGCTCCGGTGCGAAGGCATAGTGTCCCCCTACAAACTCATTGAGCGCAATTCCGTGTCCTGGGTACTGTGTCGCCAGAGTTCCTCAAACAGTTCGAGATGCTTTTGCGTCGATGCCCGGGAGTCGGGCTCGTAAAAACCTTCGTGATCACTGCCAGCGGGCTTGTACAGCACACCATCGTGATCCCTGATCACGATGGTCTCGCCATTCCAGTCCGGGTGTTCTACCACCTTCTGGATAGCCAGGGAGCTGGGTATGCGCCGGGCCAGTTGTAGCAAACGGTGGCCGCGCGCCACCAGGGTGCGGGAGTCGTTGATAAGTATACGCACCCGGGTTTGCCGGCTGAGGCGCGCCAGGGCCCTGAGGGCATCGGCCAGTTCGGGGGTGTCAAAAGCCGCGTGATCCAGGCGTGGACTCAATATACAAATGTACCGTGAAGCGCTGCGGCATAGATTAACGGCCATCTCAGCGAAAGGATGGGGGTATTCCACCCCCGTAACAAAATCCTTCCGCATATCGTTCAGTTCTTTGCCAGGTTCTTCTCCAGACTCTTTATTCGGCTCATCATTCGACATAAATACACCCACTTTCCAATAAGTAATTTAGCAGAGCGGCGCTATCGGGATCGAGCATGACGCCAGACAGTGTATCGCCCTGCAGTCGCCAGCTATCACACAGGGTTATCAGAACTGGCCGGACGCCTTGCGCAAACTCCAGGCTTTCGCCGTTGGCAAACACCGCAATACCTTCAGGCTCTTGCTGCCAGCAAAGTTTGGCGGCGGGAGACAATTCGACAAAAGTGGCGCCGTCCGCCAGCAGGGCCCTGGCTTCAGCCAGGTCGTCATTATCCCACGACGGTTCGTAGCGCGGCTCGGTAACCAACTCGCCAAACCAGTGGTTCCCCGCATCCTGGTCCAGGGCTGCCTGCAATTGGGCCAGCGCCCGGTCCAGATCGCGTGGGCGTATCTCGCCGGGGCGCGTTACCGGGGCCTGGCCGGCATCGCTGTAGAACTGATCGCTGTCCAGTTGCTCCAACAGCTGGTCGACCCAGCGCGATACCATATCGTTGATCCGTGGCGCCCGAAAGCCGACAGAAAAAGTGGTACACTCGCCCTGGGCAATGCCCCAGTGGGCGACACCGGGCGGCACATAAAGCATGTCTCCCGGGCCCAGCAGATACTCCTGCTCACACTCGAAGGTATCGAGAATACGCAGTTCGTCATGAGGCAACAGGGTAGAGGTGACGTCGCAGAACTGGCCGAGTTTCCACAATCGCTCGCCTTCACCCTGCAACAGAAAAACATCGTAGTTGTCGTAGTGGGGCCCCACACTGCCACCATCTACTGCGTAACTGACCATCACATCATCCATTCGCCACTGAGGCAGAAAACTGAACAGCTGGCGCAATGCGGCGACTTCAGGAATATGGTGATCAACTGCCTGCACCAGCAGGCTCCAGGGAAAGTCGCGCTGAAAATCCTGCTCGGAAAAGGGGCCGTGGTGTAGCTGCCACAAACCGTCACGGTGTTCGATAATGCGTGATTCCACGCCTTGTTCCAGCGCCAGTCCCGCCAGTTCATGGCGGTCCAGTGGCGGGTGGAAATTTTCCAGAGCGGAGCGTATCAGCAGTGGCTTGCGCTGCCAGTGCCTGGCCAGGAATATTTCCGGGTCGAAGTTCTGGTTCCAGCCATTGCTCATAGCGTGTTTACTCTATAGCCCGCGCCTGGTCTACGGCGTTGCCGACATAGTTGACCGGCGTCAAGGCCAACAGTTGCTGTTTGGCCTCCTCGGGTAAATCCAGATTTGCGACAAAATCCTGGATAAGCTCTTTGCTCATATCCTGGCCGCGGGTGAGTTCCTTGAGTTTTTCGTAGGGCTTCTCGATACCGTAGCGGCGCATCACCGTCTGTATGGGCTCGGCCAGAACTTCCCAACTGCTGTCGAGATCATCGGCCAGGCGCGCCTCGTTAATTTGCAACTTGCCAATTCCTTTCAGACAGGACTGATAGGCGATCAGGCTATAACCAGCACCCACACCCATATTACGCAGCACGGTGCTGTCGGTGAGATCGCGCTGCCAGCGACTGAGCGGCAGCTTCGCCGCCAGGTGCCCGAACACCGCGTTGGCCAGGCCGAGGTTGCCTTCCGAATTCTCAAAATCGATAGGGTTCACTTTGTGCGGCATGGTGGATGAGCCCACTTCCCCGGCCACGGTTTTCTGCTTGAAATAGCCTATGGAAATATAGCCCCAGATGTCCCGGTCGAAGTCGATCAGGACGGTATTGAAACGAGCGATGGTGTCGAATAATTCCGCCATGTAATCGTGGGGTTCGATCTGGGTGGTGTAGGGGTTCCAGTTCAGACCCAGTGATGTTACAAATTCCTGCGCATTGAGCTGCCAGTCGACCTGCGGGTAGGCGGATAAGTGGGCATTGTAGTTGCCCACCGCACCATTGATCTTGCCCAGGAACTCTACCTGTTGCATCTGGCCGATCTGGCGGCGCAGGCGCGCAACGACATTGGCGAACTCCTTACCCATGGTGGATGGGCTGGCCGTCTGCCCGTGCGTACGCGACAGCATCGGCACTGCTGCCGTATCTTGTGCCACGCTGGCCAGGGCAGTTACAACCTCGAGCATGGCCGGCAACAGTACCGACTGCACGCCGTCACGCAACATGAGGGCATGGGACAGGTTGTTGATATCCTCGGAGGTGCAGGCGAAGTGGACAAACTCCGACACTGCCTCAAGCTCTGCATTGCCGGCAAAGCGTTCCTTGAGGAAATATTCCACCGCCTTGACGTCGTGATTGGTGGTCGCTTCAATATCCTTGATACGGCGCGCATCCACCTCGCCAAAATTCTCCAGAATTTCTTCCAGCACACGGTTTGCTTCCGCGGACAGAGCGGGGATTTCAATAATTTCCCGGTGCGTCGCCAGGCACTGTAACCAGCGCACTTCCACCTGCACACGGCGTTTGATCAGGCCGAATTCGCTGAATATCTCACGCAGGATGGCGGTCTTGCTGCCGTAACGGCCGTCGATGGGGGAGACTGCACTGAGTGCTGACAAGTCCATGAGTTTCTCCTGGAAATAAAAGAACAATTTTACACCAGTACCCCTGCAAGATGATATTGCCTTAGACAATATCATCTTGCAGGGGTACGGAACCAAGGCCGCGTGACAGGTTCTGCGAGGCCTTTAGCAATTGTTTGCGTTGTACCACCAATTTCCAGCGGCGTCCGCCCAGTTGGTGCCACAGGAAGGCGGAGCGGATGCCCGCCAGCAGCAGAGTGCGGATCACATCGGCATTGCGTGTATTTTGCAGGTGCTGGGCGCTGCCGTTGACCTTGATGCGAAATCTCAGCTGGCTCAGTGTGTCCTGGTAGATTCCCGATACACTGTGGCACAGGTCATGCACATGGTTGGCGAAGTGTTCGGCGCGGAAACTAGCGTGTTCCAGGCGCGAGTGCACCACAGACATCATCTCCGGGTTGGCGGCAAATTTGCGCTCCAGATAAATCAGGCTGAATACATAGCGCACCACGTCGTGGTTTTCCTGCGCCTGGCGGTTGGCCAGCAGGCTGCTCAAATTGTGCAGGCCCAGTTTGACACCGGCAAGGCCGCCGAATACATCCTCGACACGCTCCGCCTCGAATTCGAACAGGCTGTGTACCGACGATTCCAGAAATTGCAGCGGGTAACTGCCGGTTTTGGAAATCTGGTCCACCACACGCGCGGCCTGTGCCACACCGGCCAGTGCCACTGTTTGCTGCTCAAGATTGGAGAGTTTCGATTCGCTCATTGGCTACTCGGTACGTTCAATGACACCGCCACCCAGGCACAGTTCACCCTGGTAGAAGACTACCGACTGTCCCGGCGTCACCGCGCGTTGGGGCTGTTCAAAATCTACTCGGTAACCATTGCCCCCGAGGCTGATGGTACAGGCCTGGTCTGGCTGTCGGTAACGCACTTTGGCCATGCAACTCAGTGGTAGCCGAGGCGCTGTGGCGGCTACCCAATAGATTTCACCGGCATCGAGGCCGGAGGTAAACAGGGCGGGGTGGTTATTACCCTGCGCTACCAGCAAACTATTGTTGTCCAGGTCCTTCTGCACCACGTACCAGGGCGCCTCTGTGTGATTGGACAGGCCGCCAATACCTAGTCCCTGGCGCTGACCAATAGTGTGGTACATCAGGCCGTGGTGCGCTCCCAGGTGTTCCCCGTCCAGGCTCAGTATCTGACCCGGCTGCGCCGGCAGGTACTGCTGCAAAAAATCTTTGAAGCGACGCTCGCCGATAAAACAGATACCCGTGGAGTCCTTCTTTTTCGCGGTCGCCAGGTCGTGTTGCTCCGCCAGCTTTCTCACCAGTGGCTTTTCTATCTCACCGACGGGAAACAGAGTTTTTTCCAGCTCCGCATGGCCCACCGCATGCAGAAAATAGCTCTGGTCCTTGTTGTTATCGAGCCCCTTGAGCAGGGTGGCTTTGCCGTCCGTCTCGCCGCGGCGGACATAGTGCCCCGTGGCGATATAATCCGCTCCCAGCAGCATGGCGTAATCCAGGAAGGCCTTGAACTTGATTTCGCGGTTACACAGGATGTCCGGGTTGGGTGTACGCCCGGCTTTGTATTCGGCCAGGAAATGCTTGAATACGTTGTCCCAGTACTCCGCGGCGAAGTTGGCACCGTGCAGGGTGATACCCAGTTTGTCAGCCACGGCCCGGGCGTCGGCGAAGTCTTCCCTGGCTGTGCAGTACTCGGTACCGTCGTCCTCCTCCCAGTTCTTCATGAACAGGCCTTCCACCTGATAACCCTGCTGCTGTAACAACAGGGCAGACACGGAAGAGTCGACACCGCCGGACATGCCGACGATAACTTTACTGGCAGAATTCAAAGTATCGCTTAACGCACCTGCCTGTGCCAGTTGCTGACCAGCCTCTCGACACTGATTTCCTCGCCGCCGTTGCGCCATTTGCCTGCGTAATCGACATCGGTAGAATTGGGTGCTGGGTCCGGTAGGTCGACCTTGAAGCGAACCGGCATTGGCACCGCCTCACCGAGCGCTATTGCTTCACCCTTGGACAGGGAAGTGAGTGCGGCAAACGTACCGCGCGCGGCTTCAGGCACCATGGATCGCACGTATTCCTGATCGTCCGGGTTGGATAGGCGCAGGCAAATATACGAACTGCACTGGGCCAGTACGGTTTCCGAAACATCGTGCGGTCGCTGGCTCACGACGCAAAGGCCGACACCGTATTTGCGGCCGTTCTTGGCAATCCTTTCCATCGAGCGCCGCGCTTCCCTGTAGCGCGGAATATCTTCACGCGGGATGTACTCGTGCGCCTCTTCGCAGATGAGAAAAATCGGAAACTCCCGGCACAGCGGGTTCCAGAAATTGAATTCGTAAGCGAGTCGGCCAATCTGGGCGGCCACCATCGGCACGACATCGAACGGCACGGCGCTGAGATCCAGTATCGTCACGTTGGCGTTCGGTTCTCCCAGGCCGACCAGATCTTTCATCAGGCCCGTCAGTGATTCGGTCGATATCCGTATTTTCGGCTTCATCAGGAAATCGTAGCGGGTATCGTTAAGCAGACTGTCCAGGCGCACCAACAATTGGTCGAACTTGCCAAACAACGTTGACTTCGTCTTGCCGAAATTACTTGTTTCCGAGTTGCTCTTCTGGATCAACTCGATAAAAACATCCATCGAATAGTACACCGGGGAATCCACCGTGATGTGGCCCAGTTCGAGGTGCTCGTTGGTATCCCGCTTGAGCCTGATCAGGATCGAGCGCAGGAACGACATCTGGATCGAGGCGTTTTCGTCGGACGGATCGATGATCAATTCACACAACTCCGAATAGGCCAGAAGCCAATAAGGGAATTCCACCTCCTGCGCCTGGAGGCTGCGCACCTTGCTCGCAGGAAAAGGCGCCTTGGCAGCGACGCCATCTACTTCCTTGTCACAGTATTCCCCGTGCATATCGAGCAGGATGATGTGAGCCTGCGGCATGCTGCGCAGCGCCGATTGCACCATGCTGGTCACAGTCCATGATTTTCCCGAACCGCTTTGCCCGAGAATTGCCGCGTGCCGACCGAAAAACGCCGAGGCGTCCAGATACACATCGATGGTCTCGAAGGGGGTCAGGCGGCCGACCTTGTAACCGACTTCACTGTGGCTGGCAAAGACACGTTCCAGGTCCCTGTGCGAAACCATGTGAATTTCGGCGCCGCTGGTAGGGAAAAGAGAGACGCCTCTGCTAAATTCGCCTTCCTGGCTGATTTCTCCCAGTGGCGTCAAGCGCACCATATGCCTGGCATGGCCCTGTCTGTCGGCCACGCGGTAACTGCGCTCCACCATAACCAGAGTCTGCAAACCTGACTGCCTGACCGAAAGGTAGGAGCCTACCTGCCCGATTCTCACATTGTTAATGTCGGACATTCCACTGGAGGCAACCTGGTCGCTCTCGGAAGCCAGTTGTGCAGTGAAGTGATCTCCGGTGACATCGACCAGGAGTCCAATCTTAGTACTTTTTCCGTCCACCATGCCTTCTGCCTACCTGATGAAATATGTGATCGCCCTGGAGCGGGGAAGATCGGTACTCCCTGACGCTCTTTGCGCGGATCAACCAGTTATTGAAGATGTTGCCCCGAATGAAGCTTACGCAGAAATGATGTAGTAAAGCAACCTGTCAATATACTAGTGTCTCTTTTTAGATGACGGGAATTTTGTAGACCGGGAGGGCATGTGAACGGCGAGTTCCCGATATTCTCCCGGAAGCAGACCTTCCAGCGACCAGTCGCCTATGCGGATGCGCATCAGCCGCAGGGTTGGACAACCGACAGCGGCGGTCATCCGCCGCACCTGGCGATTGCGACCCTCTCGTATGGATAACTCCAGCCAGCTGTCGGCTATGGATTTGCGCTCTCGCACGGGCGGCACTCTGGGCCAGATTTTCGGGTCTGGTACCCGTCTGGCGCGGGCGGGAAGGGTGGGGCCGTCCTTGAGTTCGATGCCGTCCGCCAATGTCTGCAGGGCTTCATCGTCTGGTTCTCCCTCAACCTGGACCAGGTAGGTCTTCCACCACTTGTACCGGGGGTTGGCAATCTGTTGTTGCAGCAATCCATCGTCAGTCAGCAGCAGCAGGCCCTCTGAATCATAATCCAGGCGCCCGGCAACCCGGAAATCCGGTGCCACGAGGTAGTCGGCGAGGGTCGCGCGCGATTGTTCCAACGGTCCCTTTTTGTCACTGAACTGACTGAGAACGCGGAAAGGTTTGTTCAGGAGTATTATTTTAGCCATTTCACCTGGAGTACCAATGCTTCAACCACCTGATCCTAACTTATCAGGTGGTTGGGGTACTAGTGTAGTGTCCTGTAATGCGCGCTGCCTCAGGCGGGACGGCAAACCATACCGGCCCTGATTTCAACATCCCGGCAGCCATCAGGGAGTACTCCATTGACATCAAGGATGTGATCGCCGACGCCATGTTGCAGCAGATTCTGACCCGCCCCAAAGAGTACAGCGTGGTTGCCACCCTGAATCTGAACGGCGCCATCCAGAAGCGCACTGTGAACTATGACTTCGAGCGTCAAATGGCAGGTGCAACACTGGCTACCATCGTGCAGGATCCACTTATTCGCAACATCGAGGGCAATATCTGGCTTTCCCCTGCTTGAAAACTCATATAGTGTAGCCATATAGAATAATTGATCGGGAAATCAAAAATGGGAGGGCCTGAGTGAGAGAGTTTCCCTACCAGGGCAACTGGCAAATGAGTAAGGAACAGGAGGATTCCGATGGCGGTTTGGCGCTGCAGGAATCCAAACCTGCACTTAAGCGTCCGCCGCTGTTCAAAGTAGTGTTGATGAATGACGACTATACACCTATGGAGTTTGTCGTTGAAGTGTTGGAGGTTTTCTTCCGTATGAACCGTGAGCAGGCAACGCATGTTATGTTGACCGTACACACTCAGGGCAAAGGCGTGTGCGGAATTTATACCCGGGATATCGCCGAAACCAAGGCGGCTGAGGTCAACCAGTATGCCCGTGAACAGGAACACCCGTTATTGTGTGAAATAGAGGCATCTGAGGGGTAAATCCCCGGGAGCGGTAGGTATGCTGAGTAAAGACCTGGAACAAACGCTGAATGACGCCTTTCGTGGTGCCCGAGCCAGGCGCCACGAATTTATGACCGTGGAGCATCTGCTGCTGGCACTGCTGGACAACAACGATGCGATCAGTGTGCTCAAGGCCTGTGGTGCCAATATAGGTGACCTGCGCGGTGACCTGATGGAGTTTGTGGATGCCACCACCCCCCTTATTCCAGAGGACGAAGACGACCGTGACACCCAGCCGACACTGGGGTTCCAGCGGGTGTTACAGCGCGCGGTATTCCACGTGCAGTCATCGGGAAAAAGCGAGGTTACCGGCGCCAATGTCCTTATAGCGATTTTCAGTGAGCAGGAAAGCCAGGCGGTTTTTTTCCTCAAGACCCAAAGTGTCGCTCGTCTGGATGTAGTGAATTATATCACCCACGGTATCTCCAAGGTATCCGATGACGGTGATGCCCACGAGCCCGGGGAAGCCGACACTGAACAATCAACTGCGGAAGAGGCGGAGTCCAACCCGCTGGACAGCTTCACCACCAACCTGAATAACGAGGCCGCTGCCGGTCATATTGATCCGCTGATCGGGCGCATTGCTGAGGTTGAACGCGTGGCGCAGATTCTGGCCCGCCGGCGCAAGAATAATCCACTGTTGGTGGGTGAGTCCGGTGTGGGCAAGACGGCCATTGTGGAAGGGCTGGCCAAGAAAATCGTGGATGGCGAGGTGCCGGAGATTCTCAAGGACAGCATCGTGTACTCCCTGGACCTCGGCGCCCTGCTGGCGGGCACCAAATATCGAGGTGATTTCGAAAAGCGCTTCAAAGACCTGCTCGGCGAACTGAAAAAACGTGAGCACGCTATTCTGTTTATCGACGAGGTGCACACCATCATCGGTGCCGGTGCCGCTTCGGGCGGGGTGATGGATGCCAGCAATCTGTTAAAGCCACTGCTGAGTTCCGGCAAGCTGCGCTGTATCGGTTCTACCACGTTCCAGGAATATCGCAGCATCTTCGACAAGGATAAAGCGCTGAGTCGACGCTTTCAGAAAATCGATGTAATGGAGCCCAGCGCGGACGATGCGTACAAGATACTCAAGGGCCTGAAGTCCCGATTCGAGGAGCATCACGGCCTGCGCTACACGGACAGAGCCCTGCGTGTGGCCACTGACTTATCCGCTCGTTATATCACGGATCGTTTCCTGCCGGACAAGGCGATTGATGTTATCGATGAGGCGGGTGCCTACCAGCAGTTGCAGTCTCCCTCCAGGCGCAAAAAGGTCATTGGTGTCGGTGATATCGAGACTGTCATTGCCAAGATTGCCCGTATTCCGCCAAAAACCGTCAGTACCGACGACAAGGACACCCTGAAAAAGCTGGAGAGCAACCTGCAAATGGTTGTATTCGGTCAAGAGGAGGCCATCAGTAGTCTGGCCACCTCCATCAAGTTGGCCCGGGCCGGTCTGAGGTCAGGGGACAAGCCCATCGGTTCATTCCTGTTGGCCGGTCCTACAGGTGTCGGCAAGACCGAGGTAACACGGCAGTTGGCCGGCCTGTTGGGTCTGGAACTGATTCGTTTTGATATGTCTGAGTATATGGAGCGCCACACGGTGTCTCGCCTGATAGGCGCGCCTCCGGGCTATGTGGGCTTTGATCAGGGTGGCTTACTAACGGACGCCGTTACCAAGCACCCTCATGCTGTCGTACTGCTGGATGAGGTTGAGAAAGCTCACCCGGAAGTGTTCAATCTATTACTGCAGGTCATGGACCACGGCACCCTGACCGATAACAATGGCCGCAAGGCGGACTTTCGCAATGTCATTCTGGTGATGACAACCAATGCCGGCGCGGAGAGTATCAGCCGTCGTACCATCGGCTTTACCACGGCGGATCACAGCAGCGACGGTATGGAAGCCATCAATAAAATGTTTACCCCGGAATTCCGCAACCGGCTGGACAGCATCGTACAATTCCAGCCCCTGGGAGAGGATGTGATTCTCACCGTGGTAGACAAGTTCCTCACCGAGTTGCAGAGCCAACTGGATGAGAAACGCGTGACCATCGATGTGGACGAGGATGCTCGCCTGTGGCTGGTAGAGAAGGGCTACGACATACACATGGGTGCGCGCCCCATGGAGCGCGTTATCCAGGAGCACATCAAGAAACCACTGGCCGAGATGGTGCTGTTCGGATCACTCGCCCGGTCGGGTGGCACCGCACTGGTCCGCCTCAATAAGGCGGACAACAAGCTGGAAGTAACGATAGAAGAGGAGGAGGTAGAGCTTCAGGAAAGCTAAATGATGATTTTCAGGAAGCTTTTAGCGTTCGCGATAGGTGATGCGGCCTTTACTCAGGTCATAGGGCGTTAATTCAACACGAACCTTGTCGCCAGTCAGGATGCGGATGTAGTTCTTGCGCATCTTGCCTGAAATATGGGCAGTCACAACGTGACCATTTTCCAGTTGTACGCGGAAAGTGGTATTAGGCAGGGTGTCGATCACCTCACCCTCCATTTCGATCTGGTCTTCTTTTGCCATTAGGTGGCGGTCCTCGTTGGAAAAGCAGGCCGCATTCTGCCTGAAAGCGAGCGCCAGTGCCACCTGTATCTCTGGCAAAACCGCGTTTATTTCATACCGCTAGAGTAGGGTACTCCAGCGACCATTCACATACAGTTGCAGCGGCCGATAGTCAGATTTGTACGCCATTTTCTGACAGTCACGCACCCAGTAGCCCAGATAAAGATAAGCCAGCCCCATTTCACGGGCTTTCTCAATCTGCCACAAAATAGCGAACCCCCCCAGGCTGCGCCTGTCCAACGCCGGGTCGAAAAACGTGTAGATGGCGGAGAGACCATCCACCAGTTCATCCACTACCGCCAGAGCTATCAGAGAGTCCCCGTCGTAGAAGCGGTAATAGTGCGTGCAGTCCCAGACATTGCTGAGAAAGGACTCATATTGCTCGCGCTCCGGCGGATACATATCCCCGTCCGAATGGCGCGACTCTATGTAGTTTTGGTATAGCTCGAACGCCGCGTTGTCGCGTATATCGTGAGTGGCGTGTACCACCAGACCCTGGTTGCGACTCCATATGCGCCGCTGGCCACGCCTGGGCTTGAATAAATCCACCGGGATGCGCGCTGCAATACAGGCGTCACAATGCGTGCAATGTGGCCGATAGATATGACTGCCGCTGCGTCGAAAGCCCAGTTTCGAGAGGTTACTGTAGAGCTTCCGGTCCACCCGCTGCCGCGGATCGACGAACAAAGTGGTGGCCTCCTGATCCTCCAGGTAACTGCAGCTATGGGGATAGGTGGTGTACACCTTGAGATCCCGCACGGATGAGGTCACGGCAAGCCTCCGCAAGTGGCCGGCAATTGCCAGATGCCGGTATCGGTTTCAATACCAACAGTTTGGGCAAGACGGTGCTCGAAGTCCAGTCTGTTAATCGACCGGGCGCCCAGGGAGTTCATATGCTCACTTTGAACCTGGCAGTCGATCATCTGAAAACCGCCGCGGCGCAGGATGTACACCAGGGCGACCAGCGCCACCTTGGATGCATCATCCGCCCGACTGAACATGGATTCCCCGAAAAATACCTGGCCCAGGGCAACGCCGTACAGGCCGCCAAGGAGTGCACCGTCTTTGCCCAGCACTTCTATCGAGTGGGCGAAGCCCAGCGCCTGCAGCGTGCTGTAGGCCGCGATCATGTCATCATCGATCCAGGTACCCAGGCCGTCCATACGCAGCTGCGCGCATTGGCGCATTACCTCGGTAAATTGGCCGTCTACGGCCAGGTGGAACTTGTCCCTGCGCAAGGTTTTGCACAGGGAGCGAGAGATATGCAGTTCGTCGGGAAACAGCACGGAGCGAGGATCCGGCGTCCACCACAATACCGGTTGTGGTTCTTCGTACCAGGGGAAAATGCCCCGGCGATACGCGGCCAGCAATCGCTGCGGCGTCAGATCGCCACCGACAGCCAACAAACCATTGGGGTAGTCCAGCGCCTCGCAAGAGGGCGGAAAGTCGCTGCCGTTGTCCAGGCGTTGAATGGGTCGCATCGAGGAGGGGCTAGTGTATGTCGTCACTCATAATGTACATTCAGTGACAAGGTACACTAGAGGTTGTCCAGGTATTTTTCCGCATCCAGCGCCGCCATACAACCGAACCCGGCGGAAGTGACCGCCTGGCGATAGATATGGTCCCCCACATCACCGGCGGCAAATACCCCGGGGACGCTGGTCGCTGTGGCGTTACCCTCGGTGCCGCTATGGATTTTGATATAACCATTCTCCAAAGTCAGCTGCCCGGCAAAGATATCGGTGTTGGGCTTGTGGCCGATAGCGATAAACACGCCGGCCAGGTCTACCTGGGTCAAGACGCCGTCTTTTACGGATTTCACCTGCATTCCCGTCACACCGCTATCGTCACCAAGCACTTCATCGAGGGTGTGATCCCACATAATTTGCACTTTGCCTTCTTTTTCACGGGCGAACAGCCGGTCCTGCAGCACTTTTTCCGAACGCAGGACATCACGGCGATGCACCAGTACCACTTCGGAGGCAATATTGGCGAGATACAGGGCTTCCTCTACGGCTGCATTGCCACCGCCGATGACCGCGACCTTCTGATTGCGGTAGAAAAAACCGTCACAGGTAGCACAGGCGCTGACGCCCTTGCCCGCAAATGCCTCTTCACTGGGCAATCCCAGGTACTGGGCGGAAGCCCCGGTGGCGATGATCAGCGCGTCACAGGTGTAAGTCCCCGTACCCTGGAGTAGCATCGGGCGCGTGTTGAGGTCCACTTTCTCAATATGATCAAATACGACATCCGCATCAAAACGCTCAACATGTTCCTGCATCTGCTGCATCAACTGGGGGCCCTGCAGGTCTGGCGCGCCCCCCGGCCAGTTTTCCACCTCGGTGGTGGTAGTGAGCTGCCCGCCCTGTTGTATGCCGGTGATGACCACCGGCTGGAGATTGGCCCGCGCGGCGTAAATCGCGGCGGTATAACCGGCGGGGCCGCTGCCCAGGATAATCAGGGGGTGGTGTCGGGTGTCACTCATATAGTCATTTCCTACTTGGTTACTCGGGTGTGGCCTGAATACTTGCGCAAGCAGCTACCTGCCGCAGTATTCAATACGCCTGGCGATGGCACAGTGTAGCTGTGCAGTATGCATGAAGCCACTCAAGGGTATGGTTTTAACCGAGGGTGGCTTCATACATGCCGCGTAGCGGGATTCAGGCAAAATACAAGACCTGATCCCAACCATATGGGGGCCGACTATGGTACTTTAAAGGCAGAAATCCGACAAAGATCAGAGCTATTCTAACAAAAGCCTATAACTCTTTGAAATAAATGACAAATACAGTCACACGGCGTATTATTATGAATCGCATTGTGGCGTCGTGCCAGGACTTCGTCCCGCGCGACCAGGAAGGATAATAAAACCCGTGCCCGACAATACCAACACCGATAGTTTCCTTGGCCCACGGCTGCGTGAGGGGGCGTTTATCGGCGTGAGTGCCGTGTGTCTGTATCTGATGATGGCCTTGATAACCTACAGCCCGCAGGATCCGGGCTGGTCGGCCACCGGCAGTGGCGCCAACATCAGTAATCTCGGTGGTCCCACCGGCGCCTGGCTGGCAGATGTATTTTTCTCGCTGGTGGGTTTCGCCGCTTACCTGTTTCCTCTGTTGTTGGCCTATCGCGCGTTTATCATTATGCTCGAGCGACACGAGCATAATGGCTTTGACTGGCTCACCTTCGGTATTCGCGCTCTGGGCCTGGTGCTGGTGATGATCGCAGGTACCACGCTGGCTGCCATGAACGACACCGGGACGTCCGGCCTGCCCCAGGGCGCCGGCGGAATTTTGGGGCAGGCTATCGGTGATGCGTTTACCCTGGCCTTTAGTGCGGTTGGTAGCCGCCTGATCCTGCTGGCGGTATTCCTGTTCGGCATGACCATCTTCACTGATTTGAGCTGGCTGACCCTGATGGACAAACTGGGCAAATGGAGTATCGCCACTTTTTCCCGGTGTCGCAGCGCCCTGGCAAAAACCATCGACGATTTCCGTGACAAGCGCGAACGGGAAAAGGCCGTTGAGGCGCGCAAGGTGGTGATCAGCGAGCACGTCGAGAAAGAGAAAAAACGTAAACCACCCAAGATAAAGTCACTTAAATCCAGGGCGGAGAAAAGTGACCGGGTGGAAAAAGAAAAACAACAGCCTCTGTTTGACGCGCCGGTGACGGGTGCTCTGCCGCATCTGGAGCTATTGGATGAAGAAATCAAAGATCCAGGCAGAGGATATTCCAAGGAGGCCCTGGAAGGTCTTTCCAAATTACTGGAACTGAAGCTGCTTGATTTTGGCATCAGTGCCGCGGTCACAGCGGTGTATCCCGGCCCGGTGATCACCCGCTTTGAAATCCAGCCCGCCGCCGGGGTCAAAGTTTCGCGCATCTCCAACCTGGCCAAGGACCTGGCCCGCTCACTGGCCGTGATCAGTGTGCGCGTGGTGGAGGTGATACCCGGCAAATCGGTGGTGGGCATCGAAATCCCCAACGAGGACAGGGAGATCGTCAATTTCAGGGAAGTGCTGTCATCCCAGACCTTTGAACAATCCAAGTCACCGTTGACGCTGGCCCTGGGCCACGACATAGCGGGTCAGCCGGTAGTGGCGGACCTGGCCAAGATGCCGCACCTGCTGGTAGCGGGAACCACCGGCTCAGGTAAGTCGGTAGGTGTAAACTCCATGCTGCTGAGCCTGCTGTACAAGTCCGGTCCGGCGGATGTGCGTTTGATCCTGGTGGACCCTAAAATGTTGGAACTGTCGGTGTACGACGGGATCCCGCATTTGCTGACGCCGGTGATCACTGATATGAAAGATGCCGCCAACGGTCTGCGCTGGTGTGTGGCGGAAATGGAGCGGCGCTACAAAGTTATGGCTTCGCTGGGTGTGCGCAACCTTGCGGGCTACAACCGCAAGGTGGAGGATGCCATCAAGGCGGGCGCCCCCATCCCCGACCCGCTGTGGACACCGGACCCCATCTTCGCTGAGACGGACGAGGAACAAGCGCACTCGAGCCTGGAGAAGCTGCCGGCCATCGTGGTGGTCATTGACGAATTCGCCGACATGATGATGATCGTCGGTAAAAAAGTGGAGCAACTGATCGCTCGCATCGCGCAAAAGGCGCGGGCCGCCGGCATCCATCTCGTTCTGGCCACCCAGCGCCCCTCGGTGGATGTGATCACCGGTCTGATCAAAGCAAATGTGCCGACCCGCATCGCCTTTCAGGTCTCTTCCAAAATCGATTCGCGAACAATTCTGGACCAGGGTGGAGCGGAGCAACTGCTGGGCCACGGGGATATGCTCTACCTGCCACCGGGCAGCGGTGTGCCCACCCGGGTACATGGCGCCTTTTGTAGTGACGAGGAAGTGCACCGGGTGGTGGCCGACTGGAAGCGCCGCGGTGCACCCCTGTATATCGAGGGGTTGCTGGACGAAGGCAGCAGCACGCCGGTTACCCCCGGGGAACTGCAATCCGGCTCAACTGACCCAGATGATGAGAGTGACGCCCTGTACGACGAAGCCGTGCACTATGTGACACAGAGTCGTCGCGCTTCTATTTCTTCGGTGCAGCGCAAATTGCGGATTGGATACAATCGTGCGGCACGGCTGATCGAGGCCATGGAAGCCGCCGGCATTGTCACTGAAATGGGTACCAATGGCCAGCGGGAAGTGCTGGCACCACCGCCACCCGAAGCCTGAGCGCAGTTGCCGCTGCCGACGCGCTACGGCGTTGAACATGGAAATAGAAATAGCATGAAGAGACTCATGGCCACCCTGTGGCTGATCCTGTTACCCCTGTGGGCCACAGCCCAGCCCCGCGGCGCCACCGATGAATTGCTTGATGCCTTACAGGGCTTGCAACATTTGCAGGGTAACTTTGAGCAGCGCCAGTACGGCAACAACGATGTGCTGCTGGTTGAATCGCGCGGCAGGTTTCGCCTGCTGCGTCCCGGCTATTTCGCCTGGGAGATACTCTACCCGGACAATCAATTAATTATCGCCAGCCCTGATTTTATCTGGCATTACGACCAGGACCTGGAAACCGCAACGCGCAGGCCGGTAACCGACAGCGTTCAAATGTCTCCCCTGCAGGTATTGGGCGGGGATGCGTCTGCATTGCGCAGAAAGTTTAACGTAGAGCAGGTCGGCGCGGATGATTTCACTCTGGCGCCGGTGTCTGCTGATGTGGGCTTCAAGGAGTTGACCCTGCACTTGAACGGGTCGACCATTACCGGTATGGATATTCTGGATAACCTGAACCAGCGCGTGGCCATCGAGTTCAGTCAGTTAGACAGCGACACTGAACTGACCAGCGAGGACTTCGCCTTCACCCCGCCGGACGGGGTAGACCTGTTCTATTATGACAACTGATTTGTTCGCAGGGACGCCAACAGGGCAGCAGCCGACCACGGCCGCTGGCATTGGTTCGCCTGCGGGGGGTTACCAGCCACTGGCAGCGCGCCTGCGACCGACCAATCTCGATGATTATGCCGGACAGCAACATATGCTGGCCCCGGGTAAACCACTGAGGCAGGCGATAGACAGCCGCCAATTACATTCCATGATCTTCTGGGGGCCGCCGGGCGTAGGCAAAACCACCCTGGCAAGAATCGCCGCGGCGCATGCCAACGCCCATTTTTTACAGTTATCTGCCGTATTATCCGGTGTCAAAGAGATCAGGGAGGCCATCGCCCAGGCGCGCCAGCACAAGGTTGGGGGGCGCGATACCGTGCTGTTTGTGGATGAGGTGCACCGCTTCAACAAATCCCAGCAAGACGCATTCTTGCCCTTTGTGGAAGATGGCACGGTGATTTTTATCGGTGCTACCACTGAAAATCCTTCCTTCGAGCTCAATAATGCGCTGTTATCGCGTTCGCGTGTTTACAAGCTGCGCTCGCTGGAGGAGGCGGATATAGAAGCGGTTTTAGTGCGTGGCCTGGACGCACTGGGCGACGGGGTGCAGGTCGATGAAGGTTGCCTGGCACTGATCGCCGCCCAGGCTGATGGCGATGCACGCAGGGCTCTCAACCTGCTGGAACTCGCTACGGATATGGCGGAAGAGGGCCACATCACCGGCAGTACCCTGGAAGAGGTATTGCAGGCCTCACTAAGACGTTTTGACAAGGGCGGTGACCTGTTCCACGACCAGATCAGCGCTCTACACAAGGCAGTGCGGGGCAGTGCCCCCGATGCCGCGCTGTACTGGTTCTGCCGTATGCTCGACGGTGGCTGTGATCCACTCTACCTGGCGCGCCGTGTGGTGCGTATGGCCAGTGAGGATATCGGCAACGCGGACCCCCGTGCGTTGACCCTGTGCCTGGAGGCCTGGCAGGTGCAGGAGCGCCTGGGGAGCCCGGAAGGGGAGCTGGCCATCGCCCAGGCGATCGTCTACCTGGCTTGCGCCGCCAAGAGTAACGCCATCTACAGCGCTTTCAAGGCCGCTAAAGCCGATGTGAAGCAAGGTGACAGTGCCGAGGTGCCGCTGCACCTGAAAAATGCGCCGACCCAGCTGATGAAAGAACTGGAACATGGCGCAGACTACCGCTATGCCCATGACGAGGAGGGCGGTTACGCTGCCGGTGAAAATTACTTTCCCGAAGCCCTGAAAGACAGGCAGTACTACCATCCGGTGGACCGCGGGCTGGAACTGAAGATTCAGCAAAAGCTCAAATACCTGCGCGACCGGGATAAAACCAGTACAATACGCCGCTACGAGAGAACGACTTCCAAGCAATCATGAAATACCTGCTGTTCATCGCTCTCGGTGGCGCCACCGGGGCCGTTTCACGCTATCTTTTGGCAACCTGGGCGCACGGGCTCTGGGAGGGCAAAATGCCGGTGGGGACCTTAATGGTCAACATGCTGGGCTCTTTTGCCATAGGCATCATCTACGTTCTGCTGGTGGAACGTCAGCTAATCCACGCGGACTGGCGCGGCGTGCTGATGGTGGGGTTTTTGGGCGCGTTCACCACCTTCTCTACTTTTTCGCTGGAGACCATCGGCCTGATGGAGGCCGGTCATATCACCCACGCACTGATTTATATGTTGGGCAGTGCGATTCTCTGCGTAGCCATGGCGGGCGCCGCCATTGCCCTCACCCGCTTGATGGTCTGAATGGCCGGGCAGTAGCAAACTATTGTAAGTACCTCTGTTTATCACGGATCAGTAACAGGAATTATCAGGATGTTGGATATCAAGGCGGTCAGGCAAGACCCCGAGGGCATCGCCAAAGCCCTGGCGACACGCGGTTTTGCATTCGATGCGCAGCAGTTCAAAGAGTTGGATGCGCGCCGCAAGCAGGCTGATGTAGACAGCCAGAATCTGCTGGCGGAGCGCAAAAGCGCGTCAAAGAAAATTGGTGTGCTGGTCGGGCAGGGCATGAGCGTGATTGATGCCAAGGCGCAGGTCAACGAAACCCTGCAAAACATCGCAGCGCAGATTGATGACCTTACCGAACAGGCCAAACAGGTTCAGGGCGAACTGGAAGAACTGTTGCTCAGCATACCCAATGTCCCCGCAGCGGAAGTCCCCGCCGGCGCGAGTGAAGACGACAACCTGGAAGTGTGCCGCTGGGGAGAGGCGGGGCCGTTCGACTTTGAGGTAAAAGACCATGTGGCGCTGGGCGAGGCGCTGCGGCAACTCGACAGTGAAACCGCGAGCAAGATCACCGGCTCGCGCTTTACCGTCATGTACGGCGGGCTGGCCGGGTTACATCGCGCCCTGATCCAGTTCATGCTCAATCTGCATACGCAGGAGCATGGCTATACTGAAATCTATGTGCCGTATATCGTCAACCGGGAGTCGCTGCAGGGTACCGGCCAACTGCCCAAGTTCGAAGAGGATCTGTTCAAGCTCAGGGCGGAGCAGGATCTCTACCTGATACCGACAGCGGAAGTGCCGGTAACCAATGTCGCCCGCGATAGAATATTTGAAGACACCGAGCTCGGCGCAGACGGCGTTAAGTTTGCCTGCCATACGCCTTGTTTTCGTAGCGAGGCGGGCAGCTACGGCAGAGATACCCGGGGCCTCATTCGCCAGCACCAATTCGAAAAAGTGGAATTGGTACGCCTGGTGCGCCCGCAGCAGTCCGCAGAGGCACTGGAACAACTCACTGGCCACGCCGAAAAAGTATTGCAGCTACTGGAGTTGCCATACCGCAAGGTTATCCTCTGCGGCGGCGACCTGGGCTTTTCCGCCTGCAAAACATACGACCTGGAAGTATGGCTGCCCGCGCAGGACACTTACCGGGAGATATCTTCCTGCAGTAACTTTGGCGATTACCAGGCCAGGAGAATGCAGGCCCGCTGGCGCAACCCGGCGACCGGCAAACCGGAACTACTGCATACTATCAACGGATCCGGTCTCGCTGTGGGCAGAACCCTGGTCGCCGTAATGGAAAATCACCAGCAATCGGATGGCACCATTCGTATTCCACGGGTGTTGCAACCCTATATGAATGGTTTGACGATTCTCGGAGGCTGATACCGTGCAATACCTGCCCGTTTGTCTGAGGCTGCAAGATGCGCCAGTGGTATTGGTCGGCGGGGGCACCGTGGCTACGCGCAAGGCGCGGTTGTTGTTGCGGGCGGGTGCGAATGTCACCGTCGTAGCGCCCGAGATAAGTGCAGAGTTAGAGCAATTACTGGCTGATCACGGCGGCGTTTGGCAACAATCCCGCTATCGGGAAACTGACCTGCACGGCAAAAAACTGGCGGTTGCCGCCACTCCCGAAAGGGCGACCAACAAACAAATCTATCAGCATGCAATGGCCCTCTCCCTGCCGGTAAACGTGGTGGATGCGCCAGAGTTGTGCAGTTTTATTTTCCCTTCCATTATTGACCGCGATCCATTGTTAATCGCCATTACCAGTAGCGGTAAAAGCCCGGTGCTGGCGAGAATCCTGCGCAGAAAAATTGAAGCGACAATACCTACTGCCTATGGTCGTCTGGCCGACTTCGCCGGGCGCTTTCGCCAGTTGGTAAAAGACAGTATTCCGCGGGCGACGCCGCGTCGACTGTTCTGGGAACAGGCTATGGAAGGGACCCTGGCAGAGCAGGTGCTCGCCGGCAGGGAACAGCAGGCTGAGGCCCAACTGCGAGAGCGGCTGCGGGAACGCGAGCAAGATACCCGTGCTTTGCATGGCGGTGAAGTTTACCTGATTGGCGCCGGCCCGGGCGATCCCGACCTGATGACCTTCAAGGCGGCCAGATTGCTGCAGAGCGCGGATGTCGTATTATACGACCGTTTGGTATCGCCCGTCATTGTAGAGATGGCCAGGCGTGACGCCCAGCGTATTTACGTCGGCAAAAAACGCGCCGACCACACCGTCGCACAAACAGATATCAATCAGCTATTGCTGGAGCTGGCACAACAGGGCAAGCGCGTTGTTCGGCTCAAAGGTGGCGACCCTTTCATTTTCGGTCGGGGTGGGGAAGAGATAGAGCTACTGGCCAAACACCGTATTCCTTTTCAAGTGGTGCCGGGTATCACTGCCGCCAACGGTGCGGCGTGCTATGCGGGAATTCCGCTCACACACAGAGATTACGCGCAGTCGGTGCGCTTTGTGGCCGGCTATCTGAAAGGGAATAAGGTGGAACACGATTGGAGTGAATTCCAGTCCACCACCGAAACCCTGGTGTTCTATATGGGTTTAGTTGGGCTACCGGTCATCTGTGAACAGTTACAGGCTCATGCCGGCAGGTCGCCCGACACCCCGGTAGCACTGGTCGAGCGAGGTACGCTACTGGAGCAGCGAGTATTGCTGGGCACTCTGGCTACCATGGCTGATGTGGTGGAGCGGGAGCGCCCCACGGCACCCACCTTGATCATTGTGGGCGACGTAGTGCGCCTGCACACGGACTTGTCCTGGTTCGGGGAATCGTAGTCTGACCAGAATGGTGCTTGCTAGACATAATGTAGTGACCTGTATAAATCGTATATTCAGTGCCCCTCAAATTCGTCATAACAAGGTAAGCGGTAATTAAACGACGGGGTGGCGCCGACGACGCCGGCGGAATTACTCCACCAGATGGCCACGACCCTGGAATCCCATATCACCGACTTTATAGGGGAATCCGAGTCCCGGCAGTTGGAAATCCAGCAGGTATTCGACGCTACGGTATCTGAGCTCTCCGAGCGACTAGCAGCCCTGGAAAGTGAACTTGAGGAGAAGGAAGCAAGCCTGCAGGAGATAGCTGCGGACCGATCGAGCCTGGCAGGACTGGGCCTGCCAACTAAGCTGAAGAATTGTAAAACCGAACTCCGAACCAGGGCCGAGCCCCGGGGAAAACGATAATCCTACCCGTTGGTGTATAGTACCGCCTGTGACCATAATTCCTCGCAAGCCCCTTGAGCTCCTTTCCATGACGAATTTCTTCAGACTGGTCAGTGTATTACTCGGCCTGTTCTCTACTTGTAATACCCTGGCCGATGCGCTGATAACCAATCGCTCCATGTTCGCCACGACCATCGCCGAGTATTACATTCAGCAGGACCAGGTCAGGGTGGAACTGGAAATTGGCATGCATGATCTCCCGGCTTTTCGCAACCTGATGCCAGATGAGATTTACGAAAAAATGGGTAACCCGCCGCGACCCTATGCGGAGCGCGTAGCGGAGTTTTTCGTCAAAGATCTGGTAATAGCCACCAGGGAGGGTGCCCTGGGTGGGCGTTTGCTGGAAATCGGCCCCCGTGCCCGTATCAGGCGTGATCCGATAAGTGGAGAGGAGTTGCCGGTTGCAGCAGAGGATGAGGAAACGATCATCGCTGCTGTTTTGTCCTACGCGCTGCAGGGGCGCCCGCCACAATTGATTTTTAGTCCGCCGCGCAATAACCCGATGCCCAATATTGGTTTTGTGGTGTATCACAATACGGTCGCGGTCAATGACTTCCGCTTTCTGGGGCAACCTGTAGTACTGAACCTGGACTGGCATGACCCCTGGTATACGGCATTTGAACAGCGCACCATGCGCCGCAGTTACTTCGCGCCCATGAGCGGTTTCCTCTACGTCGAGCCCTTCGAGGTGCGTAAGGAAATTATTGTCCGGCCCAAGGATATGCAGCGTTGGGTGGATCTGGGCCTGGCCGAAGCCGATATCATCGCGGCGGATCAGCGTGGCGCCATCCTGGAAAAAATATCCAGCTTCCTGATGGCGCGGCAACCAGTAACCATTAATGGCGAGCCGGCGACACCCATCCTGGAGCGGGCCAACTTCCTGAGCCGTACCCTGAAGAGCTCCATGGTGGTCGAAGCGGGCGTGGACATCAACCTGGACGGCGCTGTGATAGGGGTAATTTTTGTCTACCCCGTCCCCAGTCTGCCGGACAACGCCACCATGACCTGGGATATGTTTGATGAGCGCACGGCCCTGGTGCCCGCCGCTGCAGTGGATGAGGCCGGGCCTTTCAAGACATACCTGGAGCCGGATTATGCGGTCCTGGAGTGGCAAAACTTCCTGCTCAATCCCACGATTCCGGGGCTTATCGATCTGGCTTCGCCGCCGTCTGCCGCTGCCCAGTGGCTATACATAGCGCGCTGGTGGGCGCTGGGATTGGTTCTGGTCAGCGTCGTTGTGTGGAGGCGCAGCAAGAGTAATACCAGTGCTGTTGCATCAGTTTGTGGCCTGCTGGTGGTGGGTTTGTCTTTCATACTTGGCAAACCACTGGCACCACCTTCGGCCGCCACCGAGAAAGTGGTAATAGACCTGCTGCGCAATGTCTACCAGGCTTTCGATTACCGGGAGGAGAGTGATATATACGATACCCTGGAGCGCAGCGTAGGCGGAGATTTACTCACCGAGATCTACCTGGAGACGCGACGCAGCCTGGAACTGGCCAACCAGGGTGGTGCCCGGGCCAAGGTCAAGACGGTAGAATTGCAGGATATCGAAATCCAGCCGGGGACGGACAGCGACAGCTTCAGCGCCGACGTTACCTGGAATGTCATCGGTTCCGTCGGCCACTGGGGGCACGTCCATACTCGCAGTAATCAGTACCAGGCCGAATTGTCGATACGGGCAGTCGATAATCGTTGGAAGCTGGTCAAAATGAATGTGCTGCAGGAGCAGCGGCTGTAAGCCATGATCACCATCACCGACTTGCGTTTCCAGTACAGTGGCAGCGATTTTGCTCTGCAGGTTGAGCAATTGGTCATCGCTGCGGCCCAGTCCGTGGCGATAGTCGGCCCCAGTGGCAGTGGCAAGACCACCCTGCTGAACCTGCTGGCCGGCGTGCTGTTGCCCGACCGGGGACAAGTCCGGGTTGGCAACGAGATAGTGTCTGCGCTCAATGACAATGCCAGGCGCAATTTTCGCATCAGGCAGATGGGGATGGTGTTCCAGAATTTCGAACTGCTGGAATACCTGTCGGTGCTGGATAACATCCTCCTGCCACTGCGAATTGGCAGCGGGCTCGAGGCAACCGGGGAGTTGCGCTCCCGCGCTGTGGAACTGGCCGGGCATGTTGGCATTGGTGATAAATTAAAGCGCTATCCCAACCAGCTGTCACAGGGTGAGCGCCAGCGGGTGGCGGTAAGCCGCGCCCTGTTACTGCAGCCTGCACTGGTACTGGCGGATGAGCCCACGGGCAACCTGGACCCGTCCAACAAGACAGTGGTGCTGGACCTGCTGCTGGATTACGCGCGCACGCACTCGGCAACGCTGATAACCGTGACCCATGATCAGGAATTGTTACCACGTTTTGACCGGGTAGTGGATTTTCGTGTGTTGAACCAGTGGGAGCCGACGGTGTGAGCGGCGTCTTTTTCCTGGCCTGGCGCTACCTGCTGTGGCACCGTTGGAAGACGGTCATTCTACTGCTGGCAGTTACTCTGGTGATTTATGTACCCCTGGGCTTGCAACTGCTGGTGCAACAGACTGCGACGGATATGACGGCACGCGCCGACCGCTCTCCCCTGCTGCTGGGCGGTCGCGGCAGCCCCCTGGAACTGGTGCTCAATTCCCTGTACTTTTCCGCGGGCCTGCCACCTGCACTGAATTATGGACAAGTCGATGAGTTGCGTGCCAGTGGCCTGGTGAAGCCCATTCCGTTGTATGTGCGCTTCCAGAGCCAGGGCCACCCGATTGTCGGTACCAACCTGGATTATTTTGCTTTTCGCGGGCTGCCGATAGCCGCGGGCCGGCAAATGGTCAGTCTGGGTGAAGCCGTCATCGGCGCCCGGGTGGCGGAGCGCCTGGGTATCGGTGCCGGTGAATCCATTGTCTCTTCCCCTGAAAGCGTATTCGACCTGGCCGGCGTGTACCCACTGAAAATGCAGGTGGTGGGTGTGCTCGCCTCCGCTTATAGCCAGGATGACAATGCCATCTTTGTGGATGTAAAAACCGCTTGGGTAATCCAGGGGCTGGGGCACGGGCATCAGGACCTGGCACAGCCCGAGTCGGCTGCCTCCGTGCTGAAAAAAGACGGTGACCGTATCGTCGCCAATGCGGCGCTGGTGCAGTACAACGAGATTACGGCGGACAATATCGACAGTTTTCATTTTCACGGGGACAGTGATCACAACCCCCTGACGGCGATCCTGCCCGTGCCGGCGGACGACAAGGCAGGTGTGTTGATCCAGGGGCGTTACCAGTCCCATCCACAGCTGCAAATAGTGCAGCCCCGCGCGATTATAGACGAGTTGCTGGATACGGTGTTCGCGGTGCAACGCTATGTGCTGGTCGCCATGGCACTGGTGGGAGTTGCGACCGCGGCAGTTGTGCTGTTGGTATTCCTGCTGTCCTTGCGGGCGCGTCGAGCTGAAATGGACACCATGTCCCGCCTGGGTGGCTCTCGTGTAGCTATTGGCAGCCTGATGCTGGCTGAGATCGTTATCGTGCTTCTGGCGTCGGTCCTATTGGCGGCCCTGCTGACAGGAGCCACGTTGATCTGGGGAGGACCGCTGCTGCAAGCGGTAGTGATGAATTGAGACTATTTCTGGCACTGGCATTGTTCATCCTGACGGCTTGCGAGCAGGGACAGGATAGCCAGCTCGCAGGGGACTCCGAAACCGCAGGCCGGGCACCGCTGATCTACACGGTTAATTACCCCCTGGCCTGGATGGCCCAGCAGCTGGCAGGTGATGCCGCAAGGGTAATGTTCCCCGCACCGGCAGAGGATGATCCCGCATTCTGGCAACCCGATGTGGCAACAGTATTGCAGTATCAGCAGGCCGATCTGGTGCTGTTGAACGGGGCGAATTATGCCAGATGGGTCGCCAATGTGAGTCTGCCGGCCAGTCGCCTGGTCGATACTTCAGCGGCTTACCGCGAACAGTTAATAGCGGTGGATTCTGACCCGGTGCACAGCCATGGCCCTGCAGGAGAGCACAGTCACGGTGAACTGGCTTTTACCACCTGGCTGGATATGGGACTCGCTCAGTTGCAACTGCAAGCGGTGACCAGCGCTTTGCAGCACCTGATGCCGGGTGAATCCGCGGTGATAGAGCAGCGACTGGCGGCTCTGCAGCAAAAGCTGGCAACAATGGACCAACGCCTGCTGGCCACAGGCCGACAACTGGATGACATACCCCTGCTGTACTCGCATCCTGTCTACCAGTATCTGCAGCGACGGTATCATCTCAATGGCCGCGCCGTCCACTGGGAGCCGGATAAGGTCCCGAGCGAGACCCAGTGGTCAGCGCTGGAAAGTCTCTTGCGGTCACATCCGGCACAAGTAATGCTGTGGGAGGCACCGCCCCTGCCGGAAGTTGAGCTGCGATTGAATAAGCTGGGTGTAAAAACGGTAGTATTTTCGCCAATGGGCAATCGCCCTCCGCAGGGCGATTTCAATTCCGGCATGGTGGCAAATATAGCGCGACTCGAGCAGCTTTAACGCGTCCTTTCTTTGGGACTGTAGATCCTGTGCCTGGCGAATTCTTACTTTTTCAATGATATCAGATAGTTGCCAGTTGCTGCATTCGGGAACCAATATTACCCTCGGGCGGTATGAAAGATGTTATTTACCTAGCGGAGGCCGGAAGCCACGACAGTAACAGGCCGTCATGGATCAATACACGCGGCGCATCGTTGGCTTCGCTGTCCACGTTGGCAATGTAGATGGTCCGGCGCTTTGTCGGATGTTCAATGACGCTACGTCCAGTCAGGGTTGGCCAAAATATCTCAGCTCCGATAAAGATCCGCTGTTTCAGTATCACCGAGGGCAAGCCAATCTGCGGGTTGTCCCTCCTGTAAATATAATCGTGCTGTTTTTCTGGTCGCCCTTTGCTATCGCCATCAGACTGCAATTCTCCCGTATCGATGGTGCAGGGTTCGGAAAAAGCTCGAAGTTCGGTTTCAAAAACCCGTCTACTTCTTCAACTTATTTCCCCTACTAAGTCCCTGATTTTGTTTGTGAATTAGTATTTCTCCATGCACAGGCTAACTTCTGTTCAGTGTGGCCGATGGTAATTCGCAATAGACCTTGCGATAGTCCGCAGCCAACTGGCCCATATGCCAAAACCCATAAGCACTGGCTAGTTCAATGATAGTTACGCTCTCACGGTTAGTTGCGCGGAACAAGTCCTGCCGCAGGCGTGCTAATCGCAGGCATTTGACATAGGCCTTTGGGGTAACCCCAAAACGCGTTTTGAAACTCTGCTCCAGCCAACGCTGGCTGCAATCGGCGAGCGTGCACAGTCCTACTGCCGTAATCTCGTCTGAGGGTGTGCTGTTTACATAATCCAGCACAACTCTTATCGCCCGGTCAGACTTAAGGTATGGCGTTTCATCAGTTTTGACGGAGTGGCTGAGGCCATTCAGGACGGCTATGGCCAGCGCTTCTTGACGGTGTACAAGCAGTGACGCACTCGCAGGGTCATCCGTTGCGGCCATTTGCCACCACTTGGCCAATTCCCAGCGCAGATGGCCAAATTCTACCTCCGTCAGCGCATAGACACTGGCCGCAGGCACCAGTAATCGCAAGGGCATTTTGAAAACTGTCTCTGCTATGGACTCTAGATATGCCGCCCTGACATGGATGCCGTAGCCTTGAAAACCGGCATGGGAAGCTCCGTACGCTTCATCGTCGTGTGAAAATACAATTATGGCGCCCGGACTAGCGGCTTTCCCCTGCACCGTGACTCCCGTAGTTTCCGGGTCGGGCAGGCCGAAGCTGTAGTAGCCGGGTTGGGCATGCAGACGTTGATCAAAACCGGAACTGAGCTGAAAGTGGCACGCCCCTATAACGCTGGATTGCACCAGGCTGACTGTGGATTCCTGCTGAGCAGGGCTAAGCTGGGTAAAGTCAATTTGCCAGCCGATCTGCAGGGCTGATAGCTCTTCGATATGAAAGGACTTCTGGTTGATGGTTTCAAGCATATCGGGTGGCCCTGGTAAGAACCCGATTGTGCCACATCATGATTGGGTAAGCGGCACGGTACAGCCTGTAAGACATTGTTACGACCTCGATTTATTGATATTGCCTACCAGCAGCCTAATTTATAAAGACTGGACTTTTCGGGCACACAATATGCCAATCATATACCTGCTTAATTCACTTTGGCAATTCAGGTAGTTGATGAAAGAGGGCGGATTAACCTCATTCTTGCCGGCACTCTGATGGAATCCCAATTCCACGGGCCATTCACTGCTGAATTAGATACACAAGCCTTACCCACGGTCTCAACTTTCTGAGAAGTAGATACGGTCTGCCAGGTTCTGGTGGAGCTTCGATTTTTTGATGCTGCCTGTCAGCGGCTTGATATATAAAGGGTGGACTTTACCGTTACATATTGTGCCTGTCCTTACCGGTTCCGGTGGACCTTGGCGAATAAATCACATCTAGGAATCTCGGATGATGAAAAAGGAACGCACAACACAACCAGAGAGGAAGGGGCGGTTAGGCCGTCCGCGCGTGCCTTCTCGGAACGCTCGCCCCAACCGGTTGGTCACCTTTGTCACAGATCAGGAATTGCGGTATCTGACGCAGGTCACTGTTGATGAAGAACGATCAATGGCGTCTGTAATTCACCGCATCATCGCAGCTCATATTGGGGTGAAATAACAAAGTGTTTGAGTTCTTATTTCAGGGTCCCCTGATTGGTGTATCTATTTATCGGTAACGGACGTTAACAATTTACTACGAATGAAAGAGGGAGTTTGACCATGAAAAGAATTATTTTAGGAGGTATTGCAGCGTTTCTGATAATGCCTGTAATCGCGAGCGCTGCGGCTGAGGACTACCGCTTCCCCAGAGCACCGGGGATTCCTTTATTTTCGATATAGGCGGCGGTACGGTCGGAAACCTTTTCGCCCTGGGCGTACACCCCGCTGAGCTGGATAAAGTCTTTATAACGCACTTCCATCTGGATCATATCGGCGGTATTTTCCCCCTGTTCGATGCGATGGGTTGGGCGCGCAATACACCTCTACATGTGTGGGGCTCTTCAGGTTATACGCCAGAATTAGGTATTACCGCGTTGACGCAGCATGTAATGGGAGCGGCTGAGTGGCACATTCAGAACAAGCAGAGCATCCTTCCCAGAGGTGGAATGACGATTGTTCCTCACGAAATTGACATCGGCAAATTCAGACCGGAGACGCCACGTCAGCTTGCCTACGATGAGAGCGGCGTCAAAATCTACGCCTTTCCGGTAATCCACGCGCTCGCCGGGTCAATGGGCTTCCGGCTGGAATGGAAAGGGCTCACTTTTGTCTACACCGCCGACAGCCAGCCGAGTACTTTTGAGGCCGATCAGGGCAAGGGTGCGGACGTATTCATCCATGAGATATTTCCATCTGCCGAGGAGTTCGCCCACTATAACCACATGCCGATTCAAGCCGCCGAGGGCGTCATGGAAGAGCACACGACTCCCGCCGAGCTGGGTCAAGTCTACGGTATTGCCAAGCCCCGACTGGGCGTGGGGAGGCATTTCACGCTGGATGAAAATCTGATCGACCCGCTGTTCCAGCGTTGGCGCACAACCTATGACGGCCCCGTATTACTGATGCAAGACCTGACAACCATCAACGTCACGTCTGACTACATCGTGGTTAGGCAAACCAGGGCCGATCAGCTTGCCTGGCCCGCGCCGCCACCAAAGCCACCGGCAGGATTGGATATGAGTATAGGTGAGCCGAGTAAGGCACAGAGGCCCGCCTGGTTGACTGCAACAGGGATTTCGGAGGACTCGTAGTCCTGGCCGCAGTGATGTGTTCCTGTCCTACCCGATATTCAAGACTTCGATTTTTCGATGCTGCCTTTTTCTGGATTTCGGTATAACTGGTACACATAAGCAAAAGCAGGTCCACCGTTGAATTGTGGGGTGGTACAGATATCTCAGGAGATAAGCTAATGAAAAGTCTGAAAAAAGTGCTGGCAGGGTCGGCCATTGTGGTGGCTGCAGCGGCGGTCTATCAATGGGGCCATATGGATGGTGCCGGGGGAAATTCCCCTGGCCTGATGCAATCCGCTCACGCTGCCGGCGCAACTGTTGCAAGCGGATGGTCTCCGACAGAACCGTCACCGACCCACGGTGTTTATTACCCGGGCACAGAGGCACTGGATCCCGACGAAATGCGGGTGATCGCCTGTGGCTCGGGCATGCCCATGCCGCGCCTGAAGCAGGCGGCGGCCTGCTTTTTGATTGAACTGGGTAATGGTGACAAATTCATCTTTGATATGGGCACCGGCTCAATGGAGCGTATCTATGCCCTGGGCATCCCCCTGGACTTTATCGACAAGGTCTTCCTGACCCACCTGCACATGGACCACATGGGCGACCTGCCCGCGTTCTACATTTACGGGCCGCAAAATAACCGTTCCAAGCCCCTGCGTGTTTGGGGTCCCGGTGGGGGTGGAACGCGCCCTGAATGGGGCACCAAGGCGGCGCTGGAGCACGTGGAGAAAACCTGGGCCTGGATGACAGGCACCCTGGCCGGCACCATCGATACCCGCTCGTTTTCGATGGAGGTGACAGAATACGATTGGTCCAAAGTGAATAATGTGATCTATGAAGAAAATGGGGTTCGGATCAGGACGATCCCGGCCATACACCTGGAACAGGCTGTCAGCTTTCTGCTGGACTGGAATGGCATGACACTGGCATTTTCCGGCGATACTGTACCCAATCGCTGGTGGGCTGAGTATGCCAAAGGCGTAGATTTCTCTATTCACGAATGTTTTCTGACGCCCAATCAGGCTATCGAAAAATGGGGCTTCTCCCCGCCCGAAGCGCTCAATGCCCTGACCAGAGTCCATGCCACCGCTGCCCTGTTTGGCAAGGTGATGGCGATGACCCGGCCCAAGCATGCCGTCGCTTATCACTTCCAGAACGATGCCGACACGCTGCCTGGCGTGATGGATGCCGTGCAGTCTGTCTATGACGGTCCCGTCGATTACGCGCAGGACTTCATGGTGTGGAATATCACCAAGGATGGCGTCCGCACACGTATGGCGGTGCCCAACCGCGAGTCTTTTCCAACGCCTTCGTTGGCAGAGAAAATAATCGATACCAGCAACCCGTACGTATCGCCCGCATGGGTGACTGAAGGTTGGGCGGAAGAGGCAATACCATTTGTTGAGGAAATCTATAAAACCTTCAATGAAGAGCACGGCACAAACATGAAGTTCAGATAATGCTGATTGTTCTTAGCCTATATTTCCTGGTAGTTTGGCTGGTATTCAGCAAGTTCAAGCTGCTGCCATGGAATCGGGCGTGGAAAACCATTGTCTATGGCATAGCACTTGCTGTGGCGCTCATTGTTGTGGGCGCCCTGCAGCATTACACCCCGTCTTCCCAGATTGGCGTCGTGCAAGCGTCGACCCAGCATATTTACCCCCTGGTCTCCGGTCGAGTGGTCGCTGTGCACGTGCGCAAAACCCAAGCGGTAGCAGAAGGGGATTTGCTTTTTGAAATTGACTCGGAGCCTTATCAATACCAGGTCGACAAGCTGACAGCAATCACCAAACTGGCGCAGATGAAGCTGGAAGATACCCGGACTCTGGTGAGTAAAAAAGCCGCATCCCGCCGGGAAATTGATAAATACCAGGCCGAACTGGATCAGGCCCGTGCTCTACTGGCCGATGCCCAGTACCAGTTGCGGCACACGCAGTCCAGGGTACCGTCTGACGGCATCATAGTGGGCACCACTCTGGAAGAAGGGCAATATGTAAGCCCTGCGCATGGTGTGCTCAATTTCATTAACCGTGATGAACACTGGATTCTAACCGGCGTGAAGCAGAATGGTTTGGTACGTATTGCCGCTGGCCAGCCCGTGAATGTGGTATTTTCCAGTTCGCCAGGCCAGGTCTACAGCTCAACTGTGGCACAAGTGCCAACAGATATCGTGGGTGGGCAAGTGTTCGCAGAAGATATCGATAACCCTTTCGCCGCTCTTTCCGGGGGGGGTGGGCTTTACCCGGTTCGCGTCAATTTCCCGGTGGATGCAGATCCCACCCTTAAACGAGCCGGCACCGCCGCGTCCGTCACTTTTTTCACCGATGAGGGTAACCCGATCAATACCCTGGCAAATATTCTGCAGTGGATATCGAGCTGGATGACATATATTTTCTAGCGATAACAAGGTAACTATGAAATCCATTGGGCACTGTCAGGTTCGCCTAGCTAAACCCTATCCAAGGGACAGCGGCATGCGAATCAGCGGCAGCCTCGTATACGCCGATTATGGCGATGCTGCAATCGTCAGTGACCGTGCACCACCCGCGTTTGGGTTGAAGGGTGACTACAAGACCAACGAGATCTGGTTCACACGCGTATGGCGGTGCCCAGCCGCGAGTCTTTCCCAACGCCCTCGTTGGCAGAGAAAATAATCGATACCAGCAACCCGTACGTACCGCCCGCATGGGTGACTGAAGGTTGGGCGGAAGAGGCAATACCATTTGTTGAGGGAATCTATAAAACCTTCAATGAAGAGCACGGCACAAACATGAAGTTCAGATAATACTGATTGTTTTCAGCCTCTATTTCCTGGTAGTTTGGCTGGTATTCAGGCTTCCAGAACATAAGCGGGTGTAATTATCCGCTTATGTTCTGGAAGCCCGAATTTGAGGGCCACTGAATATATGATTTATACAGGACATTACTACTAGTACTCTAACCACTGGTCTGAGCTCACTTAAATTATTCGGCGGCTTTCCGGCTGTGCACCGCATACCGTTGCTGTTTTAGCAGCAGGGCATCAACCAGCACGCTGCCGGCCTCGGTGAGAAGCACATCCTTTGCTTCCTCTTCCTCCTCTTCATCCTCCGCGGCAACCACAGTCGCATCAGCATCGCCGTCTGTATTGGTATCGCTGTCTGCATCAGAAGTCTCTGTATCTTCATCCACTTCATCTTCCTCCAGCGAGGTCAGCAACTCCTCGCCGGTGGCCAGGCGCAGCTTGTTCTCTATAAGCAGAGCTTTATCTTCCTGGCTATCGCGCAAGGCGATACGGGCTTTTTCATTGAGTGGTAGCTCTTTGATCGCCCGGGTTTTCTGGGCCAGGTCAACCTGGTCCTCCAGGTAGATGAAGTCCGGATTGTGTTCGCTGCGCTCATGGAACAGGGTGGTTACGTGTGGCAGCACCGTGCTCAAATCATTGTACTGATGATGCCGCACCGGGTTGATCTGATCCCAGTTGAGGGCGTGATCCAGGGCACTCTCGCCGATCTCTTTGGTGTCATAAAGCGTTGGAAAAACCACATCGGGCACGACCCCCCGGTGTTGCGTGCTGCCGCCGGAGATGCGGTAAAACTTGCTTTCGGTGATTTTCAGCTGCCCTTCGGTGAGCGGGTTTAGTGTTTGTACCGTACCTTTACCAAAGGAGCGGTCTCCCACGATAATGCCACGCTGGTAGTCCTGGATGGCGCCGGCAAATATCTCCGAGGCAGATGCGCTCAGGCGGTTGACGAGCACCACCAGGGGGCCTTCGTAGTAGGAGCTCTTCAGCCTTTTGCCGTCGCGCCAAACACGGCGTGAGGAATGGCGGATCTGTACGGTAGGGCCATATTCGATAAACAGGCCGGTGAGCTCATTGGCCTCTTGCAAGGAGCCGCCGCCATTGTTGCGCAGGTCCACCACAATACCCTCAACACCCTCGTCCTGCAGTTCCTGCAGTAGCTTTTTGACATCACGGGTGGTGCTCTTGTACTGCTTGTCACCCCGGCGCATAGCGTCAAAATCGATGTAGAAGGCAGGTATATCAATGACGCCGACTTTAATAATTTTGTCACCGTCGGGTATTTCCAGCACCTTCTTCTGTGCAGATTGCTCCTCCAGCTTCACCTTATTGCGCACAATGGTAATGACCTTGCGCTGATCGGTGGATTTCGCCTTGGCCGGAATCACTTCCAGCCGCACTATTGAGTCCTTCGGACCGCGGATCAGTTCAACCACTTCATCCAGGCGCCAGCCAATAACATCCTCAAGCTCACCGTCCTCTCCCTGGCCCACCGCGACGATGCGGTCAGATGGATGCAGGTCGCCTTGTTTGTCTGCCGGCCCTTTGGCCACCAGGCGCGCCACTTTGGTGTAGTCATCTTCCATTTGCAGCACCGCGCCAATACCTTCCAGCGACAGGCTCATATTGATATTGAAGTTTTTCGAGCGTCGCGGGGAAAAGTAATTGGTATGCGGGTCGTAGAGTCCAGTGAGCGCATTCGCGTAGATCTGGAATACATCCTGGTTGTTGTACTGCTGCACCCGCTTGAGCTGGTTTTTGTAGCGTTTCTTCAGTGTGGGAGCGATCTCGTCAGCGTCCTTGTCCGTCAGCTTCAGGCCCAGCACCTGGTTTTTGAGTTGCTTGCGCCAGCGATCATCCAGCTCCACGTCGGATTTGGCCCACTCCCGGTCCTCCACATCCAGTGGGTAGCTTTCATCAATAGTGAAGTCCATAGCCGCCACGGCCTCCGGGAGAGTCTTCAATACGCTTTCCAGGCGCGCCTGCAGGCGCGTCTGAAAGCGGTTGAAGATAACAAATCCGGCATCCAGCTTGCCTTCTGCCAACTGGTTGTCCATCACTGTACGAAATTGCTCAAATTCCGCCAGGTCCGCAGCGGTGAAAAACATCTTGCCCCTGTCGAGGCTGTCAATATAACTGTCCAGGTGCTGCGAGGAGAGCGCGTCGTCGTACTCGAATTTGGTGTAATGACGCTCCTCCAACTGATCTATCATCTCTACGATGGTTTGCCGCTGGCTGTCGCTGTATTCAATCAGGGCCCAACTGGGGAGGGAGAGGGCGCCCAGTAGGGTGGCGGTTAGGGCTAGGCGAAGGGCGACCTTGATATGGCTTAGTACGTTCAAAACATTGATACCTGAGTAAAGCGGGAATAAGTAAGTGTAACGCCCTGTCGCGAGGGGTCAAACACCGATATATAGATTAGTCAGATAGTAAAAAGTTCGAAACTAAATGGACTCATTTCCGCTTCGCCAACCGACATACAATAAACCACCAATAACTACATATATTACAATTAGATAGAGATTATACTTAAAGTAATATAGAGAATATAATGGCGCGTGCACGGCAGCTAGCCCCGCACGTAGCCACCACGGCTATAATATCCAACTCGATCAACGCGCGCGATGTCGGCATCCTGCCTAAAGCCCTTTATCACTGTAGACGTCTGACGGTCCGACTCCTGCGGGCCCCAGGCGGCCTTTATCACCAAAATGCCCTTTGCCGGGAACATAGTTAAACTCGACCCTGATGCCGTCCGGATCTTCAAACAAGAGGGAATAGTATCCCGGTGCAAAGTGTGACCCGTCTTCGGGGCCATGTATAAATGTTGGGTTCAACTCGATTTTTATGAATTCATAAATTGCATCAACGTCCTCCTTGCTGCGCGCCCGGAAGCAAAAGTGATGCAAGCCGCTGGTGTCCTGGTCAAAGGCAATTTTCTTTTTGTCTTCAGGCGCTTCCCTGATCAAAATACCGGTGCGACTACCAATGCAATAGAGGGTTGTGTCATTTTTAATAAGCGTTTTCATCTCGAGGAAATGGCACAACTTTTCCCAGAAGGGCAGACACTCTTCGATGTTATTGACCGTCATCTGGATGTGGGCTATGCCATTGACTTCTACACTCATCAACTGCTCTCCATAATATTTCGGTAAATACGACTACCCCCCTGAATCAGCGCTTGTTATCACCGCTGTCCAGTTGGCTAATTAATTCCAGGGATTCACGCAGTAATAGCTGTGGCAAGTCGCCTAAATGGTAGTGTGAGATAATTAAGTGGGTCATGCTCAGGCGCTTCTGATATTCGGCGATTTTCTCACTGGCAAATTGCTGATCGCCAATAATAGCCCAGTCATCCAATGACGCACACTGATCTCGCCACCGGCTTGCATTATTGTTCTCACTCAGCCGCTTTCTTAGTGTGTCGACGACTTTTTTGTCATCACTGACGAATACGGTGCGCAGAATGGGTCGTGTTGTTGGAATCAACTGTTTGCTCTCCTGGCAGGCCTGATTATGCAGATTGATGTTCCTTTTGATGTCATCGATGGTTTCCAGCGGCGAAGCCAAATAGGGCAGCCCCAGTTGACCAGCCTGAGCCAGTGCTTTGGGGCCGAAGGCGGCTACCCAAATGGGTGGGTGTGGTATTTGTACGGGTAGGGGATGCAGTACGACGCCTGTTTCCGGATCGTCCGCGTCGGCAATGCATGCTCCGGACCAGGCGTTAATCATAATTTTGAGATGGCGTTCAAAACGCTGTCGTTTGTCTTTAGGTTCGACATTAAAAGCCCTTAGCATATTGGCCCCCACACCTCGACCCACACCGAGGATAAGACGACCGCCGGATAATTGATCAAGCATTGAAACCTGCTCTGCTGCGTGAAGAGGATGACGCAATGGTAATAAATAGGAGGCTGTGGCCAGTCTGATTGTATGGGTATCACCGGCAACACTGGCCAATAACATCAAAGGGTCGGGAATAGCGTTATCGCTAAAGTGATGTTCTGTCAGCCAGAAAGACTCATAGCCCAGTTGTTCGGCAAACACCGCCTGCTCTATGAGCGCTTGGGCACAGTGGTCTGTCCGCCAGGATGTAAGTCCGAGATGCATGTGTTACTTCGCTCGCCAGCTACGATATTTTATGGGTGTCATTGCCAGTAGAGTGGGCGGTTCATTGAGCACCGCTGTGGTTTTATATTGTGGGTATTTTTGCTTTAGCCCGGCAATGGCCTCCTGGGCTTCTGATCTTGTTATTTCGTTTGCTCCGTCAAGATAGATGATTTCCAGTTTGACATCGACTCGTAGCCACCAAAGTTGTGACCAATCCTCATCATATTGATCGAGGAGTATGCTAGCGGCCGGGTTTGCCAAAGCATTTCGCACCCGCGACAGGGGCGTACCGTGTTTGGGCTTGCCGTCCACTGGAGACCAGATTTTGCCTGCTCGCCAGACAAAAACAATAGGAACCTGATGCGGTTGGCCGCTAGTGTTCAGCGTAGCCAGGCGAGCGACAGGCCAATGACTTAATCGCTGTTCAATGATGTCTGCTGACAATTTCAAATGGGAGCCTTGGGTGAGTGCTATGCACGGTGCTGTTGGCAGGACTGATACAAAAGAATTTCAGCATTTTACACCGCCGGTTAAAAGCGTTCAGTGGCTACTAATGAGCCGCCTGCCTGAAACTATCAGCCTGCCTGAAATTACCAAAAAAGACAATCATGGCCCATATATATCAGCCTCTCGGGTGATCGCCGGTAGCAGGTATTTTCTGTGTACACTCTCAATTCGGGCAATGGCCATAAAACGCGGGGGATAGTGGTTTGCATCAAGTTTGTGTATTTTTACTGGAAGATGGCAGGGTAACTGCCTATTTTGATATGGTGCGGCGTGTGATTGTGTGTGCGATTCATAACTGCCCCCAATAACGCCTGAGTTGGTATAAGCCTGCCTTTGATCAGGCGGTACAGAAATGTGATGAGTAAAATAATTATCAAACCCTGGGTATAACCAGGAAAACCCCAGCCATTAAAAAATGAGGCCTCTGATGGCAAACGAAAATTCAGACACAGCAAACTTCAAACTGACGGGGAAAACAGCACTGGTTACCGGTGCCTCCAGTGGCTTCGGTCAGCATTTTGCCCGTGTGCTGGCAAAAGCGGGTGCGAGAGTAGTAGTGGCTGCGCGGCGCCAGGACCGCCTGCAGACGCTGGTCGATGAAATCTCAGCTGCGGGAGGCGAGGCTTTGGCCATTGCGCTGGATGTGACCGATGCAGCCAGTGTTACTGCGGCTTTCGATCAGGCTGAAACCAGTTTTGGTACTGTGAACGTGCTGATTAACAATGCCGGTGTCGCCGCGCCAAAAACCGTACATAAAACCACTGAAGCAGATTGGGATTTTGTGGTTGACACCAACCTCAAAGGTGCCTGGCTGGTGGCTGCAGAGGCGGCCCGGCGTATGGTGAGTGCCAGGTCTGGTGGCGTTATTATCAATATCGCATCAGTACTGGGCCTGGCAACCAGCACCGGCCATGGCATTTATTCCGCCTCCAAAGCCGGGCTTATTCAGCTCACCAAACACATGGCGCTGGAGCTGGCAGGCAAGAATATTCGCAGCAATGCCATTTGTCCCGGCTATTTCAAAACCGAATTGAATGCCGAGTATTTCGATAGCGACGTAGGTAAGGCTTATATTCAATCAACACCCTCTGGTCGTCTCGGCTGTATGGAAGAATTAAACGGGCCTTTGCTATTGCTAGCCAGCGACGCAGGATCGTTTATGAACGGAACCATTGTGACCGTAGACGGCGGCCACCTGGTGATGTCGATTTAAATAACTACCAACCATAGCCTCCGGTCAAGCCATCAGCGTAAGAGGGGACGCCGTGGCTATTCTCGCGCCAGGGGCTGATCTCCAAGTTAAAGCTATTTCTAGCTCTGTGGATAACTGTGTGACTAAATACATTATTTAACATAATATACATTATGCGCATATGTGGATAAAAACAGGCAAGGGTGGATATGCTGCGTTTTGAGGTGTTTTGTGAGGTTTGGGACGCTAAAACAGATTCCAGGGCCCTCTCCGCGCCTGGTTATTCAGTGCAGATCGTCGATGCCATCGATATAGGTTTCCAGACACATCATGACGTGGATCAGCGGCACCATTGCTACGGGCTTGGTTGAACCTGGTCGTTTAAACATTGCAAAATAATAATCGTCACCGTCATGCACGACGCCAACTTTCTCGCACATGGGCACTCGTTTTACCAATCGCTGTAACTCATCGGGGCTGAGAATGCTGGTTTGTATATGCGCCTCTAAGGATTTGTCGTCAGGCATAATCAACTCGCTTTAACTGGTATTCTGGTTTATCCAATTTCTTGCGCCAAAACTCTTCTGGCTCACGTCCATCCTTAAACAGTGGCTGGCCATCCAGATCGCCAATAAGCCAATACAGATCAAGGTGCATATCAAAGATGTGAAGGCTACAGGTGAAACCCTTGATGCGCATGCTGATAAAGATTGTTTCGTCAAGCGGTTCTTGCTTGAGCATATGGTTGAAGTGTTCTTAGGTGAATCTGGGTCAAAGAAAGATCCGCTTGCCAACCCGCTGTATGCAGACTTAAGCGGATTACCACCGCTGTTTATACAAGTAGGCGGAGACGAGGCATTGTTAGACGATAGTCGTCAAATTGTTAAACTAGCACAAGAGGCTGGGGTCGATGTGAAGTTTAAGATTTATCCAGAAATGCAGCATGTATTCCATTTCCTTATAGGCAATGCCCCTGAGGGTGATCAGGCTGTGCAAGATATGGCTGACTGGGTGCGGCCGAAACTGGGGCTAGCCTAATCTGCCATGGTACCGCCGTGGACTACCGGGTCGGTTGATAATGATCGTTTAAGAGCTTGAGCCGTGTGCTGGGAAACCGGCACGCACAGTTTTTAAACTCACCAAGGCTGCGCTGGGGGTCGAGCTGGATTCGCATCTGGCTCAGGATGCGGGCACATTTTCTAATGCAAAAACTAACAGACACTTGTATAATTTCCCGATGGTTATGGCTTTTAAAACAATAGAGTTTTAACCGCGGTAACTGTAGAGAGTTCACAGGTATAAGGTGTTATGCGTTGATAGCTAACAGACAGGCCTGAATGTACTCAGAACTTCTAATTCAGTCATACCAGACTGCCAGAAAATAATCCCAAGGAGATATATGATGATTCCCGTAGGCTATTACCCATGCACACAAGACCCGACAGGCGGCAAGCAAGTGGATCGTCTGATTGACGAAATTCTGACGCAGGCCGAGCTTTGTGAACAAAGCAATTTTGATGGCTTTTTCTTTACCGAACATCATCAACAGGAAGATGGCTACCTGCCCAACCCTATCATGATGGCCGGCCTGGTCGGAGCCAGAACCAATCGTATCAAAGTGGGCACCTGCGTCGCACTGGCACCGCTCTACCATCCGATCCGTTTGGCTGAAGATTGTGCACTGGTTGACCTGGCCACCAAAGGCCGCCTTCAACTGGCCCTGGGAATCGGGTATCAGGACATCGACTTCGAGGCTTTCGGCATCAACCCCAAACAGAGGGTACGGCGCTCTGAAGAAGTCTTCAGCGTCTTACGTGATGCCTGGGCTGGAAAAAGAGTCAGCGCGTTGTCGTCGGACTATCAATTCAAGGACGTGCTGGTCACGCCCACACCCTACCAGTCCAAGCCCGATATCTGGCTGGCTGCATGGAGTGAACCCGGCGTCAAACGGGCTGCGAGTATTGCCGATGGCTGGATCATCGATCCCATACAGTCTTTATCCGTGCTCAAAAAAGAAGCTGACATATATCGCGAACACTGTGAAAAAGCTGGTCGCAAACCTTTCATTTGTCTTATGCGTGATGCTGTGATCGGGGAAACTGTTGAAGAAGCTAAAGCCCTCGCCGAGCCCACAATGGAGACCCAGCGTTGGTATTATCAACACGGCGCCTACGTACAAGACGAGCATATCAAAAATGTTTCCAGCGTTGATCAACTAACCTTCGAAATCGCCGCCAAAGAACGCATTCTTTACGGTAACGCCGATGCCGTTCTCGAACAACTGAGCCAATATGAAGAGCAGATCAAACCTGATTACCTGATTGTCCGCATGCGACATCCTGGTGGGCCTGATCAACAACAGGCGCTCCATGATATTCAGATGTTTGGAGAACAGGTTATTCCCAGGCTTTGATAAATCTTGGGGAAAAGCCCTGACAATTTCGTTGTACTGTAACGAATAGTAGTGCCAGTTAGTCCATAACTGGCACTATGCTTTTTTACAGAAAAAGGGTTCCAGAACAAATGCGGGTCAGAATTTCTGTTCAGGCGCCTTAACTGCATGAAAACGTTAGCATTGATGCCGACGTTTTCACTCCATGCTCGGCTCAAGCAAATTCAGCCCACCCGAACAGCTTCCACGATGATTTGAGGGTGCCTTGCCGCTATGCCAATTAAAGTTCGGGCAGCTCCAGAAGGGCTTCGCCGTCCTTGCTCCCACTCCTGTAGGGTTCTGACTGATATTCCGAGTGCTTGCGCGAATTCGCTCTGACTCAGGCCACCGGCCATGCGAGCAGCAACCACATCGTTTTGCTCGACTTGCTGAGTTCTAGCAACTTTGCCGGCTTTCATCTGGCGAACGGAGTCGAGTAGCATTTGGCCAAGCTCCTCGCCAGATAATTCTTCTTTTTTCTTACTCATCAATCAGTTCCTCCCGGATGGCCCGCAGCAGGTGCAGTGGGATATTTTCACGCGCACTCTTGGCATATATCATCAAAAGCCATATTTCGTGCTGTGCTCTTTTGTTGAAGAAGATCACGCGAACGCCGCCGCGTTTTCCCGTTCCTTTGCGCGACCAGCGTACTTTCCGCAGGCCACCACTGCCTTTGATAACATCGCCTACATCAGGTCGTTCGGCGAGCCAAGCACAAAACTCACCGCGCTCATCTTCACTCCAGAGTAGATTAACTTCGCGTTTAAACAGAGGAGTTTCGATGATTGTCAGCATAGCTCACATTGTACGTCAAAGACGTATGATGTCAACCTAGACGTAACGCCAAAATCCTCGACATATCGAACGAACTGCCATTGGCGGCTGATTGTCTGAAATCGTATTCACCCTGCAGGTTGACGTGCTGCCACGACAATAGCGAGCCGCTGGTAATCGCTTTAAGCATAGCGTCTCGATCCTCGTTGTTGCTCGTGTTCGAAAGCTGATGCGACAAAAACAGGGTGTTCCAGAGCACGATGCCATTCTGGATCAACACTTTACAAGCGGTCGATATCTCTTGCTCCTCGCGGCTACCGTTTTGGAATTCCTGGTTGTTGGCGAAGAACACGGCCTTGGAAAATTTATTGGCCAGCTCCACTTTGTTCAGTTGCTTCTCGATGCGTTGGCGCAGCTCTAGGTCATCCAGGTAGGTGAGGATGAACTGGGTTTTGATGATGCGTCCAAACTCTTTGAGTGCCTGGTGAGAGTGAGCAGAATATCTGAGGGAAATCTCCCTCATTCTGATCACATTATCTGATGGAATAAAAAAGACCCCCTCAAATAACTTGCAAATTATCCGAGGGGGCTGTCTCCTTAAGTTCGACTAAAAACCACAAGGGAGA
>QNFR01000002.1 GCA_003646405.1 Gammaproteobacteria bacterium
AAAAGACTTGAATTTTTGTACGCGATTGAGGATAGTTTTGATGTGCATCCTGTTTTCCTTCTTCTGAATGACGTTTGTTCGCACTCACATCATTACAGAATCGGGGGGCAGGATGCACCCTTTTCTATTTAACCCGCTTTTTCTCCATTTCGGTTACTCTTGTGCTATTTTCTACCCACTAATTTTCCTGAAGAGCCAAACCCTTACATCAATTATCATCGGCCCTGTTTTTTCCCTGTCATAAAAACCAATGCCAAGGGCAGGCAGGTGAAGACTTATCCTTATGAAGCCATGATGACACCTTTCGAAAAGTTCAAATCACTGGACGAGCCTCATCAATATCTGAAGCCCGGTATCACCATGGAAGAACTGGATGCAATCGCTATGTCAATCAACGATAATGAAGCGGCTCAAGGGCTTAAGGAAGCCAAACAAAAACTCTTTAAAACCATCGCTGAACAGAGTAACCAGGCGGCATAGCGGAAACCACCCAACAGCTATCAGGTTCTGGAGTTCAGTATCATTTGTCTATTGGAATATACTCATTTCAAACGTCTACTGTCGTTTATTTTTCTTCCGCGAAAAAGTCCAGCACCAACTCAATAAAACGCGCATTGTGCAGCCGCGTAAAATTCGTTATTATTCAAGCAGCTACAGAGAGTTCCGATTTCCGAAGGAGCGGGGAGTAGATTGACCAGCACCGCTTCCCTGTAATTGTTACAGGGTTTAAAGCTCCAACGTCCACTCACTGTCAAGAGACAGGTACCCCAATAGGGGACTCATCATAAAAATTCGTGGGCGACTTTTGGCGTTGGGAGCGCCCAGGGTACATGATATAAGGCGATTTCAGCAGCAGGGGCCGATGTCATCTCAATCGAGGTGCAACCTTCCTCATTGGTTCGACCTTCGATCGTACTGTGTTGACGGGGGAGAGATAACTCAAAGCACCACCCCGGCGATCGGCAACAAGATGACCTTGCGGCGCCATTATTCCCCTATTTGACGAGGCTACGCTAAGCCCCTAATACATGTGTTGACCACCGTTGATCGACAGGGTTGATCCGGTGATAAAACTGGCATCGTCACTTACCAGAAACTCGACTGCGCGCGCGATGTCCCTGGCGTCACCCAGGCGTCCGACAGGTATTCCCGCAACGATTTTTTCAAGTACGGCTTCCGGAACGGCCATCACCATATCGGTGGCGACATAACCCGGTGCGATGGCGTTAACGGTAATACCCTTGGCGGCGCTCTCCTGGGCCAGGGCCTTGGTGAATCCATGGATACCGCTTTTGGCCGCGGCGTAGTTGACCTGACCATACTGCCCGGCCTGGCCGTTGACGGAGCCAATATTGACGATGCGCCCGAACTTGCGCTCGCGCATGCCCTCGATGACGCAGCGGCTGACGTAGAAGCACGACCCCAAATTAGTGCGCACAACGTCGTACCACTGATCATAGTCCATCTTGTGCATGGTGCCGTCGCGCGTAATGCCCGCGTTGTTAACCAGAATTTCAATAGGGCCGACTTCTTGTTCTATCCGCCCTATGGCGTCGCGGCAGGCATCGAGATTGCTCACATCAAATTTATACGTCACGATACCCGAGTCCTTGGAGAAGGCACGAGCTTTTTCATCGTTTCCACCATAATTGGCAACAACCGTATAGCCAGATTCCTTCAAGTACAAGCTAATGGCTTCACCAATCCCCCTTGTACCACCTGTCACCAATGCAACACGCCCCATTTTGACTCTCCTGCGGCATTCTACCGCGTCTCATTTAATTCATACCAACAGTAGTATACGCTAGAAACAATGATCCAGGCGAGAATAAATTTCCATATGCCAGGCTATTGATGCCGGGGTTTCTATCAATTATTGGTGTCGAGTCGCACCCATTTACGGCTTTACCTTTGGCAGCAGCCCGCGAGCTGGTACAATATCGGCCCCGCAGCTAAATACACCATAAGGATTTAATGTGACAACTGGCAACCAGGTTATTTACTATACCCTCACTGACGAGGCGCCTTCCCTGGCGACTTGCTCTCTTCTCCCAATCGTCAGGCCATTCACCTCGGCGGTGGGCATCGATGTTAAAGTCATCGATGTATCCCTTGCCGGACGAATTCTCGCAGCATTCCCGGAATTTTTGACCGAAGATCAACAAATCGAAGATGGGCTCGCTTTTCTCGGCGAACTGACTCAAGATCCCAAAGCCAATATCATCAAGCTGCCAAATATCAGCGCCTCTATACCACAGCTGAAAAACTGTATCGCGGAACTGCAATCCCAGGGTTATGCCATTCCTGATTACCCTGAAGAACCACAGACCGATGACGAAAAAGCAGCCAGTAAAACTTATAGCAAGATACTGGGCAGTGCAGTAAACCCGGTACTGCGTGAAGGCAACTCCGACCGTCGTGCCCCGCCTGCTGTCAAGGCCTATGTGCGCAAATTTCCACACACTATGGGACAGTGGAGCAAGGCCTCACGTACCCATGCGGACTTTATGCGCGGCGGAGATTTTTTCTCCAGTGAATTATCTACCACCCTGGATAAAGAATGCGATGTTCGTATCGAATTTGTAACCAAGAATGGCAAGGTAGATGTCAAAAAAGAAATGCATCTGGAGGCCGGTGAAATCCTCGACAGCATGTTCATGAGTAGCCGTCACTTGCGTGAGTTTTTCGAACATAGCCTGGAGGACGCTAAAAACACCGGCGTTATGTGGTCTCTACATGTCAAGGCTACCATGATGAAGGTTTCGCACCCCATCGTGTTTGGGCATGCGGTTACGGTTTTCTACAAGGACCTGTTCGAGAAACACGGCAAGTTGTTCGCGGAACTCGGCGTCAACCCAAACAATGGCCTCAGCAGCGTTTACGATAAAATCGCCGGCCTGCCACACTCCAAACGCGAAGAGATCGAAGAAGATATACTGGCCTGCTACGCCACCCGTCCGGAAATAGCTATGGTGGACTCTGCCAAGGGCATTTCCAATCTGCATGTACCCAGCGACGTGATTGTCGATGCCTCCATGCCTGCAATGATTCGCAACTCCGGCCAGATGTGGGGTCCTGACGGCAAGCAAAAAGACACCAAAACTGTCATGCCGGAGAGCACCTACGCGCGTATCTACCAGGAGATGATAGATTTTTGTAAGACCCACGGCGCCTTTGACCCAACCACCATGGGTACCGTACCAAATGTTGGCCTGATGGCGAAGAAAGCGGAAGAATACGGCTCCCATGACAAGACTTTCGAGGTATCTGAAGACGGTAGCATGCGCATTGTCTACGCAGACGGGACATTGATCTGTGAGCATGAAGTAGAGAAAGGCGACATATGGCGAGCTTGCCAGACCAAAGACGCACCTGTTCGCGATTGGGTCAAGCTGGCTGTCAACCGTGCCCGCCAGTCAGATACGCCCGCCATATTCTGGCTGGATCCGGAACGTGCGCACGATAGGGAACTACAAAAAAAGGTGGAACACTATCTTCAGGAGCACGACACGGATGGCCTGGATATTCGCATTATGTCTTACAACGAGGCGATCCGTTTATCCATGGAACGACAGCTTCGTGGCCTGGATACAATCTCGGTCACAGGCAATGTATTGCGCGATTACCTCACTGACCTGTTTCCTATCATGGAACTGGGCACTTCCGCGAAGATGCTTTCTATCGTACCCATGCTGGCGGGTGGCGGTATGTACGAAACCGGCGCCGGTGGTTCCGCCCCCAAGCACGTGCAACAAATTCAGGAGGAAAACCACCTGCGCTGGGATTCACTGGGTGAATTCCTGGCGCTGAGTGCCTCGCTGGAAGATATGAGCATCAAAAACGATAATACCGGTGCGAATATTCTGGGCAAAACCCTTGATAGGGCGATTGAAAAGCTATTGGATAACAACAAATCGCCTTCGCGCAAGACCGGTGAACTGGATAACCGCGGCAGCCATTATTACCTGGGCCTGTACTGGGCGCAGGCCATGGCCGCACAAACTGAGTCCCCTGAGCTTGCGGCTCATTTCGTGAAACTGGCAGAAGCCCTGGCAAAAGATGAAAACAAAATCATCGCCGAACTTGAAGCAGTGCAAGGTCCACCCGCCGATTTACAAGGCTACTACCACCCCAGGCGAGAGACTGTTAAAAGGATCATGCGGCCGAGCGCTGCGCTGAACAAGATACTGACAGCAGCCAATTCATAAATCGAAGGAACAGGGCAATCCTGTTCCTGTTTGTGTCGCAGTGCAATAACGATAGCACTATGTACGGTATACCGTGTATTCATAGCGCTAAATGCATCATTAACAGTTTATATCAGTTATAATGCCCCACCTTGGTAACAACTCACTTTAGTAACAACTCACCGCAGTAATCACTGTTTTTTGACTACATCCACTACCACTAGGGAAAACTATGAATTTGCAAGACAAAGTCGTTGCCATAACAGGCGGCGCACAGGGACTCGGGCTGACTATGGCTTTGGAACTGGCGACAAAAGGAGCCAAATTAGCACTGGTTGATCTGAATGCCGAGAAACTTGCAGACGCTGTGCAACAGTGTACGCAAGCTGGCGGAGAAGCAAAATCCTACATCGCCAACGTTGCGGACGAAGAACAGGTTGAAGCGCTCTTTGATGACATCGTAAGGGACTTTGGCACACTCAACGGCCTGATCAATAACGCCGGCGTCGTCCGCGACGGCATGCTGGTCAAAGTAAAAGATGGTAAAATTGTCAAAAAGATGAGTCTTAGTGACTGGCAGATGGTGGTCGATGTAAACCTGACTGGCGTATTCCTATGTGGTCGCGAAGCGGCGGCCAAATTTATCGAGTTGGATAGTATCGGCGTTATTATCAATATCTCATCCGTCTCCCGTGCTGGCAATATCGGCCAGAGTAACTACTCTGCCGCCAAAGCCGGTGTGGCCGCCATGACGGTGAACTGGGCCAAAGAATTGGCTCGCTACGGCATTCGCAGTATGGGAATAGCTCCTGGGTTCATTGGTACCGAAATGGTCGCTAATATGAAGCCGGAAGCTCTGGCCAAAACGGTGGCCCAGATTCCCCTGGGTCGCATCGGAAAACCGGAGGAGATCGCCCATACCGTAACGTTTATTTTCGAAAACGATTACCTGACTGGGCGCATCATCGAAATAGATGGAGGAATCCGGATATAGCGGGTTATTGGACGCAAGCGCCAATGAATTAACCCATAACATATTCGCCCGGAGCATCTCTCAGCACCTTGTAGCCCTTGCGGGAAGCCCCCATGGATGGCGGCTTGACTTGCACTTTACTACTGTGATCGTTCAGCCACTTGTCCCAGTAGGGCCACCAGGAGCCCTGTACGGGTTCATTGTCCTCCATCCATCTGCCCGGATCGACATAGTTATCGCCCGGCTTGCGCGTATGGACGCGATAGCGGCGGCGCGGATGTTCCGGCCCACTCACTACGCCGGCATTGTGCCCTCCGCTGGTCAGCAAAAAAGTTAATTCTTCGTGAGTGAAGTCGTGCACTTTATACACCGACTTCCAGGGCGCCACATGATCGGTTTCTGTACCCAGCACAAACAGAGGCACGCGAATGTCTGATACCGCGATAGGGCGACCGTCCACCTCAAATTTATTACGGCCAAGTTGGTTCTCCAGGTACAGTGCTGTCAGGTATTGCGAATGCATTTTGTAAGGCATGCGCGTACCGTCGGCGTTCCACGACATCAGGTCGGAGGGCTTACTTTCATTGCCAAGCAAGTAGCGGTTGACTGCACCGGCATAGATCAGGTCGCTGGCCTGCAGGGCACTGAAAGCCCCACCCATGTTTTCGATTCCGAGATAGCCCTGCTTCCACATGACTTTTTCCAGGAAAGAAATCTGGCTGGGACTGATGAAACGCAGAATATCACCCGCTTCAGAAAAGTCTACCTGTGCCGCAAACAGGGAAATGCTACCCAGGCGATCGTCATTTTCCCTGGCCATGGCCGCCGCGGCAATCAACAACATGGTACCCCCGAGACAGTAGCCAACCGCATTGATCTTGCGCTTGGGACAAATTCCCGACACCGCGTCAATCGCCCCCATAAACCCCAGTGTACGATAATCGTCAAAACTGATATCCCGGTCCTCAGCTTTCGGGTTTCTCCAGGAAACAATAAATACGGTTTTACCCTGCTCTGTCAGGTATTTCACCATGGAGTTGCGCGGAGACAAATCGAGTATGTAATACTTCATTATCCAGGGCGGAAATATCAGGACAGGCTCTGCATTTACCTTGGCGTTCACCGGCTTATATTGAATTAGCTCGATCAGTTCGTTCTGAAAGATAACTTTACCGGGGGTAATGCCAAGATTCTCACCCACCTTGAATTCTCTATTTTCCGCCAATCCCTTGTTAGCAACATCGTTAAACTGATCTTTGAGGAAAAGCTTTAGCCCACGAAAGAGATTTTTACCCTTTTCCTGTCGGGTTGCTTGTAGCACCTCTGGATTGGTTAAAGGAAAGTTGGCGGGGGACAACAGATCGAGAATATGCTCCGCTACAGCATGCACAACGATCTCGTGATCCTCTCTCACCCCATCCACGCCAAGTATCGCTTCCTCCCACCAGTCTTTGCTTGTCTGGTGCGCCTGGGCCAGCACCTTGAAGGGCCATTTCTGCCAGGCCTCACCGGACATGCGGCGCTCAGTTGTCGAGGCCGGCCCTTCGGCGTCTTTATTCAGCAAAGAGGCAATACCAAAGACGCCCAGCGCCCGGAGTTTGTTTATCAGGCTCTGAGCCAACAGCAAACGTCTGCCGGGAGATATACTCAAATGAGATGCCCAATCCATATAGGCGAGCCCCAGGTCCAGGGGTGACATGCCCTTACTGGCCTTGGCCAAAGCCGCCCGGAAATTCTGGTCAAGCGATTCAGCGCCAGACTCGCTCAGTAGTTCAATATTTTTCATGGTTTCCCTCTAAGTTTAATATTTCGAAAGACGTAATTCACGAAGATGATCTCGCAGGTAGTCGACTCGATCGGCGCCCCAGAAAATCTCCTCACCCACAGTGAAAGTTGGCACACCTATAATCCCCAGGGAGTCCGCCTCCAGGCGGAATTCTGCAAGCTGTTGCAGGCGCTCTGGCGCCTCCAGCGTTGCCGCTAATTCCGCCCTGTCCAGACCTACGGATGCACCCACATCCAATATGACCGACTCGTCGCCAATATCCTGGCGCACCAGTGGAATTTTCACCTTGGCCCGCTCCGGCGGTGAACGCCCATCCCGGCCCCCCAGTGGCCGCCACACCAGGTTGACATCAAACTCGTCAAAAATACCGGGCAGTAACTTGGACACGATGTAACAATAGGGACTGCGGAAATTAAAAAATAATTTTACATCCGTAGTGCTGCTCATATGCGATTATACTGATCCTTTTAATTTGCGATAGTGCTAGTGTACTCTATAAAACGTATATTCAGGACACTGCACCAGAGATTGAGACGACATACGCCTACCCCCCTCTCTCGGGAGTGACGCACCACGAATCGCGTGGCTCCCATCGTGTTGCACCGACATTGATGATGACTCTTTAGTTTTGTGCCGAGACAATTTTAGACAAACTTCATCGAAACGTCGCCCATGTCCTGGTAGCGCACAACGATAGAGTCGCCTGCCTCAACCAGTACCGCAGCGGTGAGCCCTCCAGTCATAATAAAAGTGCCCGCAGGGATTATCTCATCGCGCTCAGACAGCATTGAGGCCAGCATTGCGACACTGGCTGCCGGGTGGTCCAGAACCGCAGCACCTGCACCCAATTCGACTATTTTGCCATTATTGGTCATAACCACGCCGCGAGTACTCCAATCGAACTCGTCTGGCTTCGCCGGTCGTCCACCAACGACGAAGCGTAACGGAAGACGAATTATCCGCCTGCACACTGGTGAGGTCAAACTTGAAGCTCTTGTAACGCGAGTCAATGATTTCCACCGCGGGAACGATCAGTTCTGTCGCATCCAACACTTCCTCCACCGTGACACTATCGCCGCGCGGAATATCAATATGGCTTGCCAGCGAGCGGGGTTTACCGGTATCCAGGCATTCCGCCTCCAGAAACTCATCGAATCGCTCATTAATCCGGTCTGCTACCTTGTTCAGCAACACGATGCGTTCATCGACGGTCATCGCTCCCCAGGGGCCTTTCATAGCCTCACCGGCCACCCGTACCGCCGCATCAACTTCCGCTGCTCGCCTCGTGCACCCGGGCAATAATGGCGTTGTCCACGGGTGTGCGGACGTCAAAGGTTTTTCCGGAGTCACCCGTGGTGAACTCGCCATTGATAAAGTTAAGGATATTTGCAATAGCCAAAATAGTCTCTCCCGTTGAAGGTTTGCATCGTGGCCTGCACCCAGACTAGGGCGGCATATTTGCCTCAACCGTATCCACCAGCGATTTCATTGTCAGTTTTGACTCTTTAGTTTTTTCCGATTTATCCAGGGTGACTTGCATGTCTTTAAATATGGCTATTTCTTGCGCGGAATAACCCGCTGCCGCCAGTATATCCGTGTTATTTTCGCCGTACTGGGGCGGACGGAACTGTATACCGCCAGGCGTTCTCGATAGCTTGATAGGGATGCCCGTGCCACGATAACCCTCTGACTCCACAACCATTTGTCGCGCGATGGTCTGGGGGTGCTGTAGGGCGTCTTGCACCGTTGTGACCACCCCTACGGGAACCCCTTTCTCTAATAGAGTTTGGGTTAGTGTGGCACCATCAAGCGTGATCAGGATGTCTTCCAGTATTTTACGCAAAGCCGCTTTGTTGCGCGCGCGGTGGGCATTGGTGGTGAATCTCGGGTCATCCGCGAGCTCCGCGCAGCCGAGTTCCCTGCACAAAAGGGCAAACTGCCTGTCGTTACCAATGGCCAAAAACAGGTGGCCGGTGGCGGTTGGCACAAGGTCGTAGGGTGTGATATTGGGGTGGGCGCTACCAGTGCGATTTTGTGGCGTGCCATCGAGGAACCAGTTCGCGGCATGTGGGTGTATCAAGCTGATGGCGGTATCGTACAGGCTCAGCTCCAGCGACTGTCCCAGCCCTGAGCTATTGCGCTCATACAATGCCAGTAAAATAGCGATTACCGCATTCATGCCGGTGGTCAAATCCACAATCGGCACACCGATACGAACCGGTGGCCGATCGGGATCACCATTAATGCTCAGCAATCCCGAGGTAGCCTGGGCAACGGCGTCGTAACCGGGGTAACCGGCATAGGGGCCTGTGCTGCCAAAGCCTGTTATGCGGCAGTGAATTAACCGGGGAAATTTTTTTTGAAGTACGTCCTGAAAACCAATACCCCACTTTTCCAGGGTGCCAATTTTAAAGTTTTCGACCAGGACGTCGGCATCTTCAAGCAAGCGAAATAGAATCCCGTGGGCTTCTTTCTTGCGAAGATCCAGTGCGATACCTTTTTTATTGCGGTTTACGCCATCAAAATAGGCGCTGCCACGCTCGTGGAAGGGGGGGCCCCAACCGCGGGTCTCATCACCCTGCGGAGGCTCCACTTTTATGATCCGAGCTCCGTGATCCCCCAAGATTTGCGTGCAGTACGGCCCGCTCAACACCCTTGAGAGATCAATAACCTTGATGCCAGTAAGCGACGGCCCACTCATTTACGGCGCGTCCCGTTCGTAGATGTCGTGTTGAAAGAAAATTCGGCGGTCCATCCGGTCATTGTCAATATCCATTTAGTAGTTGAATTCTTGGTTTCTTTATCAAGTCTATGCTCATCATCATCCCTCACCGCGTGTAAGCAAATAGCCTGTACGGTGCAGCCGCAATGCCATGACCTTCACACATTCTGTCATGCCAGATGGCGGAGGCGCAACCCGTTTGTCTGTGGATGTTAGTAACACAGGCGACCTTAGGCGTAGCCAGTGAAAAAAAGTTGATGATATAGTGAATTTCGAGGGCAAAATAATGATGCCACGTACCTGATTGGTAACGATAGGGAAGAACTCGCTTATGCTAATGGCGCTTACAGACCACCCAAATCTATCCCTCCATGTACATTTCAATCCGGCGCAGGGAAAAGTCTGGCTCGATGAGCAACGGGGAATCCTCCAGACACTCCCTGCTATCATCACTGTATGGAATGAAATTGTTAATACACTGGGTATCGAACGATCCCGGGCACTGTTCATGCTCGCAGGCTATAAAAATGGTCAGGGCCAGGGTGATAGTGAATATCGCGTCATAGGAAAATCCCTGACAGATCGGGACAATGCGGAAGACTACAATATTTTCTCCAACTCGGATTCTTTAATCGAAACACTCTATGACTTGCAAGCTAGAGTTACCAACAGCTATTCCCGTGAAGAGAAACGTGAACAGCGTATATTTTCTACGATTGTAGGCGACACAAGGTGCCCTGTGTTTGTGCCAAAAAACCAAAAATCAATCAAACAATTCCCTTATGGCATGGATATTGCTATATCTATAGCCTGCAATGTCTTATTCACAAAAAAATATTGCCGGAATAAAAGGGCAGCGTTATGTCCGTGTAACCAAAGTGTTACACGACAAGTACGTGGAATTTGAGTTTGCGATCGGCGACCCCACGATCAATGTCGAACTGGTGTTGCCCTTCGAGCACTTCAGGAAATTCTGCGAGGACAATAACGTACAGCACCTGACTGCCGAGCAAGAAGCGGCCGTTGATTACGACAAATTGAAATGGCGATTTAGTGTATCGGGTTGCGGTGAGAATAACGCCAACTAACAGGCTGCTAGTGTACTGCGGCGGATAAAGTGCACTAACATCCCCTTGCAGGAAAAGATATGAGTATCGAAATTTCAGCGAAGGCAATCACACCCATCCGTCTGTCCTATGGCAATCTGGTGGAGCGCTTTGGCGACAAGAGGCCGGCCTCGCGTTATCAAGAGGCCACATATGATGTGCAACCCACCGCGAATTTCCAGTATCGGCCGTTGTGGGACAAAAATTATGAGATTTACGATACCAGCCGGACCGCTATCGTCATGGAGGACTAGTACAGCTTTGCCGATCCACGCCAGTTTTATTACGGTACTTACACCATCACTCGCGCTAAACAGCAGGAAGTCGCCGAGCATAATTACGCCTTTGTCGACAAGCGCGACCTGCTGGACGATTTATCCGATGAGGTCAAGCAGGCTGTCCGCGATATTCTCGTTCCCCTGCGCCACGTCGAGTGGGCTGCGAACATGAACAACTGCCAGATTGATTGCATGGGCTATGGCACCACAATTTGCTCGGTGGCCATGTTCAATGCCATAGATCGGTTGGGTATGGCCCAATATATTTCCCGTATCGGCCTGCTTATCGATGGCAACGAAACCACCACGCTGTACGCGGTGAAAATAGACTGGATGGAAGCACCACGATGGCAAGGCCTGCGTCACGCCATAGAAGATATGCTTGTACTGGAAGACTGGTTCGAATTGATGGTTGCGCAGAATTTCGTGCTGGACGGACTGATTTTCCCCTTGCTCTGGGACCGTTTTGAAAGAAAGCTGTCGAAAGAGGGCGGAGCCACAATAGCCATGCTGACAGAATTTATGTCCGAGTGGTACAGCGAGACCATTCATTGGACGAATGCATTGGCCAAGGTCACTGCACAGGAATCCGAGGCAAACCGGCAATTGCTGACGGGCTGGCTGGACAAATGGGCAAGCAGATTGTCTGAGGCTCTGGAGCCCGTTGCGACCAAGGCCTTTGGCGCAGAAGGCGCGGCGGAGTTGGCAGAAGTCAAAGAAGAACTGCTTGCCCGCTTTGGCAAGCAGGGTTTAACTGTTTAGCCGGGAGATAAACATGACAGGCAAAAAAAACACCCCGTCTCTAATTTTTCAGGACAATCCAGGGGTCAATATCCAGTATCAATCCGGCATGGTGCGGCTCGAGCGCGCCGGTAGCCTTACTGTAAAGCGTGAGACAGTCGAGGAGAACCTGGGTCGCGAATGGGATGTACAGGAAATGCACCTGGTACTTATATCGCTGGCGGGAAACATTGATAAAGATGATGACAAGTTCGAACTGAGTTGAGGTTAACACTTGACAAGCGGATCGATGAGGGTATCGGAATGGCGGCCAAAAAATTAAATTTACGTAAACGATATGAACTGCTAACCCGGGGCGTGGGCTGGGAAACAACTTACCAGAAAATGGATGACGTTTTCCCCTATGACACGCTCGAAGGCTTCAAGATTACCGACTGGGACAAGTGGGAAGATCCGTTCCGCCTGACCATGGATACCTACTGGAAATTCCAGGCGGAGAAAGAAAAAAATCTGTACGCGATTATTGACAGTTTTTGCAAAATAATGGCCAGACCAACCTGGCGGACGCCAGCTACCTGAGTGCGATAAAACTGTTCCTTACCGGCGTTACACCACTCGAGTATGGCGCGCATAAGGGGTTTGCCTACCTGGGCCGTCATTTCAGGGGAGAAGGCGCGAGGGTCGCCTGCCAGATGCAGGCGATCGATGAACTGCGTCATGCCCAAACACAAATACACACTATCAGCCATTACAACAAACACTTTAACGGGCTGCATGACCCCTTCTACCAGTTTGACCGGGTCTGGTATCTGTCCGTACCAAAATCATTAATTCGGTTCAAGACTCCGGGGCTCAATGGCGTCAAGGCACAAGGATGTAATGATGAGTTTTGAAGTAACCATAGAGCCACTGGGCGTCACCATAGAGGTGGAGGAAGACCAGACTATCCTGGATGCGGCATTGCGACAGGGCGTGTATTTGCCGCACGCCTGTGGCCACGGCCTCTGTGGTACATGCAAAGTCGACGTTCTCGAAGGGGATATTGAAATAGGCGATGAAGCATCACCCTTTGCCCTGATGGATTTTGAGCGTGACGAAGGAAAATGCCTGACCTGTTGCAGCACACCATCAAGTGACCTGGTGATTGAGGCCGATGTCGAGGAAGAGCCCGATGCCGAAAACATTCCGGTCCGGGATTACACCGGCACAGTGGTTAAGCTGGAAAAACTAACCCCCAGGATTCTGGGTGTTTTCCTGGAACTTGACGGCGATGGCCTGGAATTTCAATCGGGACAATATGCAAATCTGCATATCCCCGGACTCGATACACCCAGGCCTTTCTCTATGGCACAGTCACCCAATGAGAAAAATATTATCGAATTTGACATCACTCTGATCGAAGGCGGCGAAGGTACGACCTGGATTCACAAAAACCTGAAGGTGGGAGATAAACTGGAATTCTCTGCTCCCTATGGGCATTTTTTCATTCGGGTATCCGACACAAAACCGGTACTTTTTTTCGCCGGGGGCTCGGGGTTATCCAGTCCGAAATCGATGATTCTGGATTTACTTGAAAGCAGAGACAAGCGGGAAATCATCTTGTTTCATGGCGCCAGAAACCTCAAGGAACTCTACTACAAGGACCTGTTTTGGTAGTTGGAGCGCCAGCACGACAACTTTACTTATGTCTCAGGCTTGTCCGGCCCGGATATAGAAGAGGACTGGGACGGCGGCACCGGTTTTGTGCACGATGTCGCTATCGATCATTTTTCCGGTAAGTTCGAGGATTACCGGGCCTATATGTGTGGTCCCCCACTGATGATCGATGCCTGTATCACCGCCTTGATGCGCGGTCGTGTATTTGAAAAAGACATGTTTATGGAAAAATTCTTTACTGCCGCCGATGGCGCTGCTGAAAAGAAGAGAAGCCCCTTGTTCAAGAATATCTAGCGCACTGTGTCGTCACACACTATCACCATTACCGACTCGGGAGAGGAGTACCGCTGCAAGGAAACACAACATCTTCTCGCGGGCATGATACAGTTGGGTAAAAAAGGCATTCCCGTGGGCTGCCGAGGTGGTGATTGTGGTGTTTGCAAAGTCAGAATTTTGCGTGGTTTGTACCAATCCAGCAAGATGAGCCGAGATCGTGTGACGGAGCAGGAGGAAAAGGCCGGAACAGTATTGGCATGCAGGGTGTTCCCGCGCTCCGATATTCGTTTGCAGGTAGTGGACCATCTCCATAAGGCGATAACAGTGGCAGATGATGGTTTTTTAGCACCGGTAAATCAGGAGAAGTAACATGGCTATGACAGGTGTTTTGCGACCCGGACACGTTCAGTTGCGTGTTCTCGATATGGAAGAATCCCTGGAGCATTATTGTAACAACATGGGATTGATAGAAACCGACCGCGATGATCAGGGGCGCGTGTATTTAAAGTGCTGGGATGAACAGGATAAGTTTTCCGTCGTGCTGGAACCGTCTTGTCGCGCGGGATAACCAACCGGACAGTCACCGACGACTACCTGAACCAGTGGTCCAACTCGTCACCACCAAGTTCCTGCACAGCGTACTCGTTGAATTGTCGATAAACATTCCAATCATGAATTTTTTGAGCTGCCGACTCCGCAAGGTTTTCGTCCTGTAACTGTGCCTGGTATTTGTTGACCATTACATCGCTGTAATCATTACACTGGCCAAGAAAGGCAATGATAATGGATTTTTTTTCGACCAGGGATATCGTACGTTGAGTCATTCAGCCCTCACCACATGTTGACGCTGCTTCTAATTGGGGATATGGTCACCCTCCTGAAAAAGAGCACTTAGCCCGCATGAAAAAGAAAATCATTGTTGCCATTACCGGTGCAACAGGATCTGTCTATGGTACGCGGCTGCTTGAAATTCTGCAAACAATCGAAGAAGTGGAAAGCCACCTGATACTGTCCGATGCCGGCGCGCTAACTGCGCGATATGAACTTGGCCTGGATAAAAAAACGATTGCGGCACTGGCCGATGTCACACACAGCCCCAAAGATATAGGCGCCACATTGTCCAGCGGCTCTTTCATCACCCACGGCATGATTATCGCACCGTGCTCTATGAAAACACTGGGCTCCATTGCCAATGGTATTGCGGATAATCTGGTGTCCAGAGCCGCTGATGTGGTGCTGAAAGAACGGCGCAAACTGGTTTTACTGGCGCGGGAAACACCACTTAATCTCATCCATCTCAGGAATATGACCACTCTGTCTGAAATGGGCGCCATCATCGCGCCGCCAGTACCGGCCTTTTATACACAACCCGAGTCGATAGATGATATTGTTAATCACACCATTGGCCGCGTGCTGGACACGTTGGATATCGACCACGTAGATTACTCCAGGCGCTGGCAGGGCCTCGCGAAGCCCTGAGTGCCCGCTCATACTGTAAGGAGGGAATATGTTAAGCAGACGCCTGCTTAACATATCCGCACTGGTCGCTCCATCGCACGCATTTCAGTTGGTGCTCAAGGGCACACAGGATGTACCGCTGCTGGTGTTTTCTGATGGCAAAGCGGTGAACTCACAAAACTTCATTGCCTATGTCAGGGATGACGTCACCGGCACTGAACTGGACATTGGCCAACACTAGAGGTAACCCCCGGCCTGTTCCGGTTTGGAATTCTGGCGATCCGGGGGCGGCGCTCCCACATGCATTTCGCCGCGCTGTGCAGCCAGTTCGATCTGTTTCTGGCGCTCACTGAAACGAACCTTCTGATCAGGCGTCAGCCGGTCATAGCACAGCGGGCAGCACACGCCTTTCTCGTACTTGTCAGAGAGCTTGTCTTCTTCGGTAATGGGGTGACGACAGCCATAGCACTGATCGTACCGGCCTTTTTCTAATTTGTGATCCACCGCGACACGGTTATCAAACACAAAACACTCGCCCTCCCATATACTCTCTTCGGGCGACACTTCCTCCAGGTATTTCAGGATACCGCCGCGCAGATGGTAGACCTCCTCAAAACCTTCATTAAGCATAAATGCCGACGCCTTCTCGCAGCGGATTCCACCCGTGCAGAACATAGCGACCTTCTTGTGTTTGTACGTATCCAGGTGACTGCGAACGTACTCAGGAAATTCGCGAAAGTTCCTGGTCCGGGGGTCCAGCGCACCCTTGAAGCTGCCTATACCGCACTCATAGTCGTTGCGCGTATCGATCAGCAACACATCCGGGTCGTTTACCAGAGCGTTCCAGTCCCGCGGTTTGACGTAGGTTCCCACGTGCAGATTGGGGTCGATACCAGTCACCCCCATGGTGACAATCTCTTTCTTGAGCTTGACCTTCATGCGGTAAAAAGGCATGCGGTCGTCGAAAGATTCCTTGTGATCCAGATCCGCGAGGCGCGGATCACGGCGCAGGTAGGCCAGCACCTGATTTATACTTTCTCTACTACCAGCGATAGTGCCGTTAATGCCCTCCCGGGCCAGTAACAACGTACCCCGGATATCGGCCTCCAGACAGGCGTCCAGCAGTGGCTCACGCAACTCGTGAAAATCTTCCAGGGTGACGAACTTGTAAAGCGCTGCCACCACCACATCGCTCATGCCAGTGTCAGTCAACTTTGCTACCGCCGCGACATTCGGGCGACACGGGTGCGTCCTGTTGGCGTTGGTGCCACTCATCCGCAGTGTAAGTGTGCAGCGCCAGTGCATGCACCGGCCCCTCAAGCTGGGCGTTAAGCACCGCGTAAACCTGCTGGTGCCGCGCCACCTTGCGTCTGCCGTCAAAGCTGTCGCTGACCACAATCACCCGAAAGTGGGTTTCGGAATTGGGCGGCACACTGTGTTGGTGGCTCTCATTGGCCACATCCAGGAATAACGGATTGAGCTGCGCCTTGAGCTGCTGCTCGATTTCTTGTTGCACGGTCATGTTGGCTTCCGTAAAAAATACTCCGTGTAACGTGTTGATCCCTGGCGCCCGGGGCCTGCGCCGCATTATCGGGTATTTCACACCGGGAGGCGGATTATAACCAAGGACCGGCTACGGTAACAACCTGGGTGGTCAGTCCTCCGGGCGCCGGCTACCCGCGCGGAACACGGGACAAGACCCACGCGTTAGTAATGCGTATACTCTACTGAGTAATATAATGAGATCCGGCCTATGGCAACGCGTTACAACGTTTATTTCGCCGGTCAGTTGCTGGAAGGTCAGGAACTGACCAGTGTCCGTGACAAACTGGCCAAACTGTTCAACGCAGACCAACAGACCCTGGACAAGCTGTTCAGTGGTAAGGCCCAGCTGCTCAAACGGGAGTGCGACAAGGCCACCGCTGTGAAGTACAAAGAGGCCATGGAGCGAGCCGGCGCCCAGCCGATCATTAAAGCCAGCCAGCCGGCAGCCGCGGAGGAGTCCCCGCAGCCAACACCCGTACCTGAAAAGACCCTGAGCGCAGCCCAGAGAATTGCCGCGCTGGCAGCGGCCCCGGATGAAGGCGGCTATTCCTCGGAGCATTCCTCAACCAGCGCCGCTGAGCAACAGCCGACAGCTGACCGGGAGGGGATAAACCTGGCTCCAGCGGGCACCGATGTCCTGCGTGAAGATGAGCGCAACGAGCCCGTCATCCGCGAGGTAGATACGGCAGGTCTCGCGGTAGACGCCACCGCGCAGCGACTGTCGGAAGAACCGCCGCCACCACCAATGGCGCCCGATACAAGCCACCTGGACATGGGCGATGTGGGGGAAACGATTCCTAACCTGCCTGCGGACCAGGTCCCGCTCTCACCCAATACGGATGCCATAGGCCTGTCTCCCCGGGGTACTGATTTCACCGACTGCGCGCCCCTTGAGGCCGAGGCACCTCCGCTGGACCTCTCAGGCATGGATCTGGCACCTGCCGGTATGGATGTACTGGAAGAAAGGTACCGCAAAAAAGAACTGGCCGAGGCGCCATCCATTGATCATATCTCCCTGGAAGAGTGATTAAGGCAGTACAACCCTGACCTGCAGCCCGGATTATTATTGCCCGCCATGACCGACAGCACACCCAAACCATCCCCCTTTTTATTGCGGCGACTGGCCGCAATGGTGTACGACACCCTGCTGGTTCTACCGCTGATTATGGCCAGCGTAGCCCTGTTTATGGGAGCCCGTACGCTGTTATGGGGGCCGGCAGTCGACGCTACGACGGCGCAGCTGAATGCCAATATAGTGCGCCTGGTCGCCCTGGTCTGCACCACCGGTTTTTTTTGCGCCTTCTGGGTGAAGAGCGGCCAGACCCTGGGGATGCAGGCCTGGCGCATCAAGCTGGTAAACTTCTCCGGTAAAACCCCAAATACCAGGCAGGGCGTGATGCGCTGCCTGGCGGCGGTATTGTCGGCTGCCTGTCTCGGCCTGGGCTATCTGTGGTGCCTTATCGATCGCAATGGCCGGTACTGGCACGATTACCTGTCCGGGACAGAGCTGATTCTGCTACCCAAGCGTGGGAGAAAGAAAAAATAAAGGGCGGATAACCGAATTAAACCAGAACAATCAAAAGGGTTAGAGAGCCTGCCTCGAATAACAATTAGTTAAGGCGAAAGTGGCTTCATCCCGCCGCTCGCGATTTTTTTAAGTTTAGTTTGACCGCCGTCCGTCATACACTATCGCAGATGAAAAACAATGAAGGAAATCCCATGACCGCCATTACTTTTACCGCGCGCAATGTGAGCGATGCCGCCAGAGCTACCTGCCAATGTACCGTACTGCCCGTGTTCACCCGCAAAAGGCTGTCCCGCGCGGCGCAGCAACTGGACGAGGCGTCCTCTGGCGCGATCAAAGCCGCCCTTGCGCTGGGTGACTTCTGTGGAAAATCCGGTGAAACCCTGATGCTACCCGGTGCCGGTGGCGCCAGGCGTTTGCTACTGGTGGGCTGTGGCGACCTGAAAAAATTCGACCGAGCGGCTGCGCGAGAATTCAGTCAGGCGACGTATGCCGCCCTCAACACCACTGCGGCGAAGGATGCCATGCTGCACACGGCGGACCTGGAACTTAAAGACGGCGACCCCAAATGGCTGCTGGCTTACCTGGCCCGCCACCTTACCACTGCCGCTTATCGCTATACCGAGACCTTAAGCAAGCCGCAGGCACCCATGAAACTGACGCGCGTGGTGCTCAACACCGGTGGCGCTATCCCTACCCGGGCGGCACAGCATGCCCTGGACCAGGGCGTGGGCACAGGCCTGGGTGTTAACGATGCCCGCAATCTGGCCAATCTGCCGGGTAATATCTGTACTCCCACCTACCTGGCGCAACAGGCGCGCAAACTGTCCCGGGGCAACAGCAAGTTCAACGTCAGTGTGCTGGAAGAAAAAAACATGAAAGAGCTGGGGATGGGCTCTCTGTTATCCGTAACAGCGGGCAGCGACCAGCCGGCGAAACTGATCGTGATGAACTACAAGGGTGGCAAAAGCGGACAAAAGCCCTACGTGCTTGTGGGTAAGGGTATTACTTTCGACAGCGGTGGTATTTCCCTGAAGCCCGGTGCCAAAATGGACGAGATGAAGTTCGACATGGGCGGCGCCGCCAGCGTCTTGGGCACCATGCGCGCGATCACTGAAATGGAATTGCCACTCAATGTGGTGGCCATCATCGCCGCTGCCGAGAATATGCCCAGCGGCGGAGCCACCAAACCCGGAGATGTGGTGACCAGTATGTCCGGCAAGACTATCGAGGTACTCAACACCGACGCCGAAGGGCGCCTGGTACTGTGTGACGCCCTCACTTACGCCGAGCGTTTCAAACCCCGGGCGGTGATCGATATCGCCACCCTGACCGGTGCCTGTGTGGTGGCCCTGGGCTCTCATGCCACGGGCTTGTACGCCAACCAGGACAAGCTGGCGGAGCAATTATTGGCAGCAGGCACGGACAGCCACGACCGGGCCTGGCGCATGCCCCTGTGGGATGACTACAAAAAACAACTCAAGAGCAACTTCGCCGACCTGGGCAATATCGGCAGCCCCGGCGGCGGCAGTATCACCGCCGCCTGTTTCCTGGCGCAGTTTGCCCAGAAGTACCACTGGGCCCACCTGGATATTGCCGGCTCGGCCTGGAACAGCGCACCCAAGGGTGCAACCGGGCGACCGGTGGCTCTGCTGACCCGCTACCTGATGGACAGAGCGGGCAAATAAAGCGATGACCCGTGTCGGCTTTTACGTGGTACAGGCCACCGACCAGGACCAGCGACTGCAGGTGGCCGTGCGACTGACCGACAAGGCCTTCCAGCAGGGTCACCGTATTTTTATCAACGCCGTCGATGAAGCGCAGGCCCGTACGCTGGACGAGTTACTGTGGAGCTACCGGCCTGCCAGTTTCCTGCCTCACGGCCTGCATGGCCAGGAGCACTCCGACACCATCGCCATCGGCTGGGGCCAGGACCCAGACCAGCACAACGACCTGCTGATCAATCTGCAATTGGACATCCCGCTATTTTTCAGCCGCTTCGCGCGGGTGGCCGAGGTAGTCACTCAGGACCCCGCCAGCCTGCAGGCACTGCGCGAATCCTGGAAATTCTATAAAGAGCGTGGCTATCAACTGGAAAAGCACGACCTGTAGCCCGGTCAGGGTTTGGCGCGTATAATCGCGCCCCTGGCAAGCCCGCGATACGCGGACCCGAACCACCACCTACTATTATACTCCCCGGATTCCGTAACTGATGGAAAAAAAATTCCAACCCGCCAATATTGAAACCCGCTGGTACGAAGAGTGGGAGAGCAAGGGCTATTTCGCACCCCAGGGTGGCGAGCAGGCCTACAGCATCATGATCCCTCCGCCGAACGTCACCGGCAGCCTGCATATGGGCCACGGCTTCCAGGAAGCCATCATGGACGCGCTGATCCGCTATCACCGCATGTCCGGCTACAACACCCTGTGGCAGGTCGGCACGGACCACGCCGGCATTGCCACACAAATGGTGGTGGAGCGGCAGCTGGAAGCCCAGGGCATTGACCGTCACGAGTTGGGCCGCGACAAGTTTATAGAAAAGGTGTGGCAGTGGAAGGAGGAATCCGGCAACACCATCACGCGCCAGCTACGCCGCCTCGGTTCTTCGCTGGACTGGTCGCGCGAGCGCTTTACCATGGACCCGGGCCTCAGCGCGGCGGTACAGGAAGTGTTCATCCGCCTGTACCGGGAGGGGCTGATCTACCGTGGCCAGCGCCTGGTCAACTGGGACCCGGCTTTGCATACGGCCATCTCTGATCTGGAGGTGATCTCCGAGGAAGAACAGGGCCATTTATGGCACTTCAACTATCCCCTGGCAGGCGGCGAAGGTCACCTCACCGTGGCCACTACTCGCCCCGAGACCATGCTCGGTGATACCGCCGTGGCGGTACATCCAGAAGACGAGCGCTACGCCCATCTGGTCGGCCGCATGGTAGAACTGCCCCTCACCGGGCGCAAAATTCCGGTAATCGCAGACGATTATGTGGATCGCGAATTCGGCACCGGTTGCCTCAAGATCACTCCGGCCCACGACTTCAATGACTATGAAGTGGGTCGTAGACACGGCCTGCCCATGATTAACATCATGGATGACAACGCCGCCATCAGCGTGGAGGCACCCGAGGCCTATCGCACCATGGATCGCTTCGAAGCGCGAGTGCGAATCGTCGCCGACATGGACGCCCTGGGGCTGCTGGATAAAGTTGACGATCACACACTAAAAGTCCCTCGCGGTGATCGCTCCGGCGAGGTGATAGAGCCCTACCTGACCAATCAATGGTATGTGGATGCCAGGGAAATGGCCAAACCCGCCATCGCTGCGGTCGAAAACGGCGACATACAGTTCGTACCCAGACAGTGGGAAAACACCTATTTCGCCTGGATGCGCGACATCCAGGACTGGTGTATCAGTCGCCAGTTGTGGTGGGGACATCGCATTCCCGCCTGGTATGACAATGACGACAATTTCTATGTGGGCGAGAGTGAGGCCGCCGTAAGGGCGGAGCACGCACTGGCTGAAGACATCGAGTTGCGCCAGGACGACGATGTGCTGGACACCTGGTTCTCTTCCGCCCTATGGACCTTTTCCACCCTGGGCTGGCCCGAAGAAACAGCAGAGCTGGCGATCTTCCACCCCAGTTCTGTGCTGGTAACCGGCTTCGATATCATCTTTTTCTGGGTTGCCCGGATGATCATGATGACGCTGCACTTTCGTAAGGAAGTGCCCTTTCACACGGTTTACGTTCACGGCCTGGTGCGCGATAACGACGGCCAGAAAATGTCTAAGTCCAAGGGCAACGTGATCGACCCCATCGACCTGATCGACGGCATCGACCTGGAGGGACTGGTCAGTAAACGCACCGCCGGCATGATGCAACCAAAACTGGCGGCCAGGATTGAAAAGGCCACGCGCCGGCAATTCCCCGATGGCATCGCGCCTTACGGTACCGATGCCCTGCGCTTCACCTATTTTTCCCTCGCCTCCACCGGCCGCGATATCAAGTTCGATATCGGCCGCATCGAAGGCTATAGGAACTTCTGCAACAAAATCTGGAACGCGGCACGCTACGTGTTGATGAACTGCGAGGCCGAGGATTGCGCTACCGACGGTAACGCTCCCGTCGAACTGAGCCTGGCGGACCGCTGGATCGTGAGCAAACTGCAGGAAACCGCGACAGAGGTCGCGCGGGCGATCGGTCATTACCGTTTCGACATGGCCTCACAGGCACTGTACGAATTTATCTGGAACGAGTACTGCGACTGGTACCTGGAATTGTCCAAGCCGGTGCTGTGGGATGACAATGCCTCGGCCGAGGCAAAACGCGGTACACGACGAACCCTCATCCGCGTACTGGAAACCTGGCTCAGGCTACTGCATCCGTTAATGCCTTTTATCACTGAAGAAATCTGGCAAACAGTAGGGCCCCTGGCGGGAAAATCCGGCCCAACCATCATGCTGCAACCCTACCCGGTAGCCGACGAGAAAGGCGTGGACAGCGCTGCAAATGCGGATATAGAATGGCTCAAAGGTGTGATCGTAGGTATTCGCAACATCCGTGGCGAGATGAATATCCCACCGGGTAAGGAGCTTGCGGTGTTGCTGGCTAACGGCGACGAACGCGATAAAACAAGACTGGAGCAGAATGCGCCATTCCTCAAAAAGCTGGCGAAACTTGCCGACATAACATGGCTGTCCACAGGTGAAGAGGCCCCCGTTGCCGCAACCGCACTGGTAGGTGAACTGGAGATACTGGTGCCCATGGCAGGACTGCTGGACAAGGACGCCGAGTTGGCGCGTCTGGCCAGGGAAATCGACAAGCTGGAGAAGGACTTGTCACGTATCCAGGTCAAGTTGGACAACGCCTCCTTTGTCGATAAAGCACCCGCTGCGGTAGTTGCCAAAGAGCGCGATAAAATGCAGGCGCAGCAGCAGGCGCTGGCAACGTTACGGGAGCAGGCGCAACGCATCCAGCAAATGTAGCAAATGCCACTGCCTCGGCACTAAAGAATTCTGGTCTCCGCCTCCTCCGATGGGGGGCAGCGCATAAAAAAAGTAAGGCGCTAAACGAGGAAGGTGATATGAGCGATCGCGTCAGCGGCACGGTAAAGTGGTTCAACAACGCCAAGGGATTTGGCTTTATCACTCGAGAAGATAGTGACGACGATATCTTTGTTCACTTTCGCTGCATCGAAGGCGAGGGCTATCGTACACTGGATGAGGGACAGGCTGTAGAGTTCAAACTGGTTGAGGGCCCCAAGGGCCTGCAGGCTGAGGATGTCCTGAAGCTGTAATCCAGTGCAGTGTCCTGTCCAGTTATTTTCCCGCGAGGCATTCCACCCGGCGCTATTGGTGTTAGAATTGCGCGGCGCTGAAACCCCCTCCACCCCGGGGCATACTAAATAGTAGAGAGGAATTAGATGAGTCTTATCGTCAAGCTGATTATTAGCCTGGTTATCGCCATAGTAGCTTCCACACTTACCACCTTGTTGCAGGATGGCGCCATTCCCAACCTGATGCTGTTGGCCGCGTTCAGTATTGCCACAGTGGCCACCGCCCTGATTGTTGCGCCGTCCGCCAGTACATCCACCGCGGGTGGCACCAGCAAGGCGGCCGCCCCCGGCTCGAAAAAGCCTGCCCGGCGCACCGCCACAGAAGATTCTGCTCGAGAGCAGGGCCAGGTAAAGTGGTTCAATGTATCCAAGGGTTTTGGTTTTATCACCAAAGATGACGGTGAGGAAATTTTCGTGCATTTTCGCTCCATCCGGGGCGAAGGCCGGCGCAGCCTGCGCGATGGCCAGCGCGTATCTTTCGTGGTCGCACAGAGTGACAAGGGACCCCAGGCAGAGGACGTGGAAGGCGTTGACTGAACAACCAGTCAGGGCCTCTTTGGGCAGAATATTCCGCCAGCGCCGGATCATAGGGGCGCCCTGGCGCAGGGTTTGCTCCACAGACAGGGAGTCGTCCTCCAGCGCCATCTCCACAATGGCGTAACCCGTATCTATTGACAGGCGGGACTGCATGCTCAGCAGTTCATCCATGCTGCAGGAACGAGTGTGGACATCCCCAATCCAAAAGCCGACGGTAAGGAGTCAAGTTGAGCACTCGCAAAACAAGCAAACCGCGCACCGAACGCCGCTTTCGCGGTGTCACCATGCCCACCGGCTCTCACCCGGCTATTCGCCGGGTCAAGCGCCAGGGCGTCTACCCATCCATTCACGGCAATAAACTCTGGAAGTCCAGCTGTCTGCTAATCGACTACCTGAACAAAAACAGGCCGGACCACTGCCGTTCAGTCATCGATGTGGGCTGCGGCTGGGGTGTTTCCGGTATCTGGTGCGCCAAAACTCTGGGCTCACAAGTGACCTCGGTAGATGCCGACCCCGATGTCTTTCCGTTCCTGCAGGCAGCGGCCAGCCTGAACGGGGTACAGACCACATCGCTGGTTTCGCGTTTTGAAAATTTGAGCACCCATCAACTGGGCCGATTCGATATGCTTATCGCAGCGGATATCTGCTTTTGGGATGAACTGGTCAACCCCGTGTACAACATGGTCAACCGCGCGGTGAAAGCCGGAGTGAAGCACGTACTCATCGCCGACCCGGAGCGCTCCACTTTTTTTGAAATGGCAGAGCGTTGCGTGGATCGTCACTATGCCGATATCATCGACTGGAAAACCCGCTCCCCGATCAAAGCCAGTGGCGCCATCATGGTGATAGAGAACGCTTGAACACACCCCGTTCAGTCGATCAGTTGGTAGTCCCGCTGGACTTGCGATACCGATTCGGCGGTGCCATTTACCCAGCGAGGCCGGAAACGGATACGTGCCAGTTTACGCTTGATCCGTGAAGCCGGGCCCTCATGCGCCGGATCGGTTACGTCGGCTTGTAAATTTTTAGCGCGCCCCCGCTCCGACACGTCGTAGCGCACGCTAATCACCACCGGGTGATCGTCCGCACGATTGGGATAAAATTGCCAGAATGCACCGTTATCAGGCAGCTCCATGGGCTGTCCCAGCCACTGCTGTAACAGGTCACCCTGATTTTCATCTGACAGCAATTGCACAACCTGCCGATACTGCTCCCCGGCTTGATGGTCCTTGGCATGCCACTGATACCAGTCTCCCAGCTCCAGGTACAGGCGAGCCAATTCCGTGCGCTCTCCGGCGGCCGCGGTGCGCTCGATCAACGCCTGTAACAAGCCGACACCCTGTGCCAGGCTGCCGCGCTGGATCAATTCCATCCGTTTGGTGTTGAAGTCCTGTTGGTTCCACTCATCGGCCAATACCGGAGAGGCAGACGCCATACCCGAGTTTTGATCAGTCGGGGCAAGCCGGTCTTCCAACAAATACAGGTTGCGTATCTGGCTCAGCACCATGTTCCGATACCACTGCAAAGCTACCGATGACTCCGCGGCTACCGCGTGCAACAACTTATCATTCAACTGGTACAGTGCCAGCAGGCGTTGGGTTTCATCTGCATCTATTTTCAGTCGTATCGCCTCGCGCTGCCAACGCAGATACGCCAGGGACCCACGCAGGCGCATATCGGTATAAGGCGGCCGGCCGCTACCGTACAGGCGGAAGTAGTAATCGTAACGGTTATCCAGTGTTTTCATTTCACCGTTTACCCGGTAGGCATTCAGAAGCTCGCGTAATATGGGCATCTGACGCTCGCTATACAGCCCGTCGTTAACCCTCACCACATGCAGGGCGCGGCGATAATGAAGCAGGGCCTGTTCCATATCACCCTGCTGCCGATAATGACGCCCCAGCCCGGTCAAAGGCTCCGCCAGCGCGTCGGCATAGGGCCCGCCCTCACCCTCCAATTCGCTCACCTGACGCCGGTAATGCCCATCGTCCTGTGTTGCCTGCGGCTCAGACTGCAGCGGATCCTGCATTGGCCCACCGTCCGACCAACTCTGACCAACCCGCACGAATGCCTCACCGTAAGCATACTTACCCGCCCACACCGGCGACGCAGCCAATAACAACCCCGCCAACAGCAACAGCGGCTTGCAGGTGCTGTGCAATGCAAAGAATTTAGGCCAACTATTCAACTTACCAACCAATTTTTAACCACCTCTCCCGGCCTGCTCGAGCCAACAGCGATATAACGGCGCCCAATCGGGCCGCCCTAAAGACATCAACATGCCACGACCTGGCCTCGCCCGCAAGAATATCTGTGGCGGGAATAGCCTCCCACCCATGGCGCCACTTATTTTAGGCCGCATGTGGTTACGCCCGGCTTTGCCAGGCAAAAAAAAACCCGCCATAAGGCGGGTTCAAAATAACTCAACTGGACCTGGATGGTTTCCCATCGAAGCGGTTGCCACCGGGGCAACCGCCAGCCCTGTCAATTCAGGACTGTGTTTCGAGTTGCAAACAGTTTAATAAGCGTTATGATATATATCCAATATATTTATATTATATTCTATATGAACCATATTTATATCTGACTCTGTGGATACCCGCGAACTCGCTAAGATTGACCTTAACCTGTTGATTTCATTGCAGGTCTTACTGGAAGAAAAAAATGTCTCCAGGGCCGCCGAGCGACTGTTTATCACCCAACCGGCCATGAGCAAAACCCTGTCCCGCCTGCGACTGCTGTTTGACGACCCCCTGTTTACCCGCAGCAGCCACGGCATGCAGCCAACCCCCAAAGTGAAAGACCTGGCAGGCAACCTGGAAGAGATACTGGGGGGCATTACACAACTGGTGACCTCTGCCAGTTTCGACCCCGGCACATTTACCGGCGAGATTACCCTGGCCATGTCGGAAAATATTGGTGTGGCTCTACTTCCCAGGCTCATACAAAAGCTACAAACCCAGGCACCACAACTGAGCATCCGGGTTGTTTCCAGGGTGCAGGACCAAATGGAAGAACTGGCCCTGGGCAAACTTGATTTTGCCATCCATGTTCAGCAGACACATTACGACAAGGGGTTCAGGGTTCATCACCTGGGGGGCGGCCCGCTCGCCATATTGACACGGCAGGACCATCCCCTCACCCGCGGCGAAATCGATTGGCAGCGACTGTTGGAATTTCCGCTGATCCGGCAGTATGTCCCGGATCGGGAACACCTGGAGAGGCAACTCAGTTCCGATATGGTCACCAACATACGCGATCATGTCCAGGGCTCCCTGGAAATAGCCCACCTGCTCACTGCGCTGGAGGTACTACGCCATACAGACTACTGGATGCTCGCTCCGGCTTATATCCTGCAAAATGAGGAGGCCACACGCGACATTACCGCCCTGCCCACTCCCGCGGAGGGCGTTTTCAACATCAACTACGCATTGGTGGCCCACAACCGCACGGCCAGGTCCCCCCTGCACAACTGGCTGTGGGAGGAAATCACGTGTACCATCCGCGAATTGCGCACCCAGCAGTCACGCAAAATGCATCAACGCGTCGCTGCCGGTATAGCCAAATCAAACATATAGCGGACCGCACAGCATGAGCAACAAGAAACGGCGCGAGATTCCGCACTTTAGCACCCCCATCATCGAAACCCACTGCCACCTGGATTACCTGGACGAAGAACAGTTGACATTCACCCTGGATAAATCAGCTGAAGTGGGCATCGAGCGTATCGTTACCATCGCCGTCTCTCCGGGAAATCTTGACCGGATAATGACGCTTACCCGTCAGGCTCCAAACATCTGGGGGACCCAGGGCATACACCCCCACGAAGCGGAGTCCTACAACCTGGAAGTAGACGCGATTATCCGCCAGCGCATGGCCGATGAGCGAATACTCGCCGTGGGTGAAATTGGCCTGGATTACCACTACGATCGCGCTGATCGCGCGGTGCAGCGCGCGGTGTTTGAGCAACAGTTGCAAGCCGCTGTGGACCTGGATATGCCGGTGGTCATCCACACCCGGGAAGCCGACGAAGACACTCGCGACATCCTGCAAAATTTTTGTGGCGCCCTCTCCCGCAAAGGTGTCATACACAGCTTTACCGCCGGGCTGGCGCTGGCCGAGTACTGTCTGGCGGAGGACTTTATGCTCGGTTTCAACGGCATTACGACCTTTAACCAGGCGGACAACGTACGCGAGGTGGTCGCCGCCACCCCATTGCAGCAGATCGTACTGGAAACCGATGCGCCCTACCTGACCCCGGTGCCGCACAGGGGCAAACCCAATTCGCCCTACTACCTGCCTTTCATTGCGGAAAAGGTGGCGGAAGTTAAGTGTATAGACGTGGAGGATTTGTTGCGACATGCTTACCAAAACAGCCTGGCACTTTTCTTCGAAGCGCAATAGCCGAATGCACCCTGTGAAGACACGCGCCCACATCACCTCATCTCAATCGCCCTACTAACCAACTAACAGGAACAACCCCATGTTTGAATCCAGCAAAAAGTCACAAGATCTGCAAGCCAGGCTCAGCGCGTTCATGGATGAACACATATACCCCAATGAACACACCTATATCGAGCAACTGAATGCGGCCGAAAACCGTTATGCGCCCATCCCTCTAATGGATGAACTAAAACAAAAAGCCAGGGCTGACGGGCTATGGAACCTGTTTGTACCACCATCCCATGCGCAGTTCAGTGAGTTCGGCGGGCTCAGCAACGTTGAGTATGCGCCGCTGGCGGAGTTGATGGGGCGCGTATTGTGGTGTCCGGAAGTATTCAACTGCAATGCCCCCGATACCGGCAATATGGAAGTGCTGATGAAATACGCCACCGCAGCCCAACAAGAGCGTTGGCTGACGCCCTTACTGCAGGGGGATATCCGCTCCTCCTACGCCATGACCGAACCCCAGGTGGCCTCCAGCGACGCCACCAATATCGAACTGAGCATCGTCCGCGAAGGGCAAGAGTGGGTACTGAACGGACGCAAGTGGTTTATCACCGGCGCCATGAACGAGCGCACAAAAATCATTATCGTGATGGGCAAGTCCGATCCCGACAACGACAACCGGCACAAGCAGCAAACCCAGATACTGGTACCCAAAGACACCCCCGGCCTGGAAGTGATCAGGCCGCTGACCACATTGGGCTATGACGATGCGCCCCTGGGCCATGCAGAGCTGCTCTTCGACAATGCTCGTGTACCGGCAGAAAATGTCCTGCTGGGCGAGGGTCGGGGCTTCGAAATCGCCCAGGGCCGCCTCGGCCCGGGCCGCATGCACCACTGTATGCGCCTGATCGGTTCGGCGCAGCGTTCCCTGGAATACGCCTGTAAACGCTCTGTCTCGCGCAGCACCTTCGGTCGCCCGCTGAGCAAGCATCAGTCTGTGCGTGAAGATATCGCCAAATGCTTCTCGGAAATAGAGATGGCGCGCCTGCTGGTACTCAAAACCAGTAAAAAAATGGATGCGGTAGGCGCCCAGGATTCCCGCGATATGATCGCCGCGACCAAGATCAGTGTGCCCCTGATGGTACAGACCATCATCGACCGCTGCATCCAGATACACGGCGCCGGCGGCCTGACGGAGGACTACCCCATGGCCGAAGCCTTCAACTACGCGCGCTGGTGCCGCCAGGCGGACGGCTCCGACCAGGTGCACCAAATGGCTCTGGGCAAGCAAATTATCGATCGCTACACGCAATGAATACACGATCGGCCGCTAAACATTTCGCGTTTCGATGATAAACTATGCACCCCTTACGCTGTGCTGTCAGCCAAAAAAATCGCGGGTAAACGCCACTGATGGAGTACATTATCGGACAACGCTGGGTTAGTCATGCAGATGCACAACTCGGCCTTGGCATTGTCGTAGAACTGGAGCCTCGCAGAGTCACACTGGCCTTCCCGGCGGTCGGGGAAGAGCGCACCTACGCCACCGACAACGCCCCCCTCACCAGGCTGCGCTTCAAGGCCGGCGACCATATTTCCACCGTGGATAATGTGGAATTGCTGGTTACCGAGGTGCATGAACAGCAGGGTTTATTGATCTACGCGGGTATCGACCACCATGACAAAGAGCTCACTATTTCCGAACTGGAACTGGACGCTTTCGTACAGCTGACTACCCCGCAACAACGCCTGCTCAACGGTCATTTCGACACCAACGACGAATTCGCGCTGCGCGTCGCGACATTCATGCACGCCGACAGGTTGCAACGCTGCAGCGCCCGCGGCCTGATGGGCTCGCGCACCAACCTGTTGCCACACCAGATCTACATTGCCAACGAGGTAGGCCAGCGCCATGCACCCCGCGTGCTGCTGGCGGACGAAGTGGGCCTGGGTAAAACCATCGAGGCGGGCATGATTATTCAGCAACAGATGCTGACCGGTCGGGCATCGCGCGTCCTGGTACTGGTGCCCCCCAGCCTGTTACATCAGTGGCTGGTAGAAATGCTGCGCCGCTTCAACCTGCACTTCTCCCTGTTTGACGCGGATCGCCTGGCACAAATGCCCGAGGGCAACCCCTTCGAAGCGGAACAACTGGTGCTGTGCAGCCTGGACCTTTTCGAGTCCAGGCCCGAAGTTCAGACACAGGCCCTGGCGGCCAAATGGGATCTGGTGACCATCGACGAAGCCCACCACCTGCACTGGTCGGAACAGACCGTGGGTGAAGATTATCTGTTTGTGCAAGCCCTGGCCCGACAAACCGCCGGCCTGCTGCTGCTCACCGCAACACCGGAGCAGATCGGCCAGGCCAGTCACTTCGCGCGGCTGCGCCTGTTGGATCCGTCCCGCTTCCACGACCTGGAGAGCTTCCGATTGGAAGACCAGCAATATCGCAAGTGGAGTGCGTTGACCGACGCTCTGGAAGCCGGGGAGAAACCCGATGAACTGCCAGCAGGCCTGGACCCCGAAGCGCCCACCGCGACGATTATCGAGCAAATACTGGACCGGCACGGTACCGGACGGGTGCTGTTTCGCAATACGCGGGCCGCGGTAAAAGGCTTTCCCCACCGGGTACTGCACCGCCATCCTCTGCCGATCCCGGAACAATACGCCCACGCCCAGGTGGGACTGGACGAGCGACTGCATCCCGAGCTGCCCTATATCGATGACAGCTGGTTATCGTTCGATCCGCGTGTGCAATGGCTGGAAGATACGCTCAAGCAACTACGCCCCGCCAAGGCATTGGTTATCTGCGCCCACGCGGACACCGCGGTAGCACTGGAGCACCACCTGCACATGCGGGCCGGCATTCGCTCCTCAGCCTTTTATGAAGGATTGTCGATCATCGAGCGAGATCGCGCCGCCGCCTATTTCGCCGATGAGACCAACGGCGCCCAGACCCTGGTCTGCTCGGAAATCGGCAGCGAAGGCCGCAACTTCCAGTTTGCCCACCACCTGATTTTGTTCGACCTGCCGATGAACCCGGACCTGCTGGAACAGCGTATCGGTCGCCTGGACAGGATCGGGCAGCAGTGCGACGTGGAGATTCATGTCCCCTACATGGCCGGAACTGCACAGGAAACCCTGCTGGACTGGTACGACCGCGGCCTGGACCTGTTTCGCGACAGCTGCTCCGCGGGTTACATGATTTTTGAGACTTTTCGGGAGCGTCTACTGCCGCAGTTGGAACAGCGCACGGATGAGTTTGACAGTTTACTGGTGGACAGCGCTGAATTTACCCTGAAAACCCGAACGGAACTGCGCGAGGGCCGCGATCGGCTACTGGAGCGCAACTCCTGCAAACCCGAGGTCGCTGCGGCCCTGATTGAGGAAATCATCGCCAACGAAATGGGCAATAGCCTGGAAAACTACCTGGAAACCCTGTGCGAAGCCTTCGGTGTTGACCAGGAATTTCACTCGGAGCAGACGCTGATATTGCGCCCCTCCGAGCACATGCTCACCGGGCACTTCCCCTACGTGCACGAGGACGGCACCACAGTCACCTTCAGCCGCGACAAGGCCCTGGCCCGGGAGGACATGGCGTTTCTCACCTGGGAGCACCCCATGATCGTGGAGGCCATGGATATGGTGCATTCCACGGAACTGGGCAACGCCGCCATCGGCAGCATCAAGCTCAAAGGCGTGGCGCCGGGCACCATGCTGCTGGAAGCGCTCTATACGGTGAACTGTGTGGCACCGAGCGTCCTGCAGGTAGAACGTTTTCTGCCCCTGAGTCCCATGCGCCTGCTGGTGGATGCCCGCGGCAAGGACCTGGCGACACTGGTGCCCCACGAGCGACTCAATAAGCTGATCGAGAAGGTCAAGAAACACACCGCCCTGGCGATCATTAAGCAGGTCCACGCCGAGGTGGAGGCAAAAATGATACTGGCCGCCACGCGAGCGGAGTCGCAGCTACAGGACATACTGGCGAAAGCCGAGCAGCGTATGCGCACAGACCTGGGCGCCGAGTTAGCTCGCCTGGAAGCACTGCGAACGGTGAACCCCTCCATCCGCGAGGAAGAACTGGACCACCTGCGCTACCGTATTGAGGAATGCGCCATCCACATCCGGCACGCCAACCTGCAACTGCAGGCGCTGCGTTTGATCATCACCACCTGATCAACCGGGGGCAGCCCGGTCTTTGGCAAGAGCCCTGGACTTGAAACACACACTCCCGCAAAGGGTACTGCCAACTACCTCTCCCGGGAGACAACCCCCAGGGTAGGCATGCTCCCGGCCCAGCCGCTCCCGGTCCAGCTTGCAAATCAAACACCTTTTAGATACTTTTGTAATATTCTATATAATTTTTGTATGCCTTACATGTCACAACCCTTTAATTTGCATCAGATAAACAGCTTTCTCACTGTAGCCAAATGCGGCAGTTTCACCCGGGCGGCCATCCTGCTCAACATTGCCCAGCCCGCGCTTAGCCGCCAGGTACGCCTGCTTGAAGAGTCACTTGGTGTTGAATTGTTTGTCCGTCACGGGCGTGGTGTGGTGACTACCGCAGCGGGACAACTGCTACAGACCCGTGCCACTCACCTGTTGGAGGAAGTGGAAGCGACCGCCAGCGCTGTATCGGCCATCGCCGGGGAGGTCACAGGGCAGGTTATCTTCGGCCTGATCCCATCGGTGGCTCACTCCATGGCTGGCGACATCGTGCAACGGTTTCGTGAAAATTTTCCCAGGGTGTCGCTGGTCGTGGAATCCGCCATGAGCGGTACGCTGCAAGAATTGACAGAACAAAAGAAAATCAACCTAGCGATTACTTACGAACCCTATCAGCGACGTAATCTTCGCTGCACACCGCTGATGGAAGAGCGGCTTTATTTCATTGGCCCAGCCCAATGCCCAACTGCGAGCGCGGCCGAAATTTCTCTGCAAGACGCCCTGCAATTCCCCATGGTATTGCCCGGCAATAACCACGGTCTGCGTATTATGATAGAGAAGGCCGCCGCACAGGTGCGCCTACCGGTGTTATTGGACGCAGAGATAAATACCCTGGCCCTGCAGCTTGACCTGGTACGCCGGGGTCTTGCCCACACCATCTTGCCGCTGGCGACTGTATTGAGAAGCGTTAAGCGGGGCGAAATGACGGCCTGCCCTATCGTATCCCCCGCGCTGACACGCAAACTGGTGTTGGCCACTCCCGCCGACAGACCCACTTCGGTGGCCAGCATGCGGTTACAACAACTGGTTGAACAGGCGGTCCACCGGCAGGTCGCCAGCGGTGAATGGCCGGGAGCTCAGATCGGGCGATAACGACTTTACCTCAAAACAACTGTACGAGAAAAACACGCCTACAGATGTTTCTGCGGAGAAATTTTCTCAAAATGTTGCGCGTATATCGATAGGCACTAATTAAGCCCGGCGCCGCTCTAACAACCCGCCTTTCGATTGGTTTTAAAGCGCTTTCTCCTGCAGTTGTCCGTCGTTTCTGTTGCTTCCACTGCAGGCTCGCTGGCTACCGGGTCGGCAGCAGCGGCAGGCGGCGCCGACGCGCCCGCTGTGAATCCAGACATTGTGTCATCAACCGCGGCATCAACTGTGGCAGCACTGCTCCCAACTACAGCCGCCTGCGTTGCAGTGATATCAGCAACCACTTCATGCACTATGGCATTGGGTACGGGTACACTCAGGTTGTATTGGGCGATTTTCCAATCCATGCCGGACTTTACCAATACACCACTGCTGCGGCAAAAACCCAGGCCCTCGTTGTGCAGCGACTCGTCAAACCAGGCGGTCTGCCCATCGTCTGCGATAGTGATGTTGCGTGCCATGACAGTATAGGTCCAGCCGCGGCCCGCAGCGAACCGGACTCGCACAAAATCACGAAAGGCCTGGCCCTGCCAGCGCTCACTGCCGTCAGTGCCCAGAAAAACGACATCTTCAGTCATGGCCGCGAAGTAGCTGTCTATATCCGCCCGCGCCGCCGCCTGGTGAAAATCATCGAGAGTTTGCGTCGACCGCGCCTGTGAATCTGCCTGCGCCACAGAACCCAGCACCATGAAAATAGCGAGAATCATCCGGTTTATGTTTGTCACAATGTCGGCCTTATCTGGTATAAAAAATCACCCCCACCCGCTCAATATGTTCAAGCAAATCAGGCTTATCTATCTGATGGCATATCGATAATCCAAGCTCACAGGGAAGCAATAAATCATCCAGCTGCATCGCGACGGCATTCAACTGGTATAAAATTAACGCCCCACCCACCAGCGTCAGATCAATATCAGAACCAGGATTGTAGTTGCCCGTAGCACGAGAGCCACACAATACAGCCTTTTGAACATCAGGGTAAGTCTCTGGTGTACTGCGTCCGTACAACGCCCGCACCTTCCTCAAAGGCCACAAACGCCTGGCGAACGAGAATTCTGAACTTAAGATCGTAAAAATTGATTGGCCAATTTTTGGCCCGGTTAGACTAACACCGGCATCGATATTGGTAGATAATTCATGGCTAAGCATAATCCTTACCAGGCAGGCTCCATGATCCCACTGACCCAGAGTTATTACAGCGGTGCGTCAAACACCCAGATTATCTACCAGACCATTGGGGACTATCTGGACCACATTTGCGCGCGTTTCCCCGACAATGAAGCACTGGTGGTGCCGCACCAGAATGTGCGCTGGACCTATGCCCGGTTCAAGCGTGAAATCGACCGACTGGCCACCGGTCTGCTGGCCCTGGGCATACAACAGGGGGATCGGGTGGGCATCTGGGGGCCCAACAGCTTCGAGTGGGCGCTGGTGCAATACGCCACCGCCAGGATCGGGGCCATCATGGTGTGTATCAACCCGGCCTACAGGCTGCACGAACTGGAATACGCCCTGAACAAGGTAGAGTGCCGCTCCATTGTCACCGCGGAGAGTTTCAAAACCAGCGAGTACCTGACGATGCTGCAGGAATTGGCGCCAGAGCTGGCGAGCTGTATGCCGGGCAAGCTCAAAGCACAAAAATTTCCACACCTGGAAACGGTTATCCGCATGGGGCAAGACGCCACATCCGGTATGCTGAATTTCTCCGATGTGTGTGACATGGGAACAGCTACGGAGTATGCGCAACTGGATCAAATCAAAAGCACACTGCGCCCGGACGACCCGATCAACATCCAGTTCACCAGCGGCACCACCGGGTCGCCCAAGGGCGCTACGCTGACCCATTGCAACATTCTTAACAACGGGTATCTGTGTGGCGTCAGCATGGGGTTCACCGACCAGGACCGGCTGTGCATACCGGTCCCCCTGTACCATTGTTTCGGTATGGTTATGGGCAACCTGGCCTGTCTGTCCCATGGGGCCACAGCCATTTATCCGGCTGCATCGTTTGACCCGGTAGCAACACTGCGCACCGTACAAGAGGAAAAATGCACAGGCTTGCACGGTGTGCCCACCATGTTTATCAACGAGTTGGATCACCCTCGGTTTGGTGAGTTTGATCTGTCCACACTACGCACCGGTATTATGGCCGGCGCGCCCTGCCCGGTTGAAGTCATGAATCGGATTATCGGCGATATGCATATGGAGGACATCCTGATCGGCTATGGCCAGACCGAAACCAGCCCGATCAACCACATGACTCTGCCCGACGATTCCATAGAGAAGCGCACCGGGACAGTTGGCCGCGCGGTACCCTGGGTGGAGATAAAAATCACTGACGAAAACGACCGCGTGCTGCCCATCGGTGAAAAAGGTGAAATCTGCGTACGCGGCTACTCGGTGATGCGCGGTTACTGGGACGACGAAGAGCGCAGCAGTGAAACCATAGACACTGCCGGCTGGTTGCATTCCGGCGATCTGGGTGTCCTGGATGGGGAAGGCTACATGCAGGTAGTCGGGCGCATCAAGGATATGGTTATCCGCGGTGGCGAAAACGTCTACCCACGGGAAGTGGAGGAATATCTCCACACCCATGCAAAAATCGCCGAGGTGCAGGTATTCGGTGTCCCCGACCCGGAAATGGGTGAGGAAATCTGCGCCTGGATACAGCTATACCCGGGTGAGTCCATGAGCGCAGAACAGCTGAAGGATTTTTGCCACGACCAGATTACGCATTTCAAGATCCCGCGCTATGTGCGCTTTGTGGATGAGTTTCCGATGACCATCACCGGCAAGATCCAGAAGTTTGTGATGCGCGAGCAGATGGAGGCGGAGTTGGAGCCGGGTTAGCCAACGACCGTGGAATCACCCTGATCTCGCGCAATTCTGCCACGCCCTTCATCGACGGTTAGCAGCAACAGCAAACCGCCAACAAAAAAGGCCAGGGTGGAAAGCAGGGCAAAGCGATGATTGCCCGCACTCAATTGGCTGATTATGCCGTAGCTCAATGGCCCCAGGATGGCGGCGGCCCGGCTCGCCAGGCCCCATAGTCCGAAGAACTCGGCGCTGCGTTCCACCGGTGTCAATTGCCCGATCAGGGCTCGGCCGCCGGCCTGGGTGGCGCCCATCGCCAGGCCCATCAAATTTCCGGCGAACCACAGGTCGGCGGGTTCATCGGCGAAGAACGTTACCGCTATGGCCGCCACCCATACCAACAGACCTGCCGCCAGAGTGGGTACGGAACCAAAACGATCCTGGGCAAAGCCAAAGGCGAAGGCCCCTACAGCCGCAGTAAAATTTACCACCATAATTAAAATAATGAGCTGCTGAGTGTCAAAACCCATGACTTCCTGGGCATAAATTGCGGCGATAACCACAACCGTCGCGACCCCTGATTGATATAAGGTCAGACAGGCCAGAAATCGAAACAAGTCGCGATGATGCGCGGCGCTGGCCAGGGTCTTGCACACTTGATCGAAGCCGATTTGTATATAGGATCTACCCACCGGCAGCGGCAGTGGTGTGGCCCGCTCTCGCAGCCAGAGGAACGTTGGCGCGGCGGCCAGTGCAAATATGGCCGCGGTTACCAGCAGTGTTACGGGAACATAATCAGCCGCTCCGTACCCCTGCCCACTGGCCCGGTTGATATAGGCGAGACAGATGCCCAGCGTCAGCAGGCCGCCGAAATAACCCAGACTCCAGCCATAACCTGAAACGCGACCCATGTTATCGCTGTGGGTTATTTCGGGCAGGAAGGCGGCGATCAGGTTTTCACCAGCGGAAAAAGCGACAGCGGAGAGAATCAGCAATGCCATTCCCAAGACCACTTGCCCCGGGCCTGCGAACGCCAGCAGTGCGGTGGACAGCACGCAACAGACTGTGGTGAACAACAGGAACTTCTTTTTTGTCGCCCGGTAATCCGCGATAGCCCCGACCACCGGCGCACTGACCAGAACACAGAAATTGGCGATGGCAATCGACAGGGTCCACAGCAAGGTAGCGGTGCCCGCAGACATTGTCGTCGCGCTGCCGGCTACCACCGCGACAAAATACGCACTGTAAATCGTAGTGAGAACCACCGTGGTGTAACCCGAGTTGGCAAAATCATAGAAAGCCCAGGCCCATATTTCACGCCTGCCAGCGTAAGTACTGGTTGGCTGGCTGGAACTCTCGATACTGGCATTACTCATGACGTTATCCGCATGTGGCTAACACTTTTACACTTCAAGCGTTACTATTGCCTCCCGGACCGGACCAGGCAAGCGCTGGGATGCGACTTCTGCTACAAAACGTGATGATGAAAGCTGTCGACTGGGCAGTGGCGAGCATTCCACAGCCGGTGCCAGATCAGGTCGCCTTGCGTCACTGTAAGATTATTTCACATCGGGGCGAACACGATAACATCTCGGTCATTGAAAATACCCTGCCTGCCTTTGACAATGCAAGAGCCAATGGTGTTTGGGGTATAGAATGCGATATCCGCTGGACCGCGGATCTGGTCCCCGTCATCTGTCACGACCCCTGTGGCCAGCGACTGTTTGGCAATCGGGCCAGGGTCGGCGAGCTTTCCTTTACCGACCTCAGAGCGCAAATGCCACTAATCCCGTCTCTGACGGAGTTGGTGGGTGAATTTGGCAGTAACACCCACCTGATGCTGGAAATCAAAGCGGAGCTCTACCCTCAGTTGCAGCGACAGAAGGCGATCCTGCGGGAACAGCTCTCGACATTATCACCGGGACTGGACTACCATTTTCTGGCGCTGGATCCGGAGTTGTTTACCAAGGTGGATTTTGTACCGCGCAACGTCTGCCTTCCGGTTGCGCAGCTCAATACCTCGCGCTTGAGCCGGGCGGCTCTGGCAACGCGGTGCGGCGGCCTGAACGGGCATTATCTCCTGCTCACTGACAAACTCAGGCGACGCCATGAACTGGCTGGCCAGCGCGTTGGCGCCGGTTTCATCCGCTCAAAAAACTGCCTGTTTCGGGAGCTTAACAGAGGCGCCGAATGGTTCTTCAGCAACGATGCGGTCAAGCTCCAGAAAATCCGGGATCGCTATCTGCAGTAACCGTTCTCGTTGGACAACAACATAACAGCGGTCAGCGGGTCTCGCCAAATGCGGCACACACCCGCCGGGAGTCCAGATCATCGGTGCCCATACAGTGCAGATCCAGTTTGACAGGTCGTAAGCCAATAATCGTGGTCAACGCCGGATATTCAATTGTGCCTCCAGCAAAACAGGCCGCCCAATCCGCTCACTAATCATGCGTTTCAGTTCATCCACATGGATTACATCCAGACGCTGGGGCGAGCTCAAAACCACGCGCACCAGGTGAGGTTTACTGAGCGTCACCCGAATATCATACACACGCACGGAAATACCCGCCAACTCCAGTTCCCCCGCCGGGATCTGCTCCTTTATCTGCTCCAGTATCCAGTCCTTCTCCACCATCCGCTCAAAAGCGATATAGAGCGGCGCACTGATTACTCCCATGATGAGCAGCGTCACCCCAAGCCCGGTGCGCGCCCGCTTGAAGGGAGCGAAACCGAGGACCAGAAAGGTAGCGCTGCCTGCCAGTGCGATGCCCACCAGGTTGGTAATGAGCAGCAGCAGTGCACCACCGGCCATATCCCAGTCAGCCCAGCCCAGCCCAATACCCGCCACACTCAGCGGTGGCACCAGGGCCACGGCGATGGCCACACCGGCCAGACCCTTGGCGATACCCTCTTTGGCATGGGCGTAGGCGCCGGCAATACCGGAGACCACGGCCACCAGCAGGTCTAGCAGTGTGGGCGACATGCGCGCCTGCATTTCCGCCGTGGGAATTTCCAGGGGCATGATCCACGCCAGCACAATACCGCAGGCCAGGCCCCAGGCCACACCAATGGCCAGGGTGCGCAGTGAGTCCTGGATCAGACCCGGCTCGGTGCGGGCCAGCCCCATGGCCAGTGATACGACAGGAGACATCAACGGCGCCAGCACCATGGCGCCGATAATAACCGGCGCGGAATTCGCGTAGAGCCCGGTGAGTGCGAGCAACACGCTCAGCACCATCAATACCTGAAAGGCCGAGGACGCCGTGGCGTTGTCGCGTAGGGTAACGAATAACTCCCGGTAATCTTCCTCGCCGGCGTGACTGAACAGGGGCAATTTTCTACCCGTCAGTGACCGCGCGGCCTCATCTACCGGAATATGGTTGAGTCGCACCGTTTCCCTGTCACTGGACTTGCGCTCATCGGGCCTTAGTAGCAGGGCCGGCCCCGGCAGCAGGCGCAACCTCTGTTCCAGCACCCTGAACTCAATTTCAGTAGCGTGTACCGGTTTGCCATCCAGCAGGTACTCGGTACCCCGGGGCGCTTCCAGAAAAACCCGATCACTCTGAATCAGCCCCAGTGAGAAGGGCAACTGCGACAGGCTGATTTTTTTCGGCCAAAGCAGGCGCAGTATGAACCACAAATAGCTGATAATACTGCGCGGCGCCAGCGCCAACACCGAAAGGCGTCCATCGGTGATACCCAGGTTTTCAGAAAATGCGCGTTCTGCCAACGTGCTATGGGTATGTCCCAGGGCAACCATGCCCAGGGCGGCGAGTTGGATGGTCCGCTCCTTGCCTGTGGTCAGCTTGTAGGGACTAAGGCGCATTTTTCCCAGGCCTTTGAGCGCACCGACCAACAGGTTCCACAGCGTTTGATGACGATTGATATCGTTGGGCCGCAGGGCGAGAACCCGCCCCAGCACCACTGAAGAGAAAACCAGTTCGTCGTTACAGGTCAGGACATCCGCCTCGATAGCCTCGAGTCCGACGTAGTGATTAAACACCTCCACCATCTCGCCCTTTACACCCAGCGCGACCATGGCCTGGCGCGCCTCCGTGTGGGGCAGGAGGCCCACTTGCCACTGTCTCTGTAGTGCCTGATGAGCAATATCGCGAATCTGTTCGTCGCCCAGGCACAACAGCACCCTGGCGCCAGCAGGCGGTGTGTCGCGCTCGCTCCACGACACGGCGATAAATGGTGTTGCTGCGACACTTTGAGCAAGCGCCGCGGGATCCAGCGAGGTATCGTGAATCAAATAAAGCTCTGGCGGCTGCACCTCTACCTGCTCGTGGTCATCCATAGTCGCTCCTTAAACTCTGCCCACGGTAACCTAGTGTACTGCGGCGGGTAAAGTGCACATTCAGCGAGTCGCCAAAGGCCATCAGAAACGTGGCGAGTGGTGCGCGGTGCGCTCCAGAGTCTACCGAACATCAAGATGCCGCTATATACCCACCATCCAGGGCAATAGTGTGGCCCGTCGAATCTTCAATGGCATGATTCAGGCGATAGCGCCTGAGCTTTTGAGCCCGACAATTTCCTGCTCACCGAAGCCCATGGCGGTTAATACTTCATCGGTATCTTCACCAAAATCATGCCCGCCGTGCGCCACCGAAGACGGGGTGCGACTGAAGCGCGGCGCCGGCGCCGGCTGGGTGATGCCGTCCACCTCGATATAGGTGTCACGCGCCACATTGGCCGGGTGTTGCGGCGCATCCACAAAATTCAGCACCGGAGCGAAACAGACATCCGTCCCCTCCATGATGTCACACCACTGGGCCTGTGTTTTTTGCCTGATAACAGCCGCCAACTTTTCCTTCATGAGCGGCCACCGGGACGCGTCGTTCTGGTTGCCAAAATCCTCCTCTGACAACTCTGCCAGCTCCTTTAGCAAGGCGTAAAACTGCGGTTCGATAGAACCTATGGAAACGTATTCGCCGTCAGCGCATTCGTAGATATCATAGTAATGAGCCCCACCGTCGAGCATATTCGATTCGCGCTCGCCGGCGTCCCACATGCCAAACGCCTCCCAGCCGTGAAACATCCACATCAGCTGGGCAGCGCCGTCTACCATAGCGACATCAATAACCTGACCTTTACCCGAATTTGCCGCTTCCAACAGGGCCGCCAGGACGCCATTGACCAGCAACATGCCACCGCCACCCATGTCCCCCACCAGGTTCAGTGGCGCTACCGGCTTCTCATCTTTTCTGCCTATGGCATAGAGCGCACCAGTGATGGATATATAGTTGATATCGTGCCCGGCGGTGTGGGCCAGAGGGCCCTCCTGCCCCCAGCCGGTCATACGGGCGAAAATCAGTTTTGGGTTGCGCGCCATACAGACATCGGGCCCAATACCGAGCTTTTCACAAACACCCGGGCGGAAGGGATCGATGATAACGTCGGCGTTCTCCACCATGCGCAGCAAAGTCTCGATGCCGTCGGCATTCTTGAGGTTGAGCATCACCGACTTCTTGCCCCGGGCACTGACGTCCTTCATCACCAGGGCACTGGCACCTGAAGCCCGATCGATACGGATGACCTCGGCGCCCATATCAGCCAGCATCATGCCGCCCATAGGCGCCGGCCCGATGCCCGCCAACTCTATTATCGTATAACCGTTTAATGGTCCCATTTCGACCTCCTTAACGCGGTTGCATGCGAATGGCGCCATCCAGGCGGATACATTCACCGTTCACGTAGTCATTCTCTGCGATGAATACTGACATGTGCGCGATCTCTGAGGGCTGACCGAGGCGCTGGGGATAGCACACACTGGCTTCCAGAGACTTGTAGACCGGCTCCGGCATCGCCTCGAACAGTGGCGTGTGAATCAGGCCCGGTACTATGGTGTTTACCCGGATGCCGTAGCTGGCCAGGTCACGCGCCATGGGCAGGGTCATGCCGATCACTCCGCCTTTACTGGCGCTGTAGGCCAGCTGGCCTATCTGGCCCTCATAACCGGCAACGGAAGCGGTGTTGATGATCACACCACGGCCGCCGTCATCGTTGAATGGATCATTTTTCGCCATCTGCTCAGCGGCGTAGCGCGATACATTGAACGTGCCCACCAGGTTGATATTGATGACCTGCATGTACTGGTCCAGTGGGAACACCCCATTTTTACCATAGGTTTTGCAGGCGCTGGCAATGCCCGCATAGTTGTTGCAGATATGGAGGGCGCCAAATTTTTCTACAACACCCGCCACCGCGGTTTTGACCGAATTTTCATCCGCCACATTGACGTTGAAGAACGCGACATTGTCCGCGCCCAACTCAGCGATAACCTCATTGGCCTTATCTTCGTTCATGTCAAAGATGGCGACTTTCACACCCTTCGCCACATAGGCTGCAACCGTGGCGCGGCCCAGTCCTGAGGCACCGCCGGTGACAATCGCTACTTTTCCTGCGAGATCCATAAGTTTTCTCCCTGGTTCAATCGTTAAAAATTACGCCTGTTAAGTGGTACGTAATCATCCGCCAGGCACTCCCGGCCGATGATGATTTTCATCAACCGGGAACTGCCCGCGTAGATGGTGGCCATTTTCGCGTCCGTATACTGCCTGCTAACGGGGTATTGGTCCATATAGTCGTACCCGCCTTGCGAAAGGCCTCCCGACCGACAATTCCCGTCTCACGCCGGACCTCCATCTGTGGCACAATCTCCATGGCGAGGAATTTGCGCCGGGCATCGCAAAACATGGTTTGTTCTCCGGTAGACTCGCGTTGCAGCATGGCGCATCCCCTGGAGCCGTAGAATTGGGCGAAAAACAGTATGGAGAGCACGTGGCGGGTCAACAATGACCTGCCCCTACAAATAAATTGACATAAAATCACAGCCAAACCGAATGGCTGGACCAGGGAGTACAATGGAGCAGATTTTCCCGGAACATTGGGCTTTTATTTTTTTTGGCCTGATCTTCTCAATCACCTGTGCCCAGATGCTGGTGGTTTATGTACTCAGTGACTCCGGCAACCCACCGGCGGGGCTGGGTATGTATACGGTGTACTTTATGGCCGCCCTGCTGGCCTGGATCGCCCTCACCCTGCAGCAGGGAGCCAGCATCCCCATGGCGGTGGATGTCCCCTCGGTGGCATCCATTCTCACCAGTTATATCCTGTTTATGGCCGCCGGGCAGCGGGCGGGTGTTACCCGCGGCCGCACGGTGCTCGGTATTATCTGCCTCATTGCCTGCCTCAGCGTATTCTTTTTGCCGCCACCACGCATGTTCGTGGTGCAAACATCCGTCGCGGCGCTGTTTTTTGCCGGAGTGGGGCTGCTGTGCGGTTGGCGCGGCTGGCGGCAACGCAACATCGGAGACGCCATTATCGCCTGGGCCGCGCTGACAATGGTGGTGGGTATACCGGCGGCTCTCTACCAGTTGTCCACAGCAGCCGACCTCCCCAAGGCCCAGGCCATCGCCTTTGGAGTACATAGCAGTGCCTACGCACTGGTGGCCATAGGCTTTCTGGCCAGCGTGCTCATCGAGTATCAGCAGTACCTGTCCCACCTGGCCACAGAAGACCCGCTCACCCGCCTGCTGAATCGCCGGGGGCTGGAAAGCGCTTTGTACATCAGTCTTGCGCATGCAGCCAGGCAGGGGCTCCCCACCGCGGCCATCATGGTGGATATAGACCACTTCAAGAAGGTAAATGATAGCTTCGGTCACAACACGGGAGATCAGGTCATACGCCAGGTGGCAGAAATTCTGCGGCAGACGACTCGTACCAGTGATGTGGTGGCCCGCACCGGGGGTGAGGAGTACCTGCTGGTGCTGCCAGCCACCAGCCTGGATGCGGCGAGGACACTGGCCGAGCGCATCCGCCTGGCCATAGGTGAACGACCTTTAGTGGTAGACCACCAGCGTATCCCGGTCACCGTAAGTCTGGGTGTTGCCGGCGCCATGGGTGAAGTCGATTTGAACAAATTGAGCCAGGAAGCAGACCGGGCCATGTACCTGGCCAAACGGGGCGGGCGCAACCGCGTTGCCTCAGTGGAAAACAAGCCCGTTCATCTCAGCACCGCCGCCAGCCGGGTCTGAGGGAGCAATGTACGATCTGTCAATCTCCGTCTATTTCGCCAGGGCGGTGCTGAAGAATGCCGTAGCCCACGGACTGGACCCGGTTAGCCTGTTGCGCAAGAACCGCATTTCTCCGCGCCTGCTGCTGGAGGACAATGCCCGCATCTCCATCGAGCGCTACGCTGACCTGCAGGTCAGTACCATGCTGGCGATGGGGGACGAGGCACTGGGTTATGCTACCCGGCGCATGCCGGTCGGCTGCTGGACCATGATGTGCCACGCGGTGATTGGCTGCGAAACCCTGGGACAGGCCCTTAGCCGCTATTGTCGCTTCTACCAACTCTTTGAATTCGGCATACACCCCTGCCTGGAAGAAGAGGGAGAGCAGGCCCGTATTCGCCTGATACAACTGGACGATAATATCGATTCAGTCCCCTACCTGAGCGAGATGGTGTTATTCAATGCCCATCGCTTCGCCAGCTGGCTGGTGCAGGAACACCTGCCTATCCAGATAGTAGAGCTGAACTACGCACCCCTGGCGCAACCTATCGATTACCGTCACATGTTCCTGGCCAACCCCGTGGAGTTTGAGCGACCACAATCGCAATTGGTTCTATCCAGGGCTCTGCTGGACAAACGGGTTACCCAGAACGATACATCCCTGCGCCATTTCCTGCGCCACCCGGTGCTGATCATGCTCACCCAGGACTACGCCAGCAACAGCTGGACCTCCCGTGTACGGGATATCGTGTGGCGCAAACTCGGAGATATGCCCGAGCTGAACGATGTAGCGGCAAAACTGGAGGTTCACCCCCAAACACTGCGCAGGCGCCTGTCGTCCGAAGGCACCACATTCAAGGAGATCAAGAACCAGGTGCGCCGTGATACGGCACTGCATTTCCTGGGCAAGCAGGGGCTGAGTATTGAGGAAATTGCCTACCGTGCCGGTTTTTCGGAGTCCAGCGCCTTTATCCGGGCCTTCAAGGGCTGGACGGGGGTGACGCCGTATACCTATAGGAAAGGGCTGTGAGCCGCCATTTCGACCAGCGCGGCACTTTCTTAAGGCGGACGTGGGTACGTCGGGCTGCACCCGGACATTTTTTTTGCCATGCTCAGTTGGAACCCCACGCCTTTGCAAGACAAGAAACTCCCGGGTGCAGGTGCAGCTAACATCGCGGCGACGTTCAATGCGCTTGACCATCACATTCGATGGACTATATTAACCGCAGGAAGTGAAGCTATAAGGATATTTTAATGCGAACCATCATGCGTACCCTGGCGATATTCTATATTGTCTATCTCGCCATCGTTGTCCTGGTTATCACGCCGGCCCTCAATTTCCTGCCCTCGCGGATTGTACAGCAGACTTTTGGCAGGCAGTTGCACACCGAGATGGTGCTGTTCAACCCCTTCACACTCGCCCTGGAGGTCCGCCAGGCGGAACTACCGGAGCTCGGGGGCGAGCGCTTCTTCGCGGTGGATAAGGCCGTCGTCAACCTGTCGTTGGAGAGTCTGTGGGCAGAAGGCTGGGTATTGGACGAGGTAAAGGTTCAGGGACTTTACGTCCACGTCATACGCCTGCCTGAGGACAAGTTCAATTTCTCGGATATGATCAGCGACGAGCCGGATGAACCTGCCGCCGAAGATACCGGTGGCGGCATTCCCGGCCTGACCATACATGACTTCGATTTCCAGTCGCAGACAATAATAATCACAGACGAGTCCCGGGAGACGCCCTACAGCACCCACTGGGACGGCCTGGCCATTCGTGTTCTGGATCTGTCTACAGTCCTTGAGGAAGGCAGGCCTTACAGCATCGATGTCTATGGTGAAGCCGGTGGGAGCCTGCACTGGAAGGGTGAAATATCCGTCCCCAATGCCTACAGCAAGGGTCACCTGGTGTTGAAAAACCTGGATCTTACTACTGGGTGGCGCTTCGCTGAACCGTGGGTTCAATTCGAGTTGAAGAACGGCCGCCTCAACGCCGAGGCCCGGTATCAGTTGGATTGGAATGACGCATTCACCTATGGACTCACCGACGCCCGTTTAAATTTGTCTGCGATCGACATAGCGCCAAAAACAACTGTAGAGTTGCGCGATACCGCACTGGAACTGCAGGGTTTCACTATCGGTGGGGTCACAGTGGACAGCAAGGCGCAACACGCCACCATCGATTCGGTCACCGTGGACGGTCTGGCATTGGCCGGCTGGAGTGAAGGCGCCAGAGTCAGCCTGGCGGAACTGTTCGCTGTGAAAACCTCCGCTGATCCAGCCGGGCAAGAGGAGGAAGAACCAAAACCCACAGCACAAGAGGAAGATAGTGACAGTGGCTGGACAGCCGAAATCAAAACTACCCGCTTACAGAACAGCAGCCTGCGCTGGCGCTCTGAATTTACCGACCCTCCTGTGCTGGAGGTGGCCCCCTTTGAAGCCACTGTTGATGACGTTACATGGCCTCTGTCCGGCGACAGTCCGCTGTCCCTGAACATTGTGGCGAACCAGCAGGCAAAAATCGCCATTGACGGTGTCCTGGCACTGGCCAATGGCGACGGCAGCATCGGTTATAAACTGGAGGGGCTGCCGCTGATCTGGTTCAACCCCAACCTGCCAACCGCGCTCAAGGCGCAGTTGACCGGAGGCCAGGTGCAGGTCGACGGGGAAGTGGCGCTGGCTGGCTACGCACCCACCACGGTGCACCTCAGCGGTGCGGTCACTGACTTTTCCGGCAAGATGGAAGAAGAGGAAACCTCCCTTACCAGCTGGGATTCGGTGCGCTGGGAAGTGCTCGAAATCAACCTTGAGCAGCACAGCGTCGCCATGAAAAAATTGTCGATCCACAAATTCTCCGGCCGCATACACATTGCGGAGGATGGCTCCATCAACGCCCAGAACATATGGCGGGAAGAAGTGGGTGAAAGAGCGGCGGAAATTGCCGAGGATTTGTCCCTGGACAAGCCCTGGACCGTCAGCATTCCGGGCATATTTATCACCGACAGTGCTGTCGATTTTATGGACCAGTCACTGCCTATTAATTTTCGCACAGTAATCGGCGATCTCAACGGTGAAGTGCTCGGCATCGCCACGGAGCCGGGGACAGTGGCAACAGTGGATATAAAAGGCTCGGTGGACGGCTACGCGCCAGTGGCACTGAAGGGTAGCGCCCAGGCTTTCAGCACGCCGCCCGCGCTGGACCTGAGCCTCACCTTCGACGGCGTCGACCTGGCCCTGCTAACACCCTACTCCAGCACCTATGCCGGTTATGCCATCGATCGCGGTTTGCTCACCCTGCATTTGCAGTATGCGTTGCAGAATAATCAACTGGTGGGCGACAACAGGGTGCTGATCGACCAGTTAAAGCTGGGCGATAAAGTCGACAGTGACCAGGCCGCTGATATCCCGTTGAAGCTGGGTCTGGCATTGCTGACTGACGCCAACGGCGTTATCGACTTGCAAGTACCGGTAAGCGGTAATGTCGATGATCCACAATTCAATGTGGGCAGCGTTATATTCAAAGCCTTTGTCAACATCCTGACCAAGGCCGTGACGGCGCCTTTCAGCCTGTTGGCCAACCTGGTAGGCAGCGAAGAAGACCTGCAACGCATGACTTTCGCCTCAGGCTCGGCGCAACTGGATGAAGCGAGCAAAGCCAAACTGGGTCAGCTCACCAGCGCTCTCACCCAGCGCCCGGAACTGACGGTGGTACTCACCGGCCGCCTCAATATCCCCGCCGATCGAGAAAGTCTGCAAAAAGTCACCCTGCAAGAGCAACTGGTAGCGGGGGGGTTGCCCCCGGAAGAACTCGACAGCAAGGGTCCCGCATGGGAAAAGGCTATCGGGGCGCGCTACGAGTCACTGCCGGCCAGTAGCGGACAATCTGCCGATTTGTCTTCGCATGAAATGTACCAGCAGGTGGCACAAAACATCGAGGTAAGCGACACCCGCATGATGGATTTGGCGCAGCAGCGCGCTGTCGCCGTGAAAGGTTATCTGGTCAACGAGGCACAGCTGCCCGCCGACCGGGCAGTGGTCGAAAAAGCCGACCTGGACGACAAGGCCAATATGTTCAGCGGCGTTGAACTGGGTATGGAAAACTAAGGGGCGTAGATCAACTGGCCGTCGCAGTAGCGGCAGTGATAGCGCGCCGCTCCGCGCAGTATCCGATTGTGTCTGGTGGTCGATACTTCGTAACCGCGACAACCACAATGGTAGGGGTGGTTTTTTTGACGGCGCTGGGGAATGCCCGCCAGGTCCAGGTTGAAGGTCACGCCAGCGTCGGCACCAAAGCGAGCCATCAACGCCTGCCACTGTTGGCCGTGAGGCTTGACTGAGCGGCGACCGTAAGCCTCGTGCACAATGAAGTGCGCCACCTCGTGGGGTACTGTGTCGCGCAGGTTTTCATCAAAGTACTTGCCGAAGATCCACGGGTTGTAACGGATGCAGCGCCTGCGCCCAACCACCTTGAACATACCCGCCGCCCGGCCGCGCAGGTCAAACAGTACCGGCACCCGGTCAAATTTCCGGCCAAAAATACTCTCCGCCTGGCAGATGAAATGCTCGTTCATCTGCGCTACCTGGCGCTGCTGCAAGTCCCCTATAGGCTCTACCACGACTGTGAATCCCTGTTGCCCGGTTGTGTCGAATTGACTATACGACCAGGCGTACTTGGCACACAGCTCGCACTCTGCTACGCTGGTAACGCCCGACGGGCAGCATAGCGCCCTCCTCTGCCCGGCTCAAATATTTTCGCCACGGTGTGGTGTAATTTATTTGTTGCGAACAGTCATTGTTCCGCACCCTCCCACAGCACAGACTCTGGCACGGCTCACAGGCCTTGCCAGTCACAGAAAAGAAAACGATATGACCACACAGCTACTCGACACCAATATACTCAGCGACTACCTGGTCGATCACATCCCCGATTTTAGTGGCCCGGTGAGCGCTGAGAAGTTCGCCGGTGGCCAGTCCAACCCGACCTTCAAACTGACCGCGGGCGATCAGACCTACGTCCTGCGCCGTAAGCCACCGGGTGAATTACTTAAATCAGCCCATGCGGTCGACCGGGAATTTCGCGTCATCAGCGCTCTGCGCGATACCGATGTACCGGTACCGGGAACCTATGTCCTGTGTGAGGACGAAACTGTCATTGGTTCCATATTTTATGTCATGGAGTATATGGAAGGACGCATACTGTGGAACCCGCTGTTGCCGGAAGCCAACGACAACCAGGAGCGCGGCGCCTTCTACGACGCCATGAACCAGACCATGGCGGCACTGCACAATGTGGATGTGGACACAGTGGGCCTGGCCGATTTTGGTCGGCCAGGCAACTATTTCGAGCGTCAGTTGAGCCGCTGGAGCAAGCAGTACAAGGCATCGGAGACCCAGCACATCGCCACCATGGAAACCCTGATGACCTGGCTATCGGTCAATATGCCCGCAGATGACGGCGTGGTCAGCCTGGTACACGGCGACTACCGGCTGGACAATATGATGTTTCATCCCACACAACCCCGGGTCATCGCGCTGCTGGACTGGGAACTGTCCACCCTGGGCCACCCCCTGGCTGACCTGGCCAACCAGTGCACGGCCTGGATGCTGCCGCAGGAAGGTCACATCAAGGGCCTGGAGGGGGTCGACCGCCACTCCCTGGGCATTCCCACGGATGAACAATACATCGCCCGTTACTGTGAGCGCACGGGTCGCGACGGTATCGATAACTGGAATTTCTACATGATTTTTTCGCTGTTTCGCCTGGCGGCGATACTACAGGGTATTGTAAAGCGCGCGCAGATAGGTACGGCATCCAGTGCCCAAGCTGATACCAGTGACGACATGGTGGGCCATTTGGCCGATATGGCGATACATTTGATCGACTGACGTCCCGCCCGGTTCAACTGCCATGCAGTAACCCCGTGTAAAACCTCCAGAGAAAAGGGTTACCCGAACGGCACTTACTCAGGGCCTCAGTGGACAGGTTACGCCGGCGCTTTGGGGGCCGCCTTGCTGCGCGCGGCGGTCTTCTTGCGCTTTGGAGCTTGCTTGCGCGTCGCGGCTGACTTGGACTTGCCCGCCGGTTTTTTTGGTTTATCCAAGTGCACGCGCAACTCCCGTTGGGCCTCGCGATCTACCCGGGTGGGCGAGGGCCGACGGCGAGATGAGCGCGTACGGTGATACTTGGATGCATCCGGTCGCAGATCGCCATACTCGAAGCGGTGCAGAATATTCTCCATGGTACGGCCAATCTGGGTACAGATGCGGATCGCTTCTATATTGGGATAGGTGGAGTGCTCACCCCCTTTCATCAATTCCATCAGGTCCTGCTCAGACAGGTGTGATAGAATTTTAGCGGGATTGTACCAGCTAAAACTCGGTACAATGTTGATATCACCGCTATAGTCCTGATCCATCAGGGCGTGGATGCTGCTCATCAGCATATTGAAACGTGGCCATGTATCCCACTGTTTTTGCACCATGCCCCGATAGAAGTTAAGGAGTTCACGCCCCATGCCGATACCCAGGCTCCCCAACGCGGCACTCAGGACACTGCGTTCTCCCTCCCTTTTCAGAAACGGAATGGCGATGGGGTTGACCATACTCACGATATAGTGATTGGTGCTGTACAGACGCTGTAAGCGCTTGGCGGGCAGATCGTCTGCAATGGAGCCGTCCACCCACTTGCGGGTGGGCAGGTAGGGCTGGGCTTCTCCGTGCACGTTCTTGGCCATCAGCGTGACTGGCGGAAAAACACCGGGCACCGCGCAGGATGCCTTCACCGCATAGCGCACATATACGTTGGGTGAGGTGATGGCATTCAACAGGCGGGAGCGCTGGTGCGGCTCCGCCGGCGCCACCGAGATGCTGATCTGCCGACCGGTTTTCTCGTAGGCTTCCTGGAAGGTCAAATCCAGCACCATCCGACCTATCAACTTATCCAGGTCACCCACGTCGATCTGTGGGTTAACGCCAAAAAACATGCGGGAAAAGGCGCTGGCCTCCCGCTCCGCCTCGAACAATACATTGGCGGGATCGTAGAAGTGTTGCAGCTCCTCGTCGGTGTGGGTTCCTACCACGCCGGCCACCAGGGCGCCCGCACTGGAGCCGGAAATCACCTTCGGCAACAAACCCTCGTCCAGCAAAGCCCTCACTACTCCCAGGTGATAAAAGCCCAATACGCCGCCACCGCTTAACATCAGGGCAGAGCGGCCATAACAGACATTGGCGCGATAGAAGAAATCGAGTTTTTCCTGCACATTGATGTCATCGCTTTCCAACTCCGCCAGAAAACGCAGGGAATCGTCGATCTCGTCAATATATTGCTCGATAAGTTTTTTGGTGCCAAACTTGGCGCGGCGGTAGAGGGTGCTGCGGCCCATCCCCCCCATGTTGCCGTGAATACCCTCGTTCAGTGTAAACAGCAGGCCGTGGTAGTCGTGGCGCGCCCGCAGGCTGCGCAGCCTGTCCAGACGCAGGCGAATCTGGGCATAGTCGTACTGGCTGGTATGATCTACCTCTCGCCAGCGCTTCTGCCCCGACAACTCATCGTGCTCAATCGCCGCTTCACACCACGCCTCGTAGCTGGTGTGCTTGTTCATCTGCTTCTCAAGTTTCTTGAGTTTGCGTGAGTTTCTCACGAATTTCCCTCTTGTGGGCTTGCCTACCCTGGATTATCAGGTGGTTGGAGCACCAGTGTAGTCCAAACAAGCTATGACGCCCACCAGTTTGTTAGCGGTGAACACTTGTCGCTTTGATCTCCACCAAGGGGTGCTCGAAATTTAACCGAAATTTATGATACACCTCCCATTCAGGCTAATTGGGGTGTACTACGGTCTACATGCTACATTATGGGAGGCAAGGTACACTAGACTCTGCGCGAGTTGAGGAAATTTGCGATTCCAGTGCGGCAATACCTGTCATATAATCCGGATCAAACAAGGAGGTTTTCTTTTTGCGCGCTTATTTAATCGTCGCCCTGTTCCTGCTATTGATATTTGGTAGCATATTCGGCTACCTCTTCAAGCAGTCCGCCGGTCGGGCCGGGCAGGCCTTCACCCCACCTCCGATCACAATTGCGGCGACCACGGCACATACCGAGACCTGGCCGTCGCAGCTGGACGCTGTAGGCACGATCCGCGCGACCCGGGGCGCGGAACTAAGCGCGGAAACCAGCGGTGAGATCATCGCTATCCGTGTGCCCTCCGGCGCGGAGGTCCAGGCCGGACAGCTGTTGCTAACCCTCAACGACAGCGTGGAACAGGCCAGTCGCAAGCGGCAAGAGGCCAATCTGATTGGCCCGATTGTTGTACAAAAGGGACGCCAGCCTGGTAAAAAAGAAATCCATTCCACAGAGTCAGTACGACCGTTCCCAGGCCAACCTGGACAGCGCGATCGCACAACTGGCGGAGACAGAAGCCCGTCTCGCCAACAAGCGCATCGTCGCTCCTTTCAAGGGAACCGTTGGCATCATTCAAGTGAAGGTCGGCGATTACATTGAATCCGGCACACCGATCACAACGCTACAGGACCTCGGTGAGTTGGAGATCGATTTTGCCGTTCCCGCCAGGCACTTCCCGCAGCTGCGCAAGGGTCTGAGTATCGCCGTGTACACAGCCGCCTTCCCCGGGCGGGAGTTCCGCGCCACCCTGCGGGCACTGGACGCCAGGGTCGACGCGAACACACGCAACCTCATGTTGCGAGCCACTATGGACGACAGTGACGGCCTGCTCCCGGGCATGTTCGCCCGATTGATCGTAGATCTGGGCAACCCGATAACGATGGTCGCCGTACCGGAGACCGCAGTCTCCTACTCGCTACACGGCAATATTATATATGTTATACAAGAGAGCGACGGTGAGTTACAGGTGCAACCACGCGTGGTGCAAACTGGTGATTCCCGGGGCGGGAAGATCGCCATCATTGACGGCTTGCACGGCGGCGAACGAGTCGTCACCGCGGGGCAAAACAAACTGCGCCGCGGTGCCCGCGTTGTCATCGACGAGTCGGTGAAGTTCTAGTGTCATTCACCGACACATTTATCAAGCGCCCGGTGCTGGCCCTGGTAGTCAGCAGCCTGTTACTGCTGCTGGGCTGCGCGTCCCTGTTTCGGGTAAGCCTGCGCGAATTCCCGGAGCTGGAACGCAGCGTCATCTACGTTGATACAACCTACCGCGGAGCCAGTGGGCGCACCGTACAGGGTTTTGTGACCACCCCCCTGCAAATCAGTATCGCCGGAGCCCGGGGCATCGAATACATGACCTCCGACAGCAACCCCGGCAAGTCCAGCATCGAGGTCCATGTGCGGCTGGGAGAGGACACCAGCGCCGTATTGTCTGAAGTCATCGCCAAGGTCAATCAGGCCAGGGGAGACCTCCCCCGGGAGATCAACGACCCGGTCATAAGAACCGCCACCGGCGCTGATGCCATGATGTACCTGGGCTTCTTCAGCGACCAGATGACGCCCTACCAGATCACCGATTACCTGATGCGCACGGTGCAACCGGAACTCGCCACCCTGGAGGGCGTCGGCAGTGTCAGTATTTTCGGCCACCACCTGGCCATGCGAATCTGGCTGGACCCGGTGCGTATGGCGGCTTTTGGTGTTACCGCCACGGACATCAGTGCCGCCGTACGGCGGGACAATTACATCGCTACCGCGGGTTCGACAGAGGGGGCCCTGGTGCAATCCACGGTGGATGCTCGTACCGATATGCAGTTCCCCGAGGAATTCAAAAACCTGGTGGTACGCCAGGTCGGGGAAAAACGTGTGCGCCTCGGCGATGTGGCAGAGGTAGCACTGGCCGCTGAAAGTACCCAGATCAAAGCCCTGTCCAGCGGACACGAGACCGTATTCATGTCTATCACACCGACACCGGATGCCAACCCACTGGAAGTATCCAAGGCGGTTCACGACGCGATGCCAGTCATTAAGTCCGTCCTGCCCGCCGACATGGAGGTATTGATGGACTGGGATAGCAGCACCGTTATCGATGCGGCGCTGAAGGAAGTCGTCACCACCCTGCTGGAAGCGGCTCTGATTGTCATCCTGGTTATCTACCTGTTCCTGGGGTCTCTGCGCGTCGTGTTAATACCCCTGATCGTTATTCCCCTGTCACTGATCGGTGTGGTTTTTCTGATCCTGGTGATGGGTTTCTCCCTCAACCTGCTGACCCTGCTGGCCATGGTGATCGCCATCGGGCTGGTGGTAGACGATGCCATCGTGGTGGTAGAGAACGTGCACAGGCATATAGAGCACGGCGCCTCACCGCGCGCAGCTGCACTGCTCGGCGCCCGTGAGGTCGCCCTGCCGGTCGTGACCATGACACTGACCTTGGCCGCGGTCTACGCCCCCATTGCCTTTATCGGCGGGCTGACCGGCGCCCTGTTCAGCGAGTTCGCTCTGACCCTGGCCGGTGCTGTGGTCGTCTCGGGCATTGTCGCCCTGACCCTCAGCCCCATGATGTGCTCCCGGGTCTTAAAAGACAGTGAACACCAGGGCCGCTTCGCGAACTGGCTCGATACGCGCTTCGAGTTTTTGATTAATCGCTACCGAAGGCTGCTGTCGGCCTGCCTGGCTAATCGGGGGGCAGTGCTGCTGTTCGCGGCCTGCATTCTCGCCAGCCTGCCACTACTGTTCTCTCTGGGCCAGCAGGAATTGGCGCCGGAGGAAGATACCGGAGGGCTCTATGTCACCGGCACCTCGCCGCGCTATGCCAACCTCGACTACAACGATTACTTCCTCAAGGAGGTGTTGCAGATATGGAAAGATATTCCTGAATTCAGCCATTCCTGGCAAGTGATCTGGCCCCATCTTAACCTTGGCGGCATAAACATGGTCCCCTGGGATGAACGGCAGCGCAGCCAGCAACAGGTCCAGGCGGAATTCCAGCAAAAATTAGGCCGCGTGGCCGGGATGGAATTGTTCACCTTTGGCATCCCGTCCCTGCCGGGGTCGGATGCTGGCCTTCCGGTAAATTTTGTGGTCGCCTCTACCGCAGACTATGAGGAAGTCATGCGTGTTGGCGACGAGTTGCTGCAGGCCGCCCGCGAATCGGGCCTGTTCACTTTCGTCACCCAGACTCTGGACTTCAACCGACCGGAAACAGCCGTCAATATCGACCGGGAACGGGCCGCGCGCCTGGGCATTTCCATGCGGGACATTGGCGAGACACTATCGATCATGCTCGGTGAGGACGAGCTGAACCGCTTTAACCTGGAGGGACGCAGCTACAAGGTTATCCCCCAGGCCGGACGCGGTTTTCGCCTGACCAGGCAGGAGCTGGAAAAATACTACCTGCGCACGGCCAGTGATGAACTGGTACCCCTGTCTGCGGTTATTTCGCTGGAATTGCGCGTGGAACCCAACGAACTGGCCCAGTACCAGCAACTCAACAGCACCACCATCAAGGGCATCATGGCGCCGCCAAACAGTCTCGGCACCGGGCTGGCATTCCTACGTGACAAGTTGTATGAAATCGCGCCAACAGGGTTCCGCGAAGGCTACACCGGTGGCTCGCGGCGCTTCGTCCAGGAATCCGCTTCCTTTCCGGTACTATTCGGCCTGTCGCTGATTCTCATCTTTCTGGTGTTGTCCGCGCAGTACAACAGTTTCCGGGACCCACTGGTGGTACTGGTTTCCGTGCCGCTGTCCGTGTTCGGGGCGATGGTACCTATTGCCCTGGGTTTCGCCACTATCAATATCTATACCCAGGTGGGTCTGTTAACCCTGATCGGCCTGATCAGCAAGCACGGCATCCTGATCGTGGATTTCGCCAATCAGTTGACCCGGGAGGGAATGGATCGCAAGGCGGCGGTATTGCAGGCGGCAACCCTGCGGCTGCGCCCCATTCTGATGACGACTTTCGCCACTGTACTGGGGGTCTGGCCACTGGTCGTCGCCACCGGCGCCGGCGCCAACAGCCGCTACAGTATCGGCCTGATGATCACCACCGGCATGCTGGTTGGCACCCTGTTTACGCTGTTCGTACTGCCTACGCTATACCTGCCCTTCAGCGCGCGGGCCAGACGTAAGACCACGGCAGCTGAGCAAGCGCTAACAGCCCATGTGGCGAACCCCCCTAACTAGACATTATGTAGTGTCCTATTGTTTGTCTTCAGGGCCCTCCTCCTCCGACCCCGGGCCTTCATCACCGCGGGCCCCACCCCGGTATTCCTCCATCAGGCGCCGCTTGTACAGCTTGCCATCGTCCATACGCGGTAGCTCGGGGTGAAAATCCAGCGAACGGGGCATCTTGATATGGGAGATGCGCTCGCGCAGCCATTCCATGATCTCGATGGCCGTCTCGTCGGTGGCATCAGCCCAGTTCATGGGCTGCACCACGACCTTCACCTGCTCCCCGAACTCCTCATGGGGGACCCCGAACACGGCGACATCGGCCACTTTGTCGTGGCTTGTCAGGATATTCTCGATCTCCTGGGGATAGATATTCACCCCGTCACTGATGATCATGAAGTTCTTGCGATCGGTGAGGTACACAAACCCCTCCTCATCCACATAGCCCACATCGCCGGTGGTGGCCCAGCCCTTGTCGTTATAGGCGCCTGCAGTCTTTTCCGGCTCGCCGTGGTACTTGAATGCAGCCTGTTCTCCGCCGAAGTAAATGGTCCCTGTCTCACCCTGGGGCACTTCATTGCCGTCGTCGTCCACGATGTGTATTTCACCGACCAGGACGGGGCCCACCGAGCCCTTGTGTGTCAGCCAGCTGGCGGAGTCGATGATGGTGACACCAATGCCCTCACTGGCGGTGTAGTACTCGACGATCACCTCGCCCCACCACTTGATCATTCTCTCCTTGATCTCCACCGGGCATGGCGCAGTGGCGTGGATGGCAAACTGCATGGAACTCACATCGTAAGCGTCGCGCACTTCCCGGGGCAACTTCAGCATACGGATAAACATAATGGGCACCCACTGGCTGTGGGTCACCCGATGCTCCTCAATAAGCTTGAGGGCCTGCTCCGGGGCGAACTGCTCCATCACTACCGTGGTGCCGCCCTGGTAGGTAACCATCATGTTGTAGTGCAGGGGCGCCGCGTGGTACAGGGGCGCCGGCGACAGGTACACCGTCTCGTCACTGAAGCCAAAAGCGGCACCCATGGAGTCCACCAGGGGGGGCGGGGTATTCACATCGGTACTGGCCGGCGGCACAAAAACACCCTTGGGCTGCCCGGTAGTGCCCGAGGAATACACCATCGGCACACCGTTACTCTCATCGTCTATGCGGGTCGTTGGCTGCGCATCCGTGGCCTCCTCCCAGGATTCAAAGCCGGGCTTGATGCCACCCACCATGTAAAAATGCTCCACACCGGTGGCCTCCGACAATACCTGCTCGGCGACACCCGCCAGTTTGAGTGAACCGATAAACAACTTCGCACCACAGTTTTGCAGAATATAAGCGGTCTCCTCTTTACTCATGTGAGCGCTGAGCGGCGTGAAAATCAGGCCGGAACGCTGGCCCGCCCAGACGATCTCCAGGAATTCCCGGTTGTTTTCCATCATCATGCCGATATGGTCGCCACTCTTCAGGCCCAGGGAGCGGAACAGTTGAGCGCCCTGGTTGGAGCGTTCATCCAGTTGCTTGTAGGTGACGATTTCACCCGATTCTCCCATGATGATAGCGGCTTTGTGCGGGTAGGTCTCGGCGGTGATACTGGGGTGTGGCATGCTGTATTCCTTCCTGTTTATGCGTATCCAGTGGACACTATAGAATTATGACGGGTAAAGTGACAGGGCTTCAGCGAAAGCGCATAAGGCCCTGTTGCATGGTGGTCGCCACCAGGCGGCCTTCGCGGGTGTAGAAACTGCCCCGGGCCAGTCCCCGCCCCCCGCCAATGCGCTCGGCTGCCACCGTATGCAGCAGCCATTCATCAGCGCGAAAATCCTCATGAAACCACAGGGCGTGATCCAGGCTGGCTACCTGCAGGTTCGAATTTACATAATGTCGCCCGTGGGTTATCAGACAAACATCCATGAGAAAGGCATCGGACAGGTAGGCCAGCAGGGCCTGGTGCAGGCCACGCGCATCGGGAACCGGCCTCATTGTCTTCATCCAGATCCGCAACACAGGCTCGCGCGATACCGGGTTGTCCCAATCCACCGGTTCCACTACCCGGATATCCAGATCCTCCCCTGTGGTAATCATAAAACTTTCATCCAGATTGCCCGCCTCCAGGCCTAACTGTCGCTCACTGGACAGCGCCTCCGGAGGCGGCACCCGGGGCATATCGGGTTGATAATCATCACCCGTGGCGGCTTGCTGGAAGGACAGGGTGCTGACCAGGATGGGCTTACCCCTCTGCAGGGCCACCACCCGCCGCGAACTGAAACTGAATCCATCCCTGGCCCGCTCCACCTCATAGTCGATAGGCCGGGTGGGGTCGCCCGGACGCAGGAAGTAGGCGTGCTGGGAGTGTATGCCGCGATCGACATCCACGGTCGCCACCGCGGCGCTGATCGCCTGCGCCAGCACTTGCCCACCGTACACACGGATGGTCTCAGGATGCATATTGTCACCCCTGAAGCGGTCTTGCCCTAAGGCCTGTGGCGTGATGACATGGAGCAGCTGGTCGAGCATCGGTACACCTTGTTCACAAAAGAGCCGCTATTATCCAGATTTCTGACCCCGTGCCAAACTAAGAATCAGGATTTAATATCGCGGCCGGGTGGTTATATTTGATATTCTCGGGCGACAGGTTTGTACCGACCACCAAGGAACCACGATGAACAGCGCACTTTCTCCACTCGCACTGCGCCAGAAGGTCCGCGCCGGCGAGCACACAGGCGACACCTCCGGCTTCGCACCCGGCTTCGTACAATGCAATATCGTGATCCTGAGCGCCGACTGGGCCAACGACTTCCTGCGCTTTTGCCAGCTCAACCCCAAACCCTGCCCATTGATCGGGGCCGGCGAGCCCGGCAATCCGGCGCTACCACTTTTGGGGGATATGGACATCCGCACCGACGTGCCAAGCTACCGCGTTTTTCGCGACGGCGAAATGACAGAAGAAATACCCGATATCACCAACTTGTGGCGCGACGATCTGGTAACTTTCGCCCTGGGTTGCTCATTCTCCTTCGAGGAGGCGCTATTGGCCGACGGCCTGGAAGTGCGCAATGTTACCGCGGGCGTGAACGTCCCCATGTACCGCACCAACATCGACTGCACAAGCGCCGGGCCTTTTGTCGGCAAAATGGTGGTCAGTATGCGCCCCTTCAAGGCGGCCGACGCCATACGCGCGGTGCAGATATGCACACGCTTTCCCTCGGTACACGGGGCACCGGTGCACCTGGGTGACCCCGGACTCATTGGCATCAGTGATCTGGCCCTGCCGGATTACGGCGATGCGGTTAGTATCGAAGAAGGTGAAATGCCCGTATTCTGGGCCTGTGGCGTAACCCCGCAGGTTGCCCTGGAAGCGGCCAGGCCACCCTTTGCCATTACCCATAGCCCCGGGTGTATGCTGGTGACGGATTTACGCAACAGCCAACTGGCTGTCATGTAAGAACTATTTGAGTTGGCTCTAAGGAAAACTATGTTACTCAACTGTGATCTGGGCGAGAGCTACGGCAGCTGGACCATGGGTCTGGACGCTGAGGTGATGCCCCATATCGACCAGGCCAATATCGCCTGTGGTTTCCACGGCGGCGACCCCCTGACCATACGCAAGACCCTGGCCCTGGCCGCCGAACACGGAGTGAATGTCGGCGCCCACCCCGCCTACCCCGACCTGGTCGGCTTCGGCCGTCGCCCCATGAACCTCAGCGCCGACGAAATCATCGCCAACCTGCACTACCAGGTGGCTGCCCTGGAGGGTATGGCCAGCACTCAGGGACTGGCTCTGGACTACATCAAACCTCACGGCGCCTTGTATAACGACATGATGGCCAAGAGCGAAGTACGCGCCGCCATCATGCAGGCGGTGGCCAGTTATCACCGCCCACTGGCACTGATGTTACAGGCCACCCCGGAGACCGATAGTCACCGTACCGAAGCGGATAACTTTGGCGTGGGACTGATGTTCGAGGCCTTTGCTGATCGCTGCTACGACGACGACGGCAAGCTGCTGTCGCGAACCAAACCGGGCGCCGTCCACGACCGGGAACATATGTTGGCACAGGTACACCAGTTACAGCGCGATAATACGATAACCACTGTGAGCGGCAATATCATTGAATTGCAGGCAGATACCCTCTGCGTGCACGGCGACAATCTCGAAGGGGTACAGGCCATACGGGCCATCCGCGCCCTGGTGGACGGGAGCTGAAGCACCGTGGAACTTCATTCGGCCGGCGAAGATGCGATAATGTTGTATCTGGGGGAGGAAACCAGCCCCGAGGTATCCGCCCGCGTGCAGGCAGCGGCAGAGGCCATCAAACCGGCCCTTGGCGCGGATCTGGTGGATCTGGTGCCATCTTACGCCTCACTGTTAATCATCTATGACGCCATGCACACAGATCACCTGAGTGTTGCCCATCGCGTGCGCACGGCCGTAGCTGCCTTGCAAACGAGATCCGGTACCGAGGGCCGTACCGTCGTGCTACCTGTGTACTACGCTGCCGAGGTAGGTGAAGATCTGGAGTCGCTGGCGCAGCGTGCAGGCCTGTCCACCGCGGAGGTCATCGCCCTGCACACAGGCACCGAGTACCGGGTTTACGCTATCGGCTTCGCCCCCGGTTTCGCCTATTTGGGACAGGTGGACGAACGCATCGCCGCACCGCGTCTGACCACGCCCAGGCAAAAAGTCCCCCGTGGCGCAGTGGCCATCGCCGATCGACAAACCGCCGTGTACCCGGCGGTGTCACCGGGAGGCTGGAACCTTATCGGCCGCTGCCCGGTGCGAATGTTCGACCCGGATACCGAACCCACCATGCCCGTCACAGTGGGCGACCGGGTACGCTTCGAGCCGATCAGCCGTGAACGCTTTGTGGCGCTGGGAGGCGATCTGGCGTGAGTTTCAAAATTGTACAACCGGGCATACTGAGTATGCTGCAGGATAGCGGCAGGCGAGGCCGACAGCACATCGGGCTCACCAACGGTGGCCCCTTGGATCGCGAAGCTTTTTACTACTGCAACCGCTTGCTCGGCAACCCCGAAGGCAGCACCACCATTGAGGTCAGTTTTGGAGGCATGACGCTGCAAGCAGAGAACGATACATTTATTTGCGTTACCGGCGCCGACATGCCCTTGCGTATCAATGGCGAAGAACAGCCGCTATGGACAGTACTTGCGGTTGCGGCCGGAGACACCATCAGCCTGGATTTTGCCGAGAATGGCTGCCGCTCCTATCTGGGTGTGGCCGACGGATTTACTGTGCAGCCCAGTTTTGGCAGCACCGCCACCGTAATGCGAGAGAACATCGGCGGTTTACGCGGCGACAAACTGCACGCCGGCGATCATCTGCCCTGCGCTGTAGTGCGCAAACGCAGGCGCTACCGCCTCGCCGCCGAGCAGCGGCCCCACTACCAGGATAGGATAACAGTGCGTGTCATCCCCGGTTACCAACAGCACCACTTCAGTCGTCTGCAACAGCGTCGTTTTTTTAGCCACGCCTACACAGTGTCCGATCGCTGCGATCGTATGGGCTACCGCCTGGAGGGTCCGGCTATCAAATGTGCGATCGAGGGTATCCTGTCAGAGGGTATCTGCTTTGGCGCCATTCAGGTGCCCGCCGATGGCCAGCCCATAGTCCTGTTGAATGATCGCCAGACCATCGGCGGTTATCCAAAAATTGGCTCGGCCCTGTCGCTGGATGCGTCGCGACTGGCGCAACTGCGGCCCGGTGGCACGGTACATTTTGCCCCCATCACCCCCCACGGAGCACACAACGCCCTGCACCTGGCTCAGAGCTTTGCCCGTCGCCAACCCCTTTGGGAGCACCGGCCATGAATGAACTCGAACTCAGTGTGGCCATTGAGGAAGTGCTGGTGGCACGCAACCCGCGGCACATGCGGGTGGCACGGGCCGCACTGGAGCCCGGCTATTATCTGCGCGGCGCGCGTCACCTGCACAATATTCAGGGCAATGTCATCATCGGCACCGGTTTTCCGGTGACTGCCACTTTCGAAACTGATGGCCCGGTGGGCGCCATCGCCCTGTATGACACACTGGAAGCGTTGGGGTCCCGGCCAATACTGGCCTGCGGCCCTCCCCTGTCCCGCGCACTGACCGATGATTATCGCGTACTGGAACTAACCGCACGTAATCTTGAGGCCGCACAGCAAGAAGCGAACGAGCAACTGCTGGCATTCCAGCCCAGCGCCATTGTCTCTATTGAACGCCCGGGTCTGGCCGCCGACGGCCGCTACTACAATATGCGCGGCGAAGACATTACCGAGCGCTGTGCCTTCTTTGATCCTTTTATCGACAGCGCCGACTGCCCCACCATTGCCGTGGGTGACGGTGGTAACGAGATCGGTATGGGTAATATCAACAGGGCCATCGCCGACCTGGATATCAACCCCTCGGTCACCTGCTGTGACGAGTTGCTGGTGGCGGATGTATCCAATTGGGGAGCCTATGGCCTGATCGCTATCATCGCCAGTTGGACCGGGCTGGATCTGCTGGCGCAAATATCACCGGTTGAAATTCTGGACTACCTCTCGGCCCGAGGCAGCGTCGACGGGGTCACCCGGGAAAACACCCTCACCGAGGATGGCCTGGAAGCGGAGGAAGGTTTGCGGGTTATCCAGGAGTTACGCGCATTGTCGGGATTTCTGGACGAGTGATTTTTTTGTAGTTTGTACTATCAATTTCTAACAAGGGGTGTAAACAATGAGCATTGTATATTTAAACGGCGATTATATGCCAATGGAAGAAGCGCGTATTTCACCGATGGATCGCGGCTTCCTGTTTGGTGACGGTATCTATGAGGTGGTCCCCTCCTACGATGGCAAACTGGTGGGCTTCGCCCCACATATGAAGCGTATGCAGGTCGGCCTGGATGCAATTGAGATCCAGCTGCACGTGGATCATCAGGCGTGGCGCTATATCACCAACGAACTGATAGAACGCAATGGCGGAGGCGATCTCGGTATTTATTTCCACATTAGCCGCGGTGCCGATACCAAGCGTCACCACGCCTACCCTGAAAGCATAGCGCCCACGATTTATGCCTTCGCCTTCGAGATCCCCCCGGCACCGATACCCCGAAAGGACGCGGCAACCCCCTATACCGTGGCCACCGAAGAAGACCTGCGCTGGAAACGTTGCAATATAAAGTCCACCGCACTGCTCGGCAACGTAATGCACTATCAGCACGGTCATTCCCAGGGCCACAACGAGACTCTGCTTTACAACCAGGATGGCGAACTCACCGAAGCCGCGGCCTGCAATGTCTATGTGATCAAAAATGGCATCGTCGCCACCCCCCTGCTGGATTACCAGAAACTCCCCGGCATTACCCGCCTTATGCTACTGGAAATCCTGCGTAAAGACGGCAGCATCGCCGTACAGGAACGGGTCGTCACCATGAAGGAACTGGAAAATGCCGACGAGGTGTGGATATCCAGCTCCAGCAAGGAAATTGCACCGGTCATCGAAATCGATGGCAAGCCAGTGGCAGACGGCTCGATCGGCGACGTATGGCTGGCAGCCCAGACCCTGTACTCCGCACACAAGTTCGATTTCTGATGGCCAGACCCAACCAGGCCAGGCTGGATCTGGGCGCGCTGCGGCATAACCTCAGCGTGGCTCGAAAACTGGCACCCAACTCCAAAGTCTTGGCGGTGGTCAAAGCCAACGGCTACGGCCACGGTGCGGTCATCATCGCCCGGCAATTGGAAGCCCTGGCAGACGCATTGGCGGTAGCCAGTATCGAGGAAGCGGTAGAGCTGCGTGATGCCGGCATCAGCGCCCCCATTCTGCTACTGGAAGGTGTATTCGAGGCAGAGGAGTTAGGCACCGCCGCACAACTGGGCTTCTGGATAACCATAGATAATGAGTGGCAACTGCGTTGGCTGGAGGAGGCGGTGCTGCCCGAGCCGGTACACTGCTGGCTCAAGGTGGACACGGGTATGCACCGGTTAGGTATAGCCCCTGGTCGGGCACAAGAATTTTACCAGCGTCTGAAGGCGACTGATAACGCCCTGGATGACCTGGTGATATATACCCATTTCGCCTCGGCGGATGACCTGCAAAGTAGCCAGACCAAAGAGCAGCTTGAACTATTCGATGCGCTGTGCAAGCCGTTACCAGCGCAACTTAGCGCCGCCAACTCATCCGGGCTGCTGGCCTGGCCCGACGCCTGTTACGACTGGGTGCGCCCCGGTTACATGTTGTATGGCAATTCACCCCTGATCGAGGCGCATCCCAATGCGACAGCATTGCAGCCGGTGATGACCCTTACCTCGGCGGTAATTTCCCTGCGTGATGTGCCTGCCGGCGAAGCCGTGGGCTACGGTGCCAGCTGGATTGCCCGACGTCCATCACGCATAGCGACGGTAACGATCGGCTATGGCGATGGCTATCCACGCCTTGCGGCCAACGACACCCCGGTACTGATCAACGGCCAGCGCGCCAGTCTGGCGGGGCGGGTATCCATGGACATGATCACGGTGGATGTTACCGATTTGCCGGATGTACATGTGGGCGATGAGGTGGTGCTGTGGGGCAGAGGCTTACCCATGGCCGAGATCGCGCGCCACGCAGGCACTATCGGCTATGAGCTCACAACACGAATGCCGGCGCGCACACCCAGAGTCGTTATCATCGCATAGGGTTTCGATAAGGCCTTTCCATTCCAAATCTGGCTCTTGCGTGCCATGGCGGCCAGGCAATTTTGGGCGTTGTATCTGTCACATGAAATACAAGCTAATAAAAATGGCTGCTTGGCGAATACTAGATGTAGCGCAAACCCAATACACACTTCATTTATAAATTATAAAAAAACTGATGATCACAGCGACCATAAGTTTTTTATATTGATTAGTGGAGAGAAGTTAGCCCGCAAGAAGAGGCTGGTGAAGCAGGGTTTCCTGGCCCACTAAAATCGCAAAAAAAAATGGCCGCCAGGAAATCTGGCGGCCATTTACAGAGCCGATTACTTGATTGGCTGTGAGCCACCAACATGGATATCGACACGACGGTTCAGTGCCTGACCTTCGCTGGTGCTGTTGTCGGCGACCGGATTACGCTCTCCTTCACCGCTGGCATCGATGATGCCGGCATCAATGCCTTCGCTGACCATATACTCCTTCACCGCATTTGCGCGTCGCTCGGACAAGCCCTGGTTATACTCCTCGGACCCGACACTATCCGTATGGCCGATAACATTGATATCGACTACCTTGACGCCCTTGGTCTTGATGTACTCATCCAGGGTATGCAATTCCACCTTGCCCTGCTCATGAAGAACAGATTTGTCAAACTCAAACAGGGCCGTTGCCGACACTGAGTGCTTTTCATACTGGATTGGCGCCAGCAATATTTCCGTCACGTAGTTGGCCATGGCACTGGAACTCGAGATATCGCTGGCATTCACAGAATTACCACAATTGCCAACGCCGGTTATACTCGCAGTGACCGCAGCGGCGTTTTTGGCATTGCCTACCTGGACCGTGTGCAGACACAAATTGTCTCCGTGCTGTGCCTTCAATTCTTTGACGGCACTCATCACAGATACGGAATTGATCTCCCAGAAGTCGCTGACGATAATGACCGCAACAGCCCCGGATTGTCCACTGAGGGCCCCTGTCGCATCCTTGACGCCCTTGTTCATCGGTGTAGTGCCACCGGCTTTCTCTATCGAGTTCAGGCTCGATGCGAAGTCAGCACTCTTGTAGGGGGTGACACCGTAGATCACACTGGCTTTGCCCTTACCGAAAGACCAGCCAGAACTCTTACCGAACGTCACCAGGCCCGCCGAATAGTTCAGTGGGGGAACGGTTTTGTTGAAATTGGCGACAAGATTTTTAGCGGCAAGGAACTTCGTTCCGCCCTGACCTGAGTCCTTCATGGACGATGAAACGTCCAGAATCACCACGAATGAATCAACTTTGGGAGCATAGGGCGTTATATCTATGGCTGTCGGCTGAAACGACGCCGGGGCGGCGGGAGGTTTGCCAGCACAACCAGCCAGCAGGCCAATTGAAAGAATCGCTAAAAGGGTGGAAAAGGGTTGTTTAAACATGCTGCTCTCCTACTATCCATATAGAATGTGATTTCCCAAGCGCATCGCGCGCCGACACGCAATCCTGACACCTGCGTGATGAACCACAGACGAATGCAGGCAACCCCTGCAATATGCGAGCGGGCATTAGAGCATATATGCGGGGATGAAGCAATATTGCTTGTCTACGGCGCGACCAAAGGCTGGCGGTGTGCGCCATTCATCAGAATCCATTATCATGGGCATTCAAGGCAATAAAATACGGAATGAACACACCTTGGAGCAGGACACGCAAGAACCCCTCCCCGATGGCGCCCAATTGGCGGCTATCGATCTCGGCAGTAATTCCTTTCACCTCATCATCGCCAAGATAGAACACGGTGAAATGCGCCCGGTGGACGTGCTGGCGGAAAAAGTTCAACTGGGGGCGGGGCTGGAGCATGGCCAGCTGTCAGATGAGGCGATCCAGCGCGGCCTGGACTGCCTGTCGCGCTTTGCCCAGTTGCTGGAGAGCGTCGAGCCCGAGAGAGTACGGGTCGTGGGCACCAATGCCCTGCGCGTAGCCAAGAATCGTCGCGCCTTCACCAAACGGGCAGGGCGTATTCTGGGTACAAAAGTCGATGTCATCTACGGTCGCGAGGAAGCCCGGCTGGTCTACCTGGGGGTAGCCCACTCCCTGGCCGACGACGCCCAGTCGCGCCTGGTCATCGACATCGGTGGCGGCAGTACCGAGTTCATCATCGGGGAGCGCTTTGAACCCCAACGGCTGGAGAGCCTGCAAATGGGCTGCGTCTCCTACGGCAGAACCTATTTCCCCAAGGGAAAAATCAGCAAGGACAGCTACCGCAACACTTATGACCGGGCGCGGGTACAGGCTTTTCACATTCGCCACAAATACAACGCGAACCACTGGGAGGAATGTGTCGGTTCATCGGGCACCCTACAGGCTATCGAGACCATCCTCACCCAGAACGGCTGGAGCGAAGGGGGCATCGATCGCAAGGGGCTGGCCAAACTGGAAAAAAAACTGCTCAAATTCAAGACCATGAACGATATAGAGCTGGACGGTCTGGCCGCTCCGCGGCGCAGCGTTATCCTGCCCGGCGTGGCCATTACCAGCGCCCTGTTCGATGTGCTTGGCATAGAGCACATGCGCACCTCCAAGGGTGCCCTGCGTGAAGGGGTCATCTACGACCTGATGGGGCGGCTCAGCCACGAGGATGTACGCGAGCGCACCGTGAACGCCCTGGTGCAGCGTTACTCGGTAGACACAGAGACAGCGGATCTGGTCGAGCGTAGAGCGCGCACTTTCTTTACCGCTTCCCGGATGAACTGGCAGCTGACCACCCACGACTGGGAATTGCTGCGCTGGGCGGCCCGCACCCATGAAATTGGCATGGCCATTTCACACAAGCATTTCAATCGTCATTCAGCCTACGTGCTGCGCAATGCGGACCTGCCGGGCTTTTCCCAGGAAGAACAGGAACAACTGGCGGTACTAGCCCTGGGACATCGCGGCAAACTGAGCGCCGACCTGCTGGCGGACATCGCCGATTCAGATCATGTGCGAATGCACCATCTACTGGGTATCATGCGCCTGGCCGCCTGTTTTAAATATGTAGAAAAGCTGACCCAACTGCCTGAGTTTTCCATTCTGGCCAGCGAGCAATCCCTGACCCTGGATTTCCCCGAAGGTTGGCTCCAGGAACATCCTCTCACCGCCAGGGAATTGCTCGAGGAACAGAGTGTGCTGGCGAAGATAGGCGTGGAGCTGGCTATCAGTTAGCTGCGGCATCCAGGCGCAGCCCTCACCAGCGACTGAGTCGGTTTCTACCCGATAACATAAGCGCTTAGCCTATAGCGACCAGCGGAGCTACCCTGCCGGTTTTTCGATAGCTGACCCTGACGTCACTGGAATATCGATCGGTAATTTTCAGCGGGCATCGCAGGTGATACCATGCTGGTCAACACAGGGGGTAGAGTCTCTACCCCCCCTTTTTTTCCTCTCCTCTCAAACCACTGGAGGCAGCCATGAATTTAGTTCAGGAATTTACCCTTAAGGCCACGCTGGCTCAGCCGTTACCCATCGGCACCGGCCCCACCGGTATGCGCATGTATTACGATGTTCCGGATGGCGAGATCATCGGCGACCGGCTGCGCGGCAAGGTACTTGGGGGCGGCGAGTGGGCGTTGATCGGGCCGGACGGTTTTCTCAGGATCGATGTGCGACTGCAGGTCGAAACACACGACGGCGCTTTCCTTTATATACAGTACGTTGGCCTCCTTGAGGCGAACGAAGCGGTCCAGAGCGCGCTTGCTAACGGTACCGGGACAGAGTTTGGCGATCAGTACTTTGTTACGAATCCGCGCATTGAAACTGGCGACGAACGCTACGCCTGGCTAAATACCACGTTCTTCATCGGTGAAGGCCGTGTCCTTCCCGGTCTGGGTGTAGAGTATCGTGTCTGGCGTCCGGCCTAGTCCTTACATGGCGGGATGATAAGGCTGTTTTCCACCGCCACCATAGCAAGTTATCAGTTCACTCAAATCGAGTTGGCCCACAATATCGACCACGAAACGGGCAAGGTGCTTCTCCGGCAACCAATCCAGCAGCGATGGAGGTAACAGGTACGCAGTATCTCGTGCGACGTTGGATAGCCGTACTGACCGCACCCAGTGCTTGGGATCAAAGCGGTCTGGATCGTTTATTTCATCGACAGTGATCGTCATTTCTATACCCTTTCTTTATATTTTGCACCGTAACAAGATCAGTCAAACGACCGATGTGGTGCATTAGCCAAACCGTTAAATTATTTCCTCGGATACCGTTATACCGGCTAGTAATCATCAGAACGCTTTGGGAGCCAATTTATGAGTAAGGAAGTAGAGAAGCGCGGGCGACCCAAACACTGCGTATTCATCCTGGCCAATCACAAAAATATTCTCAGTGCTCACATAGGTGAGAAATCCCTGCGTTACTTTTCCACGAACAACGACAAGTTCGATGTCAAATTCATTGAGACGAAGGACCACCCCTTCCTGCTGGCCAGGGAAGGCGAAATGCTTCTTCGCAATGGAGTACAGCGCAAGTGGCACATGAACGATCTGCAATCCTTCACGCCGCTACGATTCATGCCGCCGGAGCTGATGAACTACCAAGGCCGGGCTCTGGTCATCGACCCGGACGTGTTCGCGGCCGGTGACGTCTGGGATCTGCTCTCGCGGGACATGGAAGGCAAGGCCATCATGTGCCGGCCCTGCAGCAAGATCACTCGGGATATCAACGGAAAATTGGTGTCGAACGTCATGCTGTTGGACTGCGCAAAGCTCAAGCACTGGAAGGTCGAGCAACAATTCAACAAAATGTTCGACGGACAACGAGACTACAAAAAGTGGGTTACCTTGATGTACGAAGATCGCAGCACTATCAGCCTTCTCAACAACTGCTGGAACGACCTGGATATGCTGCACAGGAGCAAGCGTTGGAAGCAATCGTGGAATACGGGTCTGCCCATCGATTTTGTGCGGGCCGACAAGCTGGATACCTTTCCACCTCTGAGTTGGCTATCATATTCCCGCCGCAAGACTGTTGGCGACGACGCCTTCTTCGGAGATTACAAGACCCAATCTGACAAGAATCAGGAGGATCTCTTTTTCGCGTTGCTGCTGGAGTGTTTCGATGACGGCACCGTTACCGGGGATATGGTGCAAAATGAAATACTGCTCGATCATGCTCGCCAGGCCATCATTACTTCCAGATCCTCGAATACAAGATCAGGCACAAAAAGTCCGTCCCTGCCCAGCCATTGGACAAGCGCATCGCCGCCCCCCTCACAAGAAGGCCGGCTCAGGGACTCGGTACCACTGCAATCAGTTGCCCGTGCCACCGCACCAACCTGGGCCAGGGCTATACCGTGAGGCCGGCGCTGGCGGTGGGCGATCTGCCAGGGAATTCCGGGGACACGATACTTAACTGTATGAAGCTGTTTTCGAGTAATTGTGTACTGTGTCCCCGGAATATTGGAATATAGTAAAGCGGCTGCCCGGGTTTACAGGTCATAACCGCGCTCGTCGTGGAGCACCAGATCCAGGCCCTGGATTTCCTCATCGCCGTCGACACGCAAGCCCACCATCATATCCACCAGTTTGAGAATGATGAAGGTGGCAACCATTGTGTAGACAAAGGTGGCCAGCACACCGGTGGCCTGCACCACCAACTGTCCACCGATACTGTCGATACCGTCGGAGAAGCCGTTACCACTGAAAATACCGAGCTGGGTGGAGCAGAATATACCCGCCAGTAAGGTGCCCAATACGCCGCCCACACCGTGTACCGGAAATACATCCAGGCTGTCATCGATTTTCAGGGCATTCTTGAGGTAGTTGGTGGCGAAGTAGCAAATCACACCTGCACTCAGGCCAATAAGCACCGCACCAGCGGGACCCACCGAACCGGAAGCCGGGGTAATGGTACCCAGTCCGGCCACCATGCCGGTGACAATACCCAGTACCGATGGCTTGCCGTGACGTACCCATTCCATGGTCATCCACGCCAGGGAACCGCTGGCCGCAGACAGGTGGGTGACCAGCATGGCCATGGCGGCACTGTTGTCAGCAGCCACCGCGGAGCCGGCGTTGAAGCCGAACCAGCCGACCCAGAGCATCCCGGCGCCGGTGACAGTCATGGTCAGATTATGAGGCGGCATGGCCACAGTGCCAAAGCCTTTGCGCGGACCCATCACCAGGGCGGCGACCAGCGCGGCTACCGCCGCGGTAATGTGTACCACGGTACCACCGGCAAAATCCTGTAAGCCCATATTGCCCAGCCAGCCACCACCCCAGACCCAATGGCAAACCGGGGAGTAGACTACAATCAGCCAGATGGTACTGAACAACAACATGGCGGAAAAGCGCATGCGTTCAGCGAAACCACCCAGGATCAAGGCCGGGGTAATAATGGCAAAGGTCATCTGGAAAATGGCGAACAGGGTGGCCGGTATGCCGCCGTTCATCGTTTCCATGGTCATACTGGCGAAGAAAACGTTGCCGAAATCCCCTATCCACATACCCTGCTCGACCCCGTCACTGCCGAAGGCGATGGTATAACCCACCACAAACCACACCAGCGACATCAGACAGGTCAAAGCAAAGCACTGCATCAGTATCGATAGCACGTTTTTGACCCGCACCAGACCGGCATAAAACAGCGACAGGCCGGGGATGGTCATGAACAGGACCAGGGCGGTGGAAGTAAGAATCCATGCGGTATCGGCCGCATTGAGTTCGTCGGCGCTGGCGCCCGCGGAGGCCAGCATAACCATCGCCAGCAGTGCGGTCTTTTGTAGCATTTTCATAGCGTTATCAGTCCTCATAGGGCGTCTTCACCAACCTCGCCCGTGCGAATGCGAATACTCTGTTCCAGCGGGGCTACAAAGATCTTGCCATCGCCGATTTTGCCGGTTCTGGCGGCGCCACAGATAGCGTCTATGGCGGCCTCTACCTGGTCATCGCTAATGGCTATCTGCAGCTTGACCTTGGGCTGGAATTCCACCAGATATTCCGCGCCGCGGTACAATTCGGTATGGCCCTTCTGTCTGCCATAACCCTTGACCTCCTCCACCGTCATACCGGCTATGCCGATCTGGTTCAGCGCATCGCGAACGTCATCAAGCTTGAAAGGCTTAATAATTGCCGTCATCATTTTCATGGTTTTTCCTCACTGTTTCTTGGCCCGATTATTGTGCTTATGCCGATCTGCGGGGATTACTGGACTATACCTCCCGCCAGCAAACAAACGGAAAGACGAATCCTGCCACACTGGGTGTCAAAGGTTAAGGGATGTCGCTCGCTTTGTTGGCTCAGAGGCACAAATATTGGTCTACCCAACACCAATAAAGGGTCAGCAAACTCAACCGCGGGAAAACAATTCGAACAAAGTGCAACATATCGTACCGCCGCCACAGATATTCACCATTACCCGGGATTTTCGGGAAAGCAGCCTGCTGAGGGTTTTTCAACAGGCTGCTAGGAGTCTGTCGGACTTAACCGTCCGTAGCGAGGGAAAGAAGAAATTAGTCAGTTTTTGCAGTCGATTGAGGCGAATAGTGTGCTATTTAACGAAATTGACTGTGAAAAATGGCTGATTTC
>QNFR01000003.1 GCA_003646405.1 Gammaproteobacteria bacterium
GCTAGAGTAGTGAGGCGGCGAGTCACCGTCGCACAGCGACAAGTCTCTGCTTGAAACTCAACATAATTCGCGATGTCCTGCGTCGTGGGCTCGAGAGGGGTTACGCCGCTTTGTTCACACCACCGACAATAGCACCTGAAGTCAGATTTGTAGCTTTTTAGCGTGGCCTTGGCAAATGCGCCGTCGTGGCAGGCAAAAAGCTCATCGATGCTGTCGATCATGGTGATTACCCTTACCCATAAAACGGGGCAGGCTCTCCTTGGGTTATTCTCACCGTATAAAAATACTGGAGTTGCGCTGTAATTCAAGAGGGTGGGTTTATTTGATTGAATTTTTGATTGAAACGTCTCTGGCAAGTGCTGCGCCACGATAGCCCAACTACTTGGCAGAACACCAGGATAGGTGTTATCCACTAACACCTATCCGATTACCCGTTGAGTAGGGAAATCAGAGAGTTATTGACCTTCTCTGACATAGCGTTTAGATCCCATTCGTATCCAGCTGCCAGCAGTGGGCCTATATCACTGGCGAAGTTATTGTCTTGCAGCTTCGCAGCAATATTGTCCTCGAACTGTTTTTTGGTCACCATATGCCCACCATGCTGCATATAAGCGTAGAAGACCGCGATGATCTTTTCTGGGTTAGCGTCTTTGACGTCAAGTGCTATTGCGAGGTCGAAGAGATCCCGCCCTTTTTTGCGCTGATAAAGGGCCCGGAGTTTTGTGCCCAGAAGCTCATTGAGCTCGTAACTGAGTATCGAGCATGATCCGGTGTACCACCGCGAATCCACTGTAAATAGAACGTCTTTGAACCCAGCAACGGCGAAGTGTTCGCGCGTGTTGATTTCGATCTTCAAACGAAGAGGTTGGCCATCTTCAGACTGGAACCGGTACTTGAACGTGATGCGCGCATTTGTTTGCTTATATTTGGGTTTGCCAAGCCAGGGGTCTAGTACTTCGCGAAGAGCAGCCATGACAGAACCGGCGGGCACCGCTTTCACTTGAACGAGGTCGATGTCCTCGGAGTATCTCGCAGCGGGCAGGTACAGCTTGAAGAGAGCGGTACCTCCTCGGAAAGCCAGGGCATCATGAAGTATTTTGTTAGAAAAGATATCAATCAGCGCTCGGCTGATGACAAGGTCCTGTTCGACCTGGGCATCATCCACCCACGGCGCCTGATTCCGCCATTCGGTGATGTAGTCGCGCGGAATCATATGTCTGGCTCCAGCTCTGAATTGACGATGAGTTTCCAATCCCTCACGCGTTGTCCGCCAGTATCCTTACGCCCAGAAACTAGCATCGTGTACTTGCACGCGTGTTCGCGAACATACTTTTTAATGCCCGCAGCGGCGTTGCTTGCTTCAACGAGCTCCAATATATAGCCAAGCCGTTGGACCCAGGTTATTGGCGCCGCTGCGGCCGCTTTTGCCAGAACTGAGGCGTCGATCTCATCGGCAAGCTCTGAAAGAATGGTGGCAACCTGGTCGAGCCCGCCAACATAACCAGGGTATCCGGCCAAATCGATGGCCGTTACTTCTGGCGTCGAAACCCTTAGCTCACCGCGCGATGTGTTAAATTTTCGTACCGGCACTCCATCAATGTTTTTTCTTGCGATGAACTTCACCCGGACTTTGCCACAGTGGATCGGCCTGCGGTTCTTTTGCACAAAGACTTGAAATTCCTGCGGGCGCTGATGAGCCGCTCCATAGTACTGCGCAGCGGTTAGCAGCCCTGCGTAATAAGTCAGTTTCTTGTGTCCCATTAAGTCCGGTATGAACTGGTCTGCCGGGAGACAGCCTAGCGACCGGTATTCCGGGGGAACGATGACGTAGAACCCGCGGGCGGGGGACGAAATTTGACCCCGCCTCGCTAGTCGGTACAGGGCGAGTTTACTGGCGTCTGGAGAGACGTTAAGGGCTTCGCGAGCCTCCTCGGAGGTGAAACTGTAACGCCCCCGGGACGCCAGATCTTCGATAAAGTCTCTGGCCGTCATGTAGCCTCCATTAATTTTTACTCTAATAAAGTATCGTATAGTGATACTTTATGCAAGCAACTCAGCAACTCAGAAATCCTGCCACTCTCTTAAATAACTAATAACCGATGATTCTCTGCGCCAGCCGCCGCGCAGCATAATACGTTCCAGGCTCTCCCCGGCGTACAGTAAATCCAATGCAGCACCCACCCGGAATGATTGGCCGCTTAACATATCGCTGAGTTCCAAATCGGTCTTAGCCTGCAAGGCCCGCAATCGTCTATTAATACTACTGGGATCCAGGCTCTTGCCGACGTTTCCGTAGCGCCCCACTTTACGTAATATATAACCCTCACAGCCGACAAATTCACCCCACGCCAGCAATTGGTCAAACAGCGCCCGACTAATGGGAATAAGCTTACCAAAGCCCCATTGGTCGGTTTTGGAAAAGCGCAGCTGCATCGCCGTTTTTCCATTGGGTACCATTAGCATGTCGTCGAACTTGAAGCGGCACAATTCAGATCGGCGGCGCATGGTCTCATAACCAAGCTGGAGCATGACGGCATCGCGCTGGCCACAGGTGTCGCGCCCACATACCGCCAGCAGCGCCTCCAACACGTCTTTGGTTAGCGGCACAGCCTGCTTCTGGGCTCTGCCGTAGCGCCGGTGCATACGCCTGATCGCCAGGGTAACAAGATAGTTTCGGGTGGGATCGGGATGGTCGCTTAGCAGTAATATATTGCTGATAGTGCGAATGCGCCGCCTGGCGGTGGCGGGCGATGATCGCTGGGCCATGTAGTCTACAAATGAAGCGATGTCTTCTGGCCGGGCGGCAAAGGGCAAAACGGCGTTTTGCTCACACCACTGGTTATACACGACAAAATCACAGCGATAGGCCTTGAGTGTGGCTTCGGCGAAGGCACCTTCGAAGCTCACCAGTATCTCATCAATTAAACTGGCAGCCATGCTCGCAGGTATCTGTCATGGTGGTTGCCCCTCCCTGGGCTTATATCACCGTAAAAATACCTGAGCTGGGTGCTAATACAACCCGGTGGGGTTATTTGATTGAATTGTGGTGCTTTCTCGAATGTTCCATCTTGCCTAGGCGGCCTCTAAAAGAAATTCCACTTTCACTGCCTCACAGGGAAATTCAATTGCACCCTTTACGGTCCTGCTGAGGAGCCCCGCTGCAAGCAGTGCGGTCACGTCACGGTGTACCGCTTTCACATCCCGCTCAACCCGCCGCGCAGTTTCCCTGATTGATACAGGGCCAGCTTTTCATAATTCGTAGCACCCCGGTTGGGATTGAGATAAGGTGGCAACCTGTTCGAGCGGGTTCAACCCCCATTGCATGCTTGGAGGTTTTAAACCCCCACTGTTTTTTGGAGGGGACTTGGTCCCCCCGCTTTTGGCGGTCTTAAACCCCCCAAAGGTGTGTTCAAATGAACACGCGATTGAGACCAAAGTGGCGATAACAACGATAAAATCCGGTACATATCGGTTTATACCGGAAGTGGGATTTAAGCTTCAGGTGCTAGTGGATGTCACCTGACATGATGGTGGCCGACATTCGTCATACCAACTGCCAGGCCCGCAGATATCTCATCGCCGCAGATTGAGACCGCCAGCCACCACGCAGCATGATCATGGTCAGGCTGTAACGATCTCCGTCAATGCTGCTTACTGACTTTGTCATAGAGTACATCAGTAGCTAAATCAGCCTCATTTGGCCAGCACACTACCCCGTATTCATCCACTGTTACCTGCGAAAAATATTCGCTTTCTTTCAAAGGCTCAAACATTTCACCAAACAATCTATCTTCTATTGAAATTTCACCTTGTAGGCCATCATTAAACGTCAGGGATAAAACATATCCTGGTTTTGCTTCAACATGTATTACCTTGATCATATTTACTCCAGCGGCTCAATTTTATCTAAAGGCTTATGCAAAACTGCCAGGTCCCAATCATGACGCAATTCATTTCTATGTATCACAGCCCACTCAACTGTTAATGCCAGCGCTCTTTTCGGCAATTCGCCTTTGATAATTTCAAGCGTGGCAATTTCTATTGTCGCCTCATATTCGCCATATATAACATGAAAACGCGGAGGATTGTGGTCATCATAATACATACGAATCAAGATACCGAAAAACTGACTAATCGTTGGCATCTATTATTACAACCTTGATATCTTTATCGAATACATCTGTCACTTCAGCTGCCCGAGCATCGATCAACTCTACCCTCAGACATAAATGCGCTCCCTTTCCACATAGGGACGCAATTCGGGTCGCAGAGCTTTTTCGGTAACCAGGTCAATAGAGCAACCCATCAAGTCTTCCAGAAAGAACTGCACACCGAAGTAGCGCTTGGATGTAGCGGGCCCATCGAAATCGACAAGGATGTCAACATCACTATCGCTGTTAGCGGTATCGCGTGCCGTAGAGCCAAAAAGGGCAAGACGGGTAACGCCAAATTGAGAGATAAGCTCTTGCTTACTCAGGCTTAGGAATTCTATAGCCTGCTCGCGCTTCATAAGCCCACCTTATTAGAATTCAATTTTACCTTCAACTCCTCAATCTCCACCCTCAGGGCTTCATACTCTTCCATTTTGCGCGCCAAAAAGCGGACCGATATCTTGGCTTTGGCCTCAATTCCCTTGGGCGTGAGCACATAAAAATAGGCCCGCTTGTTCTCACTGTTCTTGAAGTTGTTGGCCTTCACCAGGCCCTTGTCTATCAATGCCCGTACGCAGTAGTTGGCTTTACCCAGGCTCACACCCAACTCGCCGGCCAACTCGCGCTGGCTGATGCTGGGGTTTGTTTCCAGTATTTTGAATACGTGGTAGTGGGTATCTTCTGTCATGGCTATTGGCGGGTGAGACACGCTACCACCCTACCCCGTGGTAAATCCGGGCATAAGGTGAGGGGTAAAAATACTTCATGTTCAAAATATGAACACAGGGATGTATTAAAACGTAAAAGCGGGGATTGTAGCAAGGAAAAAGCGTGTCTCAGGGTCAACATTTATCGCACCGACTGCCAGGCCCGCAGATATCTCATCGCTGCGGATTGAGACCGCCAGCCACCGCGCTGGCATGATCTTGGCCAGGCTGTCTCCGTTGTCGAGCATATCCAGCGCCGCACCCACGCGGAATGAATGGCTACTCAAGGAGCCGCCCAGCTCCAATCCCGCCCGCTTCTGTAGTTCTTTTAGTCGTCGGCTGACACCACTCGGGTGAATGACGGCATTGCGCTGGCCACAGGTGTCGTTGCCACATACCGCCAATAGCGCCTCCAATACGTCTTTTGTCAGGGGCACAGCCTGCTTCTGGGCTCTGCCGTAGCGCCGATGCATGCGCCTGATCGCCAGGGTGACAAGATAGTTTCGGGTGGGATCAGGATGGTCACTCAGCTGCAATATATTGCTGATAGTGCGAATGCGCCGCCTGGCAGTGGCGGGCGACGACCGCTGGGCCATGTAGTCTACAAATGCAGCGATGTCTTCCGGCCTGGCTGCAAAGGGCAAAACGTCGTTTTGCTCACACCACTGGTTATACACGACAAAATCACAGCGATATGCCTTGAGTGTGGCTTCGGCGAAGGCACCTTCGAAGCTCGCCAATATCTCATCAATTAAACTAGCGGCCACAACTGTAGACATCTTCCATGGTGATTACCCCTCCCTGGGTTTGTCTCACTGCATGAAAATACCGGAGCTGGGTGTTAATACAATAGGGTGGGGTTATTTGACTAAATATCTCTGGGCGTGAGTACATAGAAGTAGGCTCGCAGATACCTCATCGCTCATCACCCGGTAGTAAATGGCTCTGGCGCTAGTGTCAGCTCAGCTTGCTGGATACCAGGCGATTAAGGCTTACTCCAGACTCGGCGGCCTGCAGGGCTAACATGCGATGAACATCTGGAGGTACGCGAACCAGAAATCGTCCACTGTAATTTTTGGCCGCATAGGGTTCCGGCGGCTCCTCACCCGATTTTGTCATCTCTTTGAGCGCAGCCCTTACCAACTTGCGGATACCGCTCAGCGCCTTTTCCGGGCTGGAATCGAGCCAGCTTAGGCTGGGAAATTCTGCACAGAGGCCGACGTGCTCCCGATCTTCATCCGACCATGTGAGCCTATAGGTATAGCGATCAATATTTTTCGTCATGTTCAGCCTCGAGTCGACTCACCGCCTGCAGTACCTGTCTCACCTGATACGGCTTTGCCTTACCCTTCGAGTTTTGAATATTTACCCTCGGGTCACCTTGCCAAGGAGTCTTGAACACCATGTGACTTGAGCCGGTTTGCCTGGGCGGACCGAAATAGTGCTCACATACTTTGGCTACATCCGCGAAACGCGTACCCACAGGATTGCGCTTCATCTGGAGCAGAATTGAGTCGATACCAGCCATCAGAGAACAGTATCACTATTGATATCACAACTGGAACATCAAAATCAACCAATACATTGTGCGTCAGCGGAATGTCCTGCGCGATTTTGATGTAATTTTGCGGCAGGCGCTGCTGGAGCGCGATGGAATGTGTCAGCATCCGGGCTGTCATGAATCGCGATATTGGTCTAGTCGTTTATGAGCTAGACAGCACGGACTTGACTACCTCCACCGGAAAGCTCCTTCTTACGATGCTTGCAGGGTTGGCTGAAATGGAACTAGAAACACTCAAGGAAAGGCAGCGTATTGGTATTGCCCGTGCAAAAAAAGAGGGTAAATATATTGGGAGAAAGCCCGTAGATTCGAAAATTATAGATACTGCCTTCCAGTTAAAAAATAATGGCGTATCAATTGATGCCATAGCAACCCAACTAAAACTAGGACGTTCTACGCTTTATCGTGAGTTTGCGAAGCGATTATAACGGCAATCAGGGGAACAATTTTCGAAACGCAACCAGCGCGGGCTCCAAGGTGCCCGTGAGAAAGGGGATTACTTTTCCGGAAACAGGCCTGGCAACCAACGCGCTGATAAAGCTGCGGGGAAGGCAAGCTCGAATGGAGCTCTAGTGCTCCTGGCTTTGATGACCCCTTTATCCAGGAGTGCCCGCGTTATCCTCTGAGAGCTTCTTTCACTGAGTCCCAGTAGTTCGGGAACCTCCGCTCTGCCTAATTCCCCACGATCAATCAACGCGCCAATAACTCTATCTGACTTTGCTGGCAGGTCGCCACTGCTTATCTCTTCCTCGCACCAGACCTTAGCGCGTGCCCGCAGCTTCTTGGGTTGCATTAACTCTTCCATGAAATCCACTTGATCAATGCATATGTTGAGGAAAAACTCCTTGAATTCGGCAAGGCTCTCTTCGCTCAGGTTTCCCCGCCCGTCAAGGTCATTGCGCCTTTGCTGGTCGCAATTGTTCAGGTGCGTCTTGTAGCTTTCAACGTTTCTGGCAAGTCCGCGGGCGATTGACCACACTCCCCCTGTATCAATAGTTTGCCGGAGCTTGGCATAGAACATAAGGCGGGCCACTCGGCCATTCCCATCAAGAAATGGGTGAATATAGAGCAGGCGGTGATGCGCTGCAGCGGCAGCCAGGATCGAATCCAGCTTGCCGAGATTCGCATAACCATTCTCGAATCTGGCCATGAATCTGGGAAGAGCGCCAGGGCTTATCCCAATATGGCGACCAACCTTTACGTCATGTTCTCTGAGTTTTCCTGGCCTGACTTGGAGTCGCTCACCTGTATCAGGATTATCGATCCAGAGCATTTCATCCGGGAGGAGTTCGCAAAATCGTCGATGCGTTTCCACTACCCCTTCCTGTGTGGTGGCGCGACCATCTAAACCTCCCTGATCAATCCACTCCTGAACTGAAATATGAGCCATTGCTTCTAGTTGGAGGTCACGCTGCTTCGGATCAGCGCTAAAGTCTTCGTTGAGTGCTTTCTCGATTTCGATCGGGTGCGCGTCATGACCCTCGATAAGGTTGGAGTAATAGCAGTTCATTGATCGCACAACTGTGGCTAGAGCATCCACTATCTTCGGGGGGTAGACTTGAGCGTAAGCTCGCTGACTTTTCGGTCAGCGTGATTGCCAGGTCCGCGAGTTTCGATCGATGACGGGAACCCTCACTGACAAGCAAAGGCTCGATTAATCCTATGCTCTCGCCGCGATCCTCATTTTGTCCGTTTTTTGTAGCCATCCATCGACCCTTTTTCCCTCTCCCACGATCATATTTTTGGCCGGTTATTTAATAGCATGGCACCTAAAATGACGCATTTTATGGCGGATTTTATGACGCCTTCCTATACCCGGAAAATACTATTAATATCATATAGTTAAAATACTTTGAAGAGTTTTATTGGCATCTAATATCACGGGTTTAATGGCGACTTATATGGATGCCCCGAACATATTGTTTATATCTGTTTTTTGTATCTTGTGGCACTTCTGTTACAATTTGCTACTTAGGCTTTTAATTGGCATATAAAGATATAGATGCCAGGAGGGAATATCCGTGGTAAAAACTGTACAGCAGCATATTGCTCCTCCTATCGACGACGATGGGTATCGTAAAGGAGTGAGTGGAATCTTCCGTTCCCTGCGGGGCCTGATGAGCCGGACGAGGTGGATGAAGCCGGTCCACACGTACAAACTTATGAGCGGCGCCGACTTTGGACGGAACATCCAGAAGGAGCTGAGGGCCCTCGGTGAAAAGGAAGGCCCAGGTGTACTCACGGTTTCCATTCGCAAGCAGCTGAAGGCTGTCGTAATCACGCCAGAGCACTATGAAGACCTGCGCCAGATTCGTGAAAAATTCGAAGTACTTGTTGCTGCCCGGGCAACAACTGAGGTTGAGGATGCCCGGGATCACTTTGATGCGCTCTTTTCACAGATAACCTCGGAGCAATCCCATACGGCATCGGAGGCATTATTCTCTGTGAGTGGCGAGGATTTGGCGAATCGCTACGGTCCGGGAGCAACGGAAACCGCTCAGTGATTACCGTCATTGCCGGTGTTAACGGAGCCGGCAAAAGCTCAGTCATCGGTTCTTGGTTGCGGGATAACGGCGGCGAATATTTTAACCCAGATGAGGCAACGCAGAGGTTGCGTAAGCAGGAGGCGACGATGAGCCTCGATGAAGCCAACGCGACCGCATGGCAGATCGGGTTTGATCAACTCTCAAAGGCGATTGACGAGGGGGCGTCGTATACCTTCGAAACCACGCTGGGTGGCAATTCGATCACTAATAAATTGCACGAGTCGATCGAAAAGGGGCGACAGGTGAGTCTCTTCTACTGTGGTCTGGCTTCGGTCGATCTCCATGTCCAGCGCGTGGCTGCGCGGGTGCAGCGGGGGGGGCATGACATCCCCTCGGAGAAAATACGTCAACGCTTTGAATCGTCGATCGCCAATCTCGTGACGCTGGTACCTGCGTGTTACCAGGTCCTCGTCTTCGATAATTCAGCACCCTTGCGGGATGATAAGCCCTCTCCAGTTAAGCTACTTCATTTGATTGAAGGCCAGTTCAGGCAGGCGCCAAGCCCAGATATACCGGAATGGGCCAAGCCCATTGCTGGTGCAGCTCTTAGGCGGGTGTACCCGGATTCATAACGGGCCTCTCGTTCCAGGGGGCGTATACTCAGGGATCCATGCGGAGCCTACATTCAGCCAATATATCGTTATTTTGTTCGAAAATTACAGCTTCAAACGATTAGAGCGCTTGAATCTGGCCAAAATTCAACAGCCTGTTAGGGCTCATCATTTTTGGTCATACCAAGTGATGCTATTCAAAGGAAATTTGGAGGCTCGGAGCGGAATCGAACCGCTGTGCACGGAGTTGCAGTCCGCTACATCACCACTCTGTCACCGAGCCTTAGGGGGGATTGGAGCGGGAAACGAGATTCGAACTCGCGACCTCAACCTTGGCAAGGTTGCGCTCTACCAACTGAGCTATTCCCGCATCATGAATGTCGTTAAAAAAACGCACCCACTTGGAAGGCGCATATTGTATTCACCGTGCGTCAGGAGTCAAGCAGAATACCAGGGAATTCTCGCAAGCAACTGAATTACATAGAATTATCCATATCCTTAATAATTACCCAGGCCGCTTTCAGGTAGATGAACATGGACCACAGGGTCAATACGGCCGCGGTATACAACACCACATAGCACAGGGCCAGCATCCAGTTTTCATCCCTGGCAGGGTCTATCGCCAGCAACGCGGTAATAGCCACCATCTGAAACCCGGTTTTTACCTTGCCTATATAGGAGACCGCCACCGACGTGCGCTCCCCCAGTTCAGCCATCCACTCGCGCAGGGCGGAAATCACCATCTCCCGGCCGATAATAACGCAGGCCGCCAGGGTGAACAGCAATGTGTCGTGACGCTCTACCAACAGCACCAGGGCGATAACCACCATCAGTTTATCCGCCACCGGATCCAGGAAAGCCCCAAAGGCGGTCATTTGGCCCAGGCGGCGGGCCAGGTAACCATCGAACCAGTCAGTAATGGCTGCCACCGCGAATATAACGGCGGCAACCACCAGGTGATTCTTGAACGGCAGGTAAAAAAACACTACCAGGACCGGAATCAGCATAATCCGCATGAGGGTCAATGTATTGGGAATATTAATTGGCAAGTGGCTTAAGTCCTTTCACCCGGTGTGACGATATGATGCAAATGATCATATATCCGTTGTGCCATTGTGGCACTAATTCCAGAGATTTTCTGTAACTCCTCTACATTGGCATTCTCCACGCCCTGGGCGCTGCCAAAATGGCGCAGCAATTCCCGCCTGCGCTTGGCACCCACCCCGGGAATATCCTCCAGTGTTGACCGTTGCCGCGCTTTATCGCGTCGTGCCCTGTGGCCCGTAATGGCGAAGCGGTGTGCCTCGTCTCGTATTTGCTGGATAAGATGTAGCGCCGCATTGTCACCGGGCAATTGCCTCTGCTCCCCGGTAGCGCCATTGACCAGGGTTTCGAAACCGGCTTTTCGGGTGAGCCCCTTGGCCACACCAATAACTTCCACACCGCTCAACTGCAGGTCCCGCAGTACCGTCATGGCCTGGGTAACCTGCCCTTTACCCCCGTCGATAAACAAAATGTCGGGGCGGATCCCCTCTCCCGATTTGAGCCGCTTATAACGCCGTTCCAGCGCCTGCGCCATGGCGGCGTAATCATCGCCCGGGGTAATACCCTCGATATTGAACTTGCGGTAATCGGATTTACGCGCACCATTTTGATCAAATACCACACAGGAAGCCACGGTCGCCTCACCGGAGCTATGGCTGATATCGAAGCACTCCATGCGCTCCGGCAACTCGGGTAATGCCAACAAATCCTGCAGTGCCTGCAGCCGTCCTATCATTGTCTGGCGCCCGGCCAGGTGAGATTCCAGGTTGGTCTCGGCGGTCTGCACAGCCAACTTCAACCATCGGGCTCTGGCTTCACGTACCCGACTGCGCAGTTTTACCTGGTGCCGGGCCTGCACTGACAGGGCCTGCGCCAGTATCACCGTATCTTCGGGCACCTCATTGACGATTATCTCCGCGGGAACAGCCCGGGCCCCACCCAGGTAATACTGAGGAATAAATGCCGACAGCACTTGAGCCGCACTCTCTTGCAATTTCAGCGGCGGATAATAGGTTTTGCTACCCAGCACTCGCGCGCCACGCACAAATAACACCTGTACACAGGCCCGTCCGCCCATTGCCGCGGCAGCAAGGATATCCAGGTCCCCCGTAACCCCCTCGATACCCTGACTGGCCTGCACATGCTGCAGCTGGCTGAGTTGGTCACGGTAAATAGCCGCCTTTTCATACGCCAGTTGCGCCGCCGCCGCTTCCATATCATCCGCCAGGCGCACCATTAATTGCTGGGACTTGCCGCGCAAAAACAGGGTGGTGCTTGCCACCTGTGCGTCGTACTCTTCCTTGCCTACCAGGTCGACGCAGGGGGCACTGCACCGGTCAATCTGGTGCTGCAGGCAAGGCCGGGAACGATTCTTGAAGTAACTGTCTTCGCACTGCCTGACCTTGAATACCTTCTGCAGAAAGTGCAGCGATTCCCGTACTGCCGCAGCGCTGGGATAAGGACCGAAATACAGTCCTTTTTTACGCTTGGCGCCTCGATGCAGGCTGAGCCTGGGAAACTTGTCCTCGCTGGATAAAAATATATAGGGGTAGGATTTATCGTCCCGCAGTAGAATATTGTATGGCGGCTGCTGGGTCTTGATGAGGTTGTGTTCCAGCAGCAGCGCATCCACCTCGGTGGAGGTAACGGTCACCTGTATGTCCTGGATGCGCGCCACCAGCGCCATGGTCTTCTCGGTAAGGCCGCTGGCGCGAAAATAGCTTCCCACCCGGTTTTTGAGGTTGCGTGCCTTACCCACGTAGAGCAGCTTACCCTCTGTGTCGTACATCTGGTAGATGCCCGGGCGTGTTGTGAGCGCTTTCAAAAAAGCCTTATGATCGAACTCGCTCACAGGCATTACCGGTAAACCCTGGGCTCGATCACCAGCTGAATCCCAAAAATATCCGCCACCGCCGCGGCTACTGCACTGGCCAGTGACAGCAGTTGTTCGCCCGTGCCATTGCCGTAGTTGACTAGAACAAGGGCATGCTCCGGGTGAATCCCGATATCGTCTTGGCGGTAGCCCTTCCAACCGCAATGGTCGATCATCCAGGCAGCGGCCAATTTCACCCGGCCATCCTGCTGCGGGTAAGCGGGCAGGCCGGGGAACTGCGCTATCAATACCCGAGCCTGTTCCGCAGGCACCAGGGGGTTTTTGAAAAAGCTTCCGGCATTGGGCTCAACTGCCGGATCGGGTAGCTTGCCGCGACGAATACTGACCACCGTATTGAACACATCCCGCGGGGTTAATGACCCGGCATCTGCCTGTGCAAAGGCCTCGGCCAGGGCCGGATAACCTATAGATAACTCAGGCACCCGCGAGAGCTGCAAATCCACTGCGGTAATTACCAGCTTGTCACGCAAACTGTGCTTAATCACGCTGTCCCTGTAGCCAAACTCACAGTCGGCATTGGACAGCGTCAATGACCGGCCATCGGCGATAACCAGCGCATGCACCCGCAACAGGCATGACTGCAGTTCGACGCCATACGCCCCGATATTCTGGATGGGAGCAGCGCCAACCGTACCTGGAATCAGGGCCAGGTTTTGCAAACCGTACAGCCCCTGCTGCAGTGTCCATTGCACCAGTGCGTGCCAGTTTTCGCCGGCGGCCACACGTAAACTTACGCGATCATCGACTTCCCCGATGATTTCAATACCCCGGGTATCCTGGCGTACTACCAGGGCATCGAGATCCTTCGCCAGCACGACATTGCTGCCCTGCCCCAAAGGCACCACGGGCAACCCGTGCTCAGCCGCCCATCTGAAGGCCGCCAACAAATCCTCGTCGCTGCCCACCCGGACCAGTGCCGCAGCCCGCGCCTGGAACGAGAGCGTATTGTACGGCTGTAGCGGTTCACCGCGCAGAATTTGCATCGAGCAGTTCCTGTTCCAGACATGTTTTTTGCAGCAATCCTTCACTGGCAACTTCCACCAGTCCCAGTACCCGCGAGAACCCGTCGGCACCACCATAGTAGGGGTCCGGTACTTCCCTGGTCACCGCCAAAATGGATGCTGCCACCACGCTCTATGTATTTGGAGTCAGCTTCGGATAGTAGTTCCAGCGCATAGCTATTCACTCAAGCAGGGCGCGAACGGCGTGCAGGTCCTCTTCCGTATCGACACCACCCGGAACACTCTGCACCGCCCGCTCTACATGTATGCCCACACCGTGGTACAGCGCCCGCAGTTGTTCCAGCGCTTCCAGTTGCTCTAAAGGCGCGATTGGCCAGGTGACATAGCGGTGCAGGAAACCCGTGCGATAGGCGTAAATACCGATATGACGGTACCAGTTGCCGGACTGCGGCAGGGCTTGCTGTCCGTGCATAAACGCATCCCGCGGCCAGGGAATCGGCGCGCGGCTGAAGTACAGGGCCATGCCCTTGATATCGCTCACCACTTTCACCGCGTTGGGATTGATCAGTTCATCACGCGCCTCAATGTCCTCGCACAGGGTGGCCATGCCCGCCTGATCGCGCCCGGCCAAATTGGCCGCCACCTGGTCGATTACCGCCGGCGGGATCAATGGCTCATCGCCCTGTACATTCACCACGATGTGCTCGTCAGGCCAGTTCAGTTCCAGCGCCACCTGCTGCAGGCGGTCGGTACCCGAGGGGTGGTCCGGGGACGTCATGCAGACCTCGGCCCCAAAGGCCTGCGCCGCGTCAAAAATGCGCGCATCATCGGTGGCGATCACCACCTGCTCAGCGCCGCTCAGGCGCGCCTGCTCCCACACGCGCTGTACCATGGGTTTGCCGGCGATCTCCAGCAAGGGCTTGCCCGGCAACCGGGTTGATCCGTAGCGAGCGGGGATGACGACGGTGAAAGGCCCGGGTGTGAAAGACATAGAAACTCCCTGTTGTCTAATAGTTAGCGCATTAGGTGCGAACCAGTGCGGCTACCGCCTCAGGCAAGGCACGGGGTAGACGCGCATCAATCCTGAGATACCAGCTGTTGCCACCGGCGATTTCGCGACATTTTACCGCGTCTTTCTCGGTCATGATAATCGGCTTGTCACCCAAACCGGCAAGATCTGCAGCACTATAGGCATGGTGGTCCGGGAAAACACATTGCTCCGTCTCAAAACCAAGCCGGAGCAACGACTCAAAAAACTGCGCGGGCTGGCCAATACCCGCCAGGGCGACTATCGATTTACCAATAGCGACCACCGCTACCGGACGCTGTTCTCCCGTCACGAGATTCACCAGGCAGTCGTGCTCATAGTAGACACCGTTGAGGGGATCATCACTGCCGCGATACAGGACATAGTCGACTGACTGCAGGCGACTCACCGGCTCGCGCAGAGGTCCGGCGGGCAGGCAAAAACCATTGCCAACGCCCACTCGCGCATCCAGTACGGCTATTTCCATATCCCGGGCCAGGGCGTAGTGCTGCAATCCGTCATCACTGATCACCACATCGACCGCAAAGTTCGCCAGCAGCGCACGCACCGCGGCGGGGCGCGACGGCGCCACCACACAGGGGCAGCGGGTGCGCCGGTAAATCAGCAGTGGTTCATCGCCACAGTCCGCAGATGTACTGGTGTCGCAAACCGTATGTGGAAACACACCGGCGCTGGCGCCGTAGCCACGACTGACCACACCCACTGCAATGCCCTGTGCTTGCAGCGCCTCTACCAGAGCGATGACGATGGGCGTCTTACCGCTGCCACCGACTGTTATATTGCCCACGATCACCACCGGTTTATCCGCCCGATAACAGCTCAGGAGGCCACTGGTGTACAGTTGGCGGCGCAGGGCCGTCAGGCAGCGAAACAGCCATTCCAGCGGGCGCGCCAGCCAGAGCCACCAGGCACCGTTGTACCAGGCTTGCACCAGTCGTCGCTCCCCGCCCCAGGTATTAATCGGTGAATTCCTGGTGGTACAGCTGTGCGTACAATCCCCCCTGGGCCAGTAAATCGGTGTGGCTGCCGCTCGCTATGATACGCCCGGCATCCATCACCACGATGATATCCGCCCGCTCCACCGTCGACAGGCGGTGAGCAATCACAATCGTGGTGCGCTCCACCATGATATTGTCCAAGGCGCGCTGAATACGGTACTCGGATTCATTGTCCAGCGCGGAGGTCGCCTCATCCAGAATAAGTACCGGGGCATCCTTGAGTATCGCCCGGGACAGGGCGATACGCTGGCGCTGACCGCCGCTGAGTCCGCCGCCATCTTCGCCGAGCATGGTCTGGAAACCCTGGGGCAGTCGTTCGATAAAGTCACGGGCGTAGGCAGATTCGGTGGCAGCCAGCACCGCCTCCTCAGTGGCGTCATTCAACGTGCCATAGGCGATATTATTGTATACGGTATCGTGAAACAGGGTCACCTGCTGCGACACCAGCGCCAACTGGCGGCGCAGGTTGGCCAGTTCGTACTGCTCTATCGCAACGCCGTCCAGCAACATTTTTCCCTCGCCAATCGGATAGAACCGCGCCAGCAGTTGTACCAGGGTGCTCTTGCCGCTGCCCGAGCGCCCTACCAGCGCCACTGTCTGGCCGGCGGAGATCTCCAGTGACACATCCTCTAATACCCGCGTACCGGTACCGGGGTAGGCAAAGGACAGGTGCGCGATACTGATATCGCCGACAGCACGCCCGACAGTGTGTTTGCCCTGATCGATCTCTTGCTCCTGGTCAAGCTGGGCAAAAATGTCCTCAGCCGCCGCCAGGCCTCGCTGCACCACACTCTGCACACCGCTCAATTGCCGGATGGGCTTGCCCAACTGGGCGGCGGCAGTGAGAAAGGCCACCAGGGAACCGGCAGAAAAGCCCGCCAGGATGTTCGGACTGAGCGCAAACCACACCAGAGTGCCCAGGGACACGGCCAGCAGGGTCTGGATAACCGGCGTACTCAGTGCATCGGCCAGGGCCAGTTTGAGGCTCTGGATGCGATTATATTCACTGGCACCGCGAAAGCGCTCTTGCTGCTGGCTTTGGCCACCAAAGATACGTACTTCTTTGTAGGCACCAATACTTTCATTGGCAACCTGTGTCACATCGCCCATGGAGGCCTGAATGCGGCGACTATAGCGCCTGAAGTGTTTGCCGACAACGGTCACCACCAGGGCGATGAATGGCGTTACCGCCAGAAATACCAGGCACAAACGCCAGTTCAGGTACAACATATAACTGAGCAGCGCCACCACGGTGAGGCTTTCACGCACGATAATTTTAAGTGCCTTGGTTGCCGCCCCGGCCACCTGCTCCACATTGAAGGTGATCTTGGAAATCAGCACACCCTGGCTGTGACTGTCGTAATAGGCACTGGGCGCCACCAGCATTTTGTTGAACAACTCGCAGCGCAGTTGGTGAACCAGATGACGCGCCACGTGGTTCATAAAATAAGTGCCCACGAAAAAACCTGTCGAGCGGGTCAGGGTCAACAGCACGATGGCCACCGGCACCGCGATCCGGGCAAATTCCAGCTTCCCCATCTGGTCGCCATCAAAAAATCGGTAGGCCAGGCCCGAGATGATGCCCTTTGCCACATCAGGGGACTCATTCAGGGAATCCAGCAGGAACTGCATCAGATCCGCGAGCAACACGTTGCCCAGGGAATAGACCAGGTATCCAAGCAGGCTGAATAAAAAGAAATACCAGTAGGGCAGCACATAAGACAACAGGCGCCGGTAAAGCTGCCAGTCGCTCAGGTCGCCCTGTCGCCGCGTACTGCTGTACAGGGCGTGTTGATGTTTAACCATCGCCCGCTTGACCGGACCGATTCGCCGGCTGCCTGGTGGTAATACTGAGGTGCACAAAGCCCATCCGACCCACCGCATCCATGGCGCGCACCACATCCTCGTGGGCGGCCTGGCCGTCGGCGGTGATAATCATGGGCATGGTGGTATCGCCTGCGGAGACCTTGTAAATCGCCGCCTGCAAGGTGCGCAGCCGCGCATCAACCAGGCCCTGGCCATTAACACGGTAACGCCCGGCCTCATCTATCAGGATCTCAATCTGCTGCTGTGTGCTCTCTTTCACCTGCCCCTCGGCTTCCGGCAGGTCGATACTCAACTGAGTTTCGCGGGTGAAGGTAGTGGACACCATGAAGAAAATAAGCAGCAGAAACACCACATCAATAAGAGGTGTCAGGTTGATACCGACCTCCTCCCGTCGTTGGCGGCGAAATTTCAAGAGCCGGTGTCCGTATTCTCTTCGCTGTGCAGGGCATCAACCAGTTTAATCGTTTCCTGCTCCAGTTCGACCACGATGCCATCGATTTTGCCGGTAAAGTAACGGTGCATCACCAGCGCCGGGATGGCCACAGTGAGACCCGCGGCGGTCGTGATCAGGGCCTCCGAGATACCGCCCGCCAGGGCGCTGGCATTGCCGGTGCCCTGGGTCATTATTTCGGCAAACACCTTGATCATACCGACTACCGTACCCAACAGGCCCAGCAGGGGCGCAATAGCGGCGATGGTTCCCAGGGTATTGAGATAGCGCTCCAGATCGTGCACGACATGCCCGGCGGCTTCCTGGATGCTCTCCTTCATCACATCCCTGCCGTGGTAGGCATTACCCAGTCCCGCCGCGAGAATACGACCCAGTGGCGATGATTGTTTCAGTGTGCGCAGGCGGGTCGCATCCATCTCACCGGCCTTAAGCTGCTTCCACACCGTTGCCAGCAGGTGAGGCGGCGAGATTTTTTTAGCATTGAGTGTATAAAGCCGTTCAACACAAATTGACAATACGATGATGGAGCACAGCACTATCAGCACCATCAACCATCCGCCAGCAATCAGCAGTTCAAGCACAATCACGTCCTGTTATTCGTTGTAATCGTCACATTATCCCAGAAACTGCGGTTGGGCGCGAAAAAGATGTGCATCAAGAGCTTATGCAGACTTTCGTGATCCAACCGCGGTTTCTGGGATTATACCCACACTATCAAGCGGTACGAAACAGGACAAACTCACATCCAGAAGCGCCGTTTTTCCACTCGATAAGCACGTACCACCGGCGGCTGACCCGGGGTGAAGTCAAATTCCAGGGCGCCACTTTCAACGGTGGACAACACCGTCGCATCCGTGTTTTTTAGACGCTCCAGTACCCGGGGGTGCGGATGTCCGAAGCGATTGGCGTAGCCATTACTCAAAATCACCACCGTGGGCCGCACCGTCTTGAGCAATGCCTGCGATGAGGATGTCAGGCTGCCGTGGTGCGCCGCCAATAACCAGTCGCTGCGCAAAGTTCTGCCCCAGTAGCGCACCAGTTCCCGCTCCCTGTCCCCCTCGATGTCACCAGTGAGCAGTTGGCGGTAGGCGCCGATTTGCACCTGCAACACACAGGAGCTGTCGTTACTCACCAGTGCGGTTTCGCGCGCCGGCGATAAAAACTGAAAACTCTGGCCACCGGGCCAGCGCCATGCCTCCCCCGCGACGCATGGCCGCCCGCCCCGCACTCCCGCCAGCTCGGCACCGTAGCGGAAACGCGCCACCGGCATAGCCTGTAACACGGCTGCTGTGCCGGCACTGTGATCCGTATCCGGGTGACTGACCACAAAGGTGTCCAATGCCTCTACCGCCTGTTTGCGTAAATAAGGCAGGATCACCGCGGTTGCCATATTGGCGCCGGCGGGATCGCCCCCGCCGGTGTCGTACAGCAGGGTACGCTGACCCGCCCTGATCACGATGGCCGTCCCCTGCCCCACATCCAGCACTGTCACCCTGGTGGATTGATTTGCACTGGCCGGCGCCGGAATCGCGGGCAGCAACAGTGGCAGCGCCAATACTGATGCCAACAACTTTGTGGGAATACCCGCCGGGATAATCAGTAGCGCTACCGCCAGCAAGGCCAATAACACCGCGGACAAATCGGGGGCGAAATACTGGTATAACCAGTGCCCGCTGCTATCAACCAGGTCAACCGCCAGCGGTAACAACTTTTGCAGTGGCCAGGACGCCAACTGCCACAACCCTGATTCCAGGGGCCAACCCAACAAAAAACTGACCACGGCCAGCAGTGCAAGCGGCACAACAATGAACCCAACCAGGGGGATCATCAGCAGGTTAGCCAGCGCACCCACCAGGCTACTGCCGCCAAACCACCAGGCGCCCATCGGCAACATCACCAGCGCCATGAAGGCATGAGTGCTTAGCAGACGCTGGCACAGACCCGCTCCACGCTGCCAGGATGACAGCCACAACAGGGCTGCAACAGCGCCAAAAGACAGCCAGAAGCCACTGCCCAGTGCCGCCAGTGGATTGGACACCAACACCAACACCGCCGCGAGCAGCAGGTTATTGCCGGAGCCACTGCTACGACCGACAAGGTTGGCCAGAATAAAACAGGCCAACATGCACAGTGCGCGCTGAGTGGCCAGGGAAAACCCCGCCAGCGCCGCGTAGGCACAGGCAAATACCAGCGCCAGGACGCCCGGCAGCCAGGCCACACCAAGCCCCGCACCGAGGTATAGCAGGCGGGCACTGAGCCCACCCATCACATAACCGGCCCCGGCGACCAGCCCGACATGCAAACCGGAGATCACCAACAAATGGTTGACGCCGAACTGTTGCAGCAAGGACCAGAGCCTGGCGTCTATACCACTCTTGTCCGCCACCGTGATAGCGCGAAGAATGGCCCGAACATCCCTCTCCATAGCCAGGGCGGCGATGTGCTCGCTTATTTGCAGACGCAGGCGATGGTGCGCTGTACTGAGCCTATTTCCCGGGGGCAAGCGCTGCGCCCTGCCGGCCCTGACGCTGCCGACGCCGTCGATACCGCTCTGCGTGAACCAGGCTTGCATATTGAACGAGCCGGGGTTTGCCAGGCCCCAGGGTTTTTTCAATTTCACCCCGAATTGCCAGCGATCCCCGGGAACCATTTTACGCGGGCCGTAATAGGAGAGAAGCAGTCGTGAAGGGCCCTGGCAGCGCGACGGATCAATCGTCCCCACCGAGAACTCGAAGCGCTGGCGGAGCGTCCCGTCGGGCATCCGGCTTGTCCTGGGCAGCGAGGAGACTTCACCGGTCAGCGTCAATGGCAGCTTGACGCAGTCGGCCGCCAGTCGCTTATGGATCAGTGAAGTCCCGTAACAGATAGCCAGCACGCAACCCAGGGCCAGGCCACTGGCAAGCCGGGCAGGCCTGGTACGCCAGCGAAGCAGGACAACAGCCGCGCCAACCAGCGGCAGTAACACCGGCCATCCGGGCAACTGTGGCAACAGGCCCACTGGCACTATTCCCAGTACAATGCCAGTCATCCATGACTGCATGGTAGGGCTTCCTAGAGAAACAGGCGCTTTGAGGGCATAATAATGTCCTTGAATGTTGGCATAGCGTCGGCAACAATGCGCTGAGCCGGGCACACCAGCCAGTCAACCACATCACTACAGGGAATGACACGTCACATCCGACCACCCCAGCGATGCCGAAAAAAACACTGAAAATGATCGTCCCCAGCGCTGCCAGAGTACGTGAAATAAAATCACTGCACCTGTTGGGGGACTGGATCTACGCGAGCAATTTGTGGCACATCAATCGCTACTCCGCGTCCATGGCTTTCTTTATCGGTCTGTTTGTAGCATTCATGCCGATACCGGGACAGATGATACTGGCCGCCCTGCTGGCGGTGCTAATGCGTTGCAACCTGCCCCTGTCAGTGGGTCTGGTGTGGATCACCAACCCGGTTACCATGCCTGGCATTTTTTACCTGTCCTACAAGGTCGGTGCGATGATCATCAATGTGCCGCTGGAGCATATTGAGTTCGATCTGAGTTTTCACTGGCTCAGCAACAGTCTGGGCGCCATCTGGAAACCTTACCTGCTGGGATGCCTGATCTGCGGGCTGTTTTTCGGCAGCCTGGGTTACTTTACCATCAGTATGTTGTGGCGCTGGCGCGTGGCTTACCACTGGCGCCAACGCAAGAAGCGCATACGCGCCGCCGAAAAGCTCAACCGTCCTGGTTGAGTACCTGTGCGGGCGCCAATGCGGCGGCGCGCCTGGCGGGATAAATCGCCGCCACCACGCACATGGCAAAGGCAATACCGCCCACCATCAACACATCCCGGAGCAGCAGGTCCACCGGCAGGAAAGAAACCGGGTATACATCGGTGTTGAGGAAGCGCATATCCAACAGGCGTTCCAGCCATCCCACCAGACCGGGTACCGCCATGCTACCCGCCGCCCCCAACAGACTACCCAGAACCACGCCCACCACACCGATCATGGCGCCCTGCAGCACAAAGATCCAGGCGATATCACCCCCGGAGGCGCCCAGGGTGCGCAAAATAGCGATATTGCCCTGCTTGTCGAACACCACCAGTACCAGTGAGGACACCACATTGAAGGCCGCCACGCCGATAATGGAGAACAACAGGATGGACACCAGGTCCCGGGACAACTGGATCGCGGCATACAGATTGCCGTGGGTCATCATCCAGTTGGTCGTGTAATAGCCCGGCGGCAGGTTGTTTATCAGTTCCCAGCCAATGCGCGATACATCGAAGAGTTTGTCGGTCACCACCCGCAGACCGCTGACAGCGCCGTCCAGGCCAGCCAGCCGGGAGGCCAGTTGTAAGTGAACCAGGGCCGCCCCCTGGTCCAGTTCAGTCCCGGTATCCAAAACCGCAGTCAACTGCAGTGTTTCAAAACGGGCGGCCCCGGGCCGACTGGCCCGGCTTGCCCCGGGGACTATCAGGGTGAGTTGCTCACCGACCCGTACACCCAAGCGGTCGGCAATGCCAATCCCGAGAATCAAACCATCCGGCTGCTGAGCGAATGCCGTAATATCAGTCGCGCTGAGGTGACGCAATAAGCGCTCGATGGCAGCGTGGTCTTGGGTATCCAGGCCGATGCCCCTGGCCGTTTCAATATCCGTGCCGCGCATAAACAATGCGTCAAACTGGGTAAATGGTGTAACTTCCACCACATCCGGATGCCGGGCAAGTGTTTGCGCCTGCTCCCGCCAGTCAACAATCGGCTGGTGGGAGTAAACTGTGACATGCGGCACCAGAGCGAGGATACGTTCGCGCATTTCCTTGTCGAAACCGTTCATCACAGACAACACGATGATGAGCAGCCCGATAGCCAGCACCAACCCCAACATGGACAAAGAAGACAGAAATGTCGACAAATGCCCCCGGCCAAAGGCAAAGGTGTAGCGCAGGGCTATACGCGATATTTCAACAAAACTCACACCAGGGCCTGCAATCCGCCGTCGCGCAGTTCCAGTGTCCGGTGCATATGCGCCGCGATGGCGGGATCATGGGTCACCACCACGAAACAAGCGCTGTCCTGACCCAGCTCATCGATCAGGGCCAATACCTGAGCCGCTGAATGCGGGTCCAGGTTGCCGGTGGGCTCATCCATCAAAACAACATCGGGCCGCCTGACCAGGGCCCTGGCAATGGCCACCCGCTGCCGCTCGCCGCCGGAAAGTTGTGCCGGGCGATGGCTCAAGCGATGAGCCATGCCCACACGCTCCAGCATCTGCGCCGCCTGCCGCCAGGCCTCACTGCGCGGCATACCGCCGATTAACAGCGGCATGGCGACATTTTCCCGGGCATCGAATTCCGGCAGGAGGTGATGAAACTGATAGACAAAACCCAACTGCGCATTGCGCAACTCACACAGGGCACGTTCGCTCAGGGTCGAGAGATCCTGGCCCCGCATCAGCACTTTCCCGCTGCTGGGGTTATCCAGTCCACCGAGCAGATTGAGCAGCGTGGATTTACCCGAGCCGGAGGCTCCGACCACTGCGATTTTTTCACCGGCGAGTAAGGTCAGGGCGACATTTTCCAATACCGTGACAGACCTGTCCCCGTCTTCGTAGATCCGGGACAGGGCTTCGCATTGCAATATCACTTCACTCATAGCGCAGCACTTCGGCCGGGGCGATGCGGGCCGCCCGCCAGGCGGGATACAGGGTGGCAAGCAGACTTAGGAGCAGGGAGGCCAGCACCACCCTCGACACATCCGCCCACTGCATGTCGGCAGGCAGTTCACTGATAAAATACACAGACGGATCGAACAATTTCACTCCTAACAAGTTTTCCATGAAAGCGGTAATCCCCGAGATATTTGTTGCCAGCAGCACGCCGGTCGCAGCGCCGATTGAAATACCCACCGCGGCGAGGCCAAGACCATGCGCGACAAAAATCGCCATAATCCCGCTGGCGCGCGCACCCATGGTGCGCAGCACAGCGATGTCGCGGCGTTTTTCCGCCACCGACATGACCAGGGTGGAAACAATGTTAAACGCGGCCACCGCCACCACACTCAAAAGTAACAGGCTGACCATCAGTTTTTCCAACTTGATCGCGCGGAACAGGGAGCCCTGGGTCTGGCTCCAGTCCCTGACTGTGTAGTGCGCCGGCAGATCCCTGGCAAGTCTGAGCATGGTATCGGGCGCGCCAAACAGGTCCAGGGTTTTTACCTGCAAACCGTCCACCATCTCTTTACTCCCCAACAACTTTTGCCCCGTCGCCAGAGACACGTACGCCTGGAGAGCGTCCGGCTGGGCACCCACTTCAAATAACCCTGTCACCGTAAGACGTTTAGTGCGGGGAAATATGCCAAGAGGTGTGACCGTAAGCCGCGGCACCGTCACCTCGACCTGATCACCGGGTACGACGCCAAGCGTGCGCGCCAGCGCAGCACCCAAAACCACATTAAATCCGGGGGCATCCAGACTATCCAGGCTACCCGCAACCATGGCATCCGCTATATTTGAAACCCTGTTCTCCAGTTGCGGGTCCACAGCGGTAAGCACACCACCACGCAGAGTACGGCCGCTGCCCAGTATGACTTTATCGGTAATAAAAGGTGAGGCTGCAACGACTTCGGGATTGGCTTCTACTGTGGCCAGCAACTCGCGCCACCGATCTATAGCACCGTCTCTGTGCTCTATATAACCGTGTGCAACCAGTGACAGAATGCGCCCGCGCAGCTCTGTAGCAAAGCCATTCATGATAGCCAGCACCACGATCAGGCTGGCGACACCGAGAACCATGCCCAGCATGGACACCATGGCGATAACAGAAGTGAAACGATTGCGCTTTCGGCTGAAGCTGTAACGCAGCCCTATAAAGGATGCGTAATTGACAATGGCACTACGGCGACAGGACAAATGTAAAGGGCTCGGATTTATTTGTCTGCAGAATAATACAGCTCGGGGTTATTCTTGCCCACTTCTGCGCCGCGGGTTTCCTCGTCACAGCGCTTTGAGTCACCCCCGCACAGATCACAAGCAGTATCTATGCCCAGGGCACCCATACCGCCACAGGAGCCCTTTATCGGCGGACGGCCCGCAATCACACCCACCGCCATACCGGCCACGACCAGGCCAATAACCAACAAACTGATAAAAAATAATGTCATGTGCCTGGTCTCCGGGGCCCGGTCTAACCCTGTAGTCTAACCCTGTAGTCGAACTCTATTGTTGCGCCTCAGCCAGATACCCGGTGAATGCCGGGGTGTGGCTATGCACCAGGTCTTCGCCGACACTGCGGATAAAATATACCGCCAATTCTTCTGTCTGTGCTACTGCCATTGCCTGCTCCGCCCCCAATACCGTCAACGCGGTCGCCCAGGCATCGGCGAGCATGGCGCTGGGGTGTACCACCGTCACCGACACCAGGTTGTGTACTACAGGATACCCGGTCCGGGGATCAATGCTATGGGAATAGCGTTTGCCATCAACCTCAAAATAATTACGGTAGTCCCCCGACGTCGCTACTGAGACATCGGTCAGGCTAATCGCGGTGGCCATCGATCGCCCGGTGCTCTCGGGCTGCTCAATGGCGACACGCCAGGGGTCTCCCCTGCCGCTCATACCCGACATCCTCATCTCGCCGCCCACCTCCACCAGAAACCGGCTGAGCCCCTGTCCGGCAAGCCAGTTGGCTACCTGATCCACCGCATAGCCCTTGGCCAGGGAGGAAAAGTCCAGGGATAGATCCACCAGCTTCATCACCTGTGAATTGGCGCTATCGCGCCTGATATTACCCTGCCCCACCTGCGCCAGTAACCGCGCGATGGCTGACTCAGCCGGCGGAACATCGATTGCGGGGCCGGGACCAAAGCCCCACAGGTCGACCAATGGTGCTACCGTGACATCATAAGCTCCCGCGCTCGTCCTGCCAACAACCAAAGCTGTTGACAACACGCTGTAAAAGCCCGGGGACACCGTAAACCAGGTATTGGGTGCAGTGGCGTTGAAGCGGCTGATCTCGGAGTCTTCCCGGTAGGTCGACATGCTGCGGTCGATCTGCGCCAGTTGCTCCTCTATACCCTGCTGCAGGCGGCTCTGGGCAACGTCGTTCCCAGACGTTACATAGGTCACATGCCAAGTGGTACCCATAGTGGTGCCGGCCAACTGCACCACCGGTGGCTCGCTATTGCAAGCCGCCAGGCAGAGCACTCCAAGCAAACAAAAAAGCCACCCTGTGGAGTGACTTTTGATGGTTGGAGTACTACCCGCCGAAGTCATCGAGCAGGATATTCTCCGGTTCCACACCCAGATCCGTGAGCATCTGGATCACCGCCGCATTCATCATAGGCGGCCCACACATATAGTACTCGCAGTCTTCAGGGGCCGGGTGGTTCTTCAAATACTCCTCGAACAACACATTGTGGATAAAACCGGTGTAACCTTCCCAATTATCCTCAGGCTGGGGGTCAGACAGGGCCACATGCCACTGAAAATTATCATTCTCCGCCGCCAGTTGGTCGTACTCGTCATGGTAAAACATCTCCCGCAGTGAGCGGGCGCCGTACCAGAAGGATATCTTACGCTTGGAATTGAGACGTTTGAGTTGGTCAAAGATATGCGAACGCATGGGCGCCATGCCCGCGCCGCCGCCGATAAACACCATTTCGGCATCGGTATCCTTGGCAAAAAATTCTCCGAAGGGTCCGTATACCTTCACCTTGTCCCCGGGCTTGAGATTGAATACCCAGGAAGACATCTGGCCACAGGGTATACCCTCACTGCCTGGAGGCGGGGTGGCGATACGGATGTCAAACTTCACCACACCCTTTTCTTCCGGGTAGTTGGCCATGGAGTAAGCGCGGATCACATCCTCCGTGACTGTTGATTCCAGCTTGAAAAAACCGAAGTGCTCCCAGTCACCGCGGTACTCCTCGTCGATATCAAAATCGGAATACTTGACGTGATGGGGCGGACACTCCAGTTGCACATAACCGCCGGCGCGAAAATCCACGCTCTCACCCTCGGGCAGTCTCAGGGTCAACTCCTTTATGAAGGTTGCGACATTAGGATTGGACTCTACCGTACACTCCCACTGCTTGACGCCGAATACCTCTTCGGGCACCTCAATTTTCATATTGTGCTTCACCGCGACCTGGCAACTCAAGCGCCAGCCCTCGCTCGCATCGCGGCGGGTAAAATGCACTTCCTCCGTGGGCAACATGGAGCCGCCGCCATCGTTTACAATGCACTTGCACTGTGCGCAGGTGCCGCCACCACCACAGGCCGAGGGCAGGAACAGCTCAGCCTCGGAAAGGGTTTGCAAGAGCTTGCCACCGGCGGGCACGGTGATGGTTTTTTCGCCGTTAATCAATATACTCACATCACCGGAACTCACCAGGTGGGAGCGCGCATAGAGGATGATTACCACGAGCAGTAGCACGATCGCGGTGAACATGCCGACGCCGAATACAATTGTCATATCCATATCAGTTCAGTCCCTCTGAGCCTTAAATATCAATGCCGCCAAAGGACATAAAGCCCAGTGACATCAAGCCGACTATGATGAAAGTAATGCCCAGGCCCTGCAGCCCCTCCGGCACATCCGAGTATTTCAGCTTTTCGCGGATACCCGCCAGGGCGACAATAGCCAACGCCCAGCCCACACCCGCACCGGCGCCGTATACCACGCTTTCGGCGAAGTTGTAGTCGCGCTCAACCATGAACAGGGAGGCGCCCAAAATGGCGCAGTTCACCGTGATCAGGGGCAGGAACACCCCCAGTGTGTTGTAGAGCGCCGGCACGAACTTGTCCAGGAACATTTCCAGGATTTGTACCAGGGCTGCAATCACCCCGATATAGGACAACAGGCCCAGGAAGCTCAAATCCATTTCGGGGTAACCCGCCCAGGCCAGCGCGCCGTCTGCCAGCAGGTAGGTATAGATCAGGTTGTTGACCGGGACGGTGATAGTCAGTACCACGACCACCGCGATACCCAGACCCAGTGAGGTCTGTATCTTCTTGGAGATGGCCAGGAAGGTACACATGCCCAGGAAGAAGGCCAGCGCCATATTCTCGATAAATATGGAGCGAATAAATAAACTTAACAAGGCTTCCATTTACACACCCTCCTGCACAGGCGTGTGCTTGGCAATCGTGAAGTCCGGCGCCTCGACCTGCTCCTTGCGGAAACTGCGCAGTGCCCAGATAAACATACCGATCAGGAAGAAAGCGCTGGGTGGCAGCAGCAGCAACCCGTTGGGGACATACCAGCCGCCGTCGGTAACCAGTGGCAGTATCTCAAAGCCCAGTAATTTGCCCGCGCCGAACAGCTCCCGCACCACGGCCACGACAATCAATACCACGCTGTAGCCCAGGCCGTTGCCTATGCCGTCAATAAAGCTGGCCACCGGCGGGTTTTTCATAGCGAAGGCTTCGGCCCGCCCCATGACAATACAGTTGGTAATGATCAGGCCGACAAATACCGACAAGGATTTGCTGATAGCGTAGGCATAGGCCTTGAGGAACTGGTCCACCACGATAACCAGGGAAGCGATGATTATCATCTGCACTATGATGCGAATGCTGCCCGGTATTTGTTTGCGGATGGCAGACACGAACAGGTTGGAAAATGCCGTCACAAAGGTCAGCGCCACACACATCACCAGCGTCACCTGCAGGGACGAGGTAACGGCCAGGGCCGAGCACACCCCCAGTATCTGCAGGGCAATGGGATTGTCCTTGAAAATCGGACTGAGCAGAGTCTCTTTTACGGTCTGCATGATCAGGCCTCCCCGGATTTCAGGTTGTTAAGGAATGGCTCAAAGCCGTTTTCACCCAGCCAGAACCGCACCAGGTTAGTCACACCGCGAGCGGTCAGCGTGGCGCCGGCAAGGCCGTCTATTTCCCAGCTCGCATTGGCGTTGGCAGGGTCAACCGCGCCCTTGATCAGGCCAATGGCGACCTCGCCATCGCGGTAGACCTTTTTACCCGGCCAGCTGGCTTTCCAGCGGGGGTTGTCCACCTCGCCGCCCAGCCCAGGCGTTTCAGCATGTTCGTAAAAGCCCAGCCCGGCCACCGTATCGGCGTCAGACTCCAGGGCGATAAAACCGTACAGGGTAGACCACAGGCCATAGCCGCGTACGGGCAGGATGATTTTGTCGATGCTACCATCCGCGCCCTCAACCAGGTAGATAATGGCGTAGTGTTCACGCCGGGCCACCTTGGCCAGATCCTGGTCGGAGGTCAGGGCATCGGAAGCGGCGGGATCCTTGGCCGCCTTGCGCTGGTCGTAGCTCTCGGCGTTCACATCCTCGGCAAACTTGCCAGTACGCAGGTCCACGATGCGGGTCGAAATCTGCCCGAACTGTTCATCCACGCTCACACTGTCGTCGTACATGCCGGCGGCAGCCAGGACATTGCGCTTGAGGTCCTGGATCTTGTTGGCTTCCTGTGCCGGCTTCAACAGTACCGCCGCGGCGGATACGACGATCGAACAGACGATGCAGAGGGAGAACGCGACAATGAGTGTTTTGCTGGTGCTGTCGTTACTGGACACGGGCAAGCCTCCGTTTGATATTGGCCTGGACCACAAAGTGATCTATTAGTGGGGCAAACAGGTTGGCGAACAAAATTGCCAACATGATGCCTTCCGGAAACGCCGGGTTAACCACCCGGATCAACACCGTCATAAGGCCGATCAGGATGCCAAAGGCCCATTTTCCGGTGTCGGTCATAGACGCCGACACCGGGTCGGTCGCCATAAAGATCATGCCAAAGGCGAAACCCCCGGTTACCAGGTGCCAGTACCAAGGCATGTTGAAGGCCGGATTGCTGTCTGAGCCGATCATATTGAACAATGACGACAGCGCTATCATACCGAGCATCACCCCGGCGATGATGCGCCAGGAAGCAATGCGGCTAGCCAGCAACAACAGACCACCGACCAGGATCGCCAGGGTAGAGGTTTCACCGATGGAGCCAGGCACCGAACCCAGGAAAGCTTCCATCCAACTCCACTGCTGCTGCAGGGCGGCCATACCTTCAGAGGCCGCTACTGACAGGGGCGTGGCACCGGTATATCCATCCACCGCGGTCCACACCGCATCACCGGACATCTGCGCAGGGTAAGCGAAATACAGGAAGGCCCGCCCGGTCAAGGCCGGGTTGAGGAAATTCTTGCCGGTTCCACCGAATACTTCCTTGCCGATCACCACACCGAAGCTGATGCCCAGAGCCACCTGCCACAGGGGCATGTCCGGCGGGCAAATCAGTGCGAACAGAATAGAGGTAACAAAGAATCCTTCGTTGATCTCGTGGCCACGCTTCATGGCGAACAGGACTTCCCAGCTGATGCCTACCAGGAAGGTCACTATGTAGATAGGCAGGAAAAATACCGCGCCGTACCAGAAGCAGTCCCAGATACTGCTGCCGTCGTAGCCGCCCAGCAGTTCGATCAGCCAACCGTGCCAGCCCTCGACACCCTGCCCTGCCTCCATCACACCAGTAGCCTGGAATCCCAGGTTGTACATGCCGTAGAACATGGCGGGGAAAGCCGCCAGCCAGACGGTGATCATGATGCGCTTCAGGTCCACCCCGTCACGCACGTGAGCGGTGGATTTGGTCACCGAATCCGGTGCGTAGAGGAATGTGTCGAATACCTCAAACAGCGCAAACCACTTCTGGAAGCGCCCGCCCTCCTGAAAGTGGTGCTCCACATTGTCCAGAATTTTTCTCAGTCCCACGGCTTAACCCTCCTTCTCGATACGCGTCAGATTGTCCCGCAGGATGGGGCCGTATTCGTACTTGCCCGAACAGACATAACTGCACAGAGCCAGATCTTCCTCTTCCAGTTCAAGACAACCCAGAGCCTGGGCCGTCTCTGTATCACCGACGATAAGTGCGCGCAGTAATTGTGTGGGCAGGATATCCAGGGGCATCACTTTCTCGAAACTGCCGATCGGCACCATGGCACGCTCACTACCGTTGGTGTTGGTGTTCATGGGCAAGGGCTTGGTGCCAAAGAAACTGGTGAAGTAAATGCCGAGGTTGGAGTGCTTTTTAAAGCCCGGAGACAACCATCCCATAAACTCCCGGTGGCGCCCTTCCAGCAGTACCGATACCTGATTGTGGTAGCGTCCCAGATAGGCCGTAGCGCCATGGACGGCACGCCCACCCAACACCGAGCCGCTGATAATGCGGTTCTCGCCATTTTTCAATTGCCCGGCACACAGCGCATCCAGGTCCACGCCCAGGCGAGTACGCAGTAAACGGGGTTTCTCCACCTGGGGACCGGCCAGCGCGATGACACGCTCGGTATAAAGCCGTCCGTCAAGGAACAGGCGACCGATAGCGATGACGTCCTGGTAACCGATGGTCCACACCGACTTGCCCTCGCTGGCACCTTCCAGGAAGTGGATATGGGTGCCCGCCAGACCGGCCGGATGAGGCCCTTCGAATTGCGCCAATTCAATATTAGAGGCACTACCCTGGGATATCTGGACGCCGCCGGCAGTGCACAAATAGAGTTTGCCGGTGGTGAGCCCGGCCAGAAGGTCCTGGCCCAGGCTAAACGCCTCGGGCTGTTCGGCTATGATCACTGCCGGGTCGGCGGCCAATGGGTGGGTATCCACGGCGGTGACAAAAATTGCCGCGGCCTCGGCGTCAGCTGCCGGAACCTTACTAAAAGGGCGTGTGCGCAGCGCCGTCCACTGTCCACTGCGCAGCAATTGCTCGCGAATCACAGCGGCGTCGGGCAAGGTATCTGCCGTGCAGGTGCTGAATGTTTCTGCGTCATCACCGTCCAGTTCGATAACCACCGACTGCAGTACTCGCCTGGCCCCACGGTTGATGGCGGAGACCACGCCACAGCCCGGCGCGGTGTAGCGCACGCCTGCGGTTTTCTTGTCGGTGAACAACAGCTGGCCAAGCACAACCCGGTCGCCCTCGCACACCGCCATGGTGGGTTTCATTTCAACATAATCAAACCCGACCAGCGCGACATCACGCGCCGCTGGTGCATCTTCGATAACTTGCTGGGGAACTCCCTGAATAGGAATGTCCATGCCTCGCTTGATCTTGACCATACAACCTGCCTACATAATCAAAACAAATGTGGATGGGCTGGAAACAGTATAGCCATGAAATACAGCAACCCCTGACGATTGAATCCAAACCGCGCGCATTATAGCGGATTGCTGCTCCGAAGTGCTAGTTCAGAGGTAACAGTTCTTTGATTTTGAACAGGTTTTGAGCAAGTCATTTGACTTCGGTCAAATGACTTGCTCGATAATCAGGCCCGCCGGGGGTAGACAGCGAAATGAATTCCCGCCATTTGCTCCAGAATACGGTGTACCTGGCAGCTGTAGCCGAATTCATTGTCATACCACAGGTACAACACGGCCTGCTTGCCATTAACAATGGTGGCCTCGGCATCGAATATACAGGCGTGGCGCGAGCCAACAAAATCGCTGGATACCACCTCGGGGGATGACGAGTAGTCTATCTGTTTGCGCAGGGATGAGTGCAGCGCCTGGCTGCGCATGAATTCGTTTACCTTGTCCCTGGTGGTTTCCCTGGCCAGGGTGAGGTTAAGAATGGCCATGGAAACGTTGGGCGTGGGTACGCGGATAGCATTGCCGGTTAATTTTCCCGCCAGTTGCGGCAATACCTTGGCCACAGCGGCGGCCGCGCCAGTCTCGGTCAACACCATGTTCAACGGGGCGCTGCGACCGCGACGTGACGCCTTGTGGTAGTTATCGATGAGGTTCTGGTCGTTGGTGTACGCGTGCACCGTCTCCACGTGGCCGGCGACAATACCGTATTCATCATCCATCACCTTCAGCGGTGGTGCTATAGCATTGGTGGTGCAGGATGCGGCGGAAATAATGGTGTCCGATGGGTCGATAATATCGCTATTGAGACCCGCCACCACGTTTTTGAGGTCGCCTTTACCCGGTGCGGTCAGTATGACCTTGCTCACACCCTTGCTCTTGAGGTGCAGGGACAGGCCGTCTCTGTCACGCCATACACCGGTATTGTCGATGACGATGGCCTTGTCTATGCCGTATTGAGTGTAGTCGACGGTATCCGGCCCGTCGGCGTAGATCACCTTGATTTCGTTGCCATTGGCGATGAAAGACTGGCGTTCCTCATCAACGCGGATGGTGCCATCAAAAGCACCGTGCACCGAATCGCGACGCAGCAGACTGGCACGCTTGACCAGGTCATTGGGGGCTTTACCCTTGCGCACGACAATGGCGCGCAGCCGCAGGCAGTCTCCGCCATCGGTCTTGTCGATCAGGATCCGCGCCATCAGGCGGCCGATACGGCCAAAACCGTAGAGGACAACATCCTGCGGTTGGGCCAGGGGTTTGTCCTGGGAACCGATCAGATCAGACAGTTCCTGTTCAACATATTCATCTACGCTCAGGCCTGCGCCGGCACCCTGGTCGAAATAACGAACGGCCAGACGACCGACGTCGATGTGAGCCGGGCCCAGGTCGAGTTGGGACATGACGCTGAGAATGGGAAAAGTTTCAAATGCGGACAGCTCATTGCCCTCGACCTGTCGCACGTAACGGTGATCTTTCATAATCTCGAACACCGACCGGTTAACCAGCGGCTTTCCGTAGATATAGCACTTGACGTTTTTCTCACGGGACAGCCGCCCTACAAGCGGAATCATGCCCTCGGCCAGCGCCTCGCGCTCTTTCCAGTCTTTAAAGTAATCGTCGGGACGTGTTCGCTTACGGTCATTCACTGCTTTTACCCTTTGTCTTGGTCACTGTGGGGTTGGGGCGGATATTATCATCCGCTGACAAATAACGCGCAAGCTGGTATCCGGCAAATTTACAGTCTCTGTAATGACCCCCACTGGAGATAGGCACCGCCTTACCTATACAATGACGCCCCTCTGATGCTCACCGCGGCAAGCGACTCACACCCTATGTTCAGTAAGCTGGTCAAAAAAACGCCCTGGCCCGACAAAACAGCCACCCGCTCCACCCTGGGGCCGTTTTACGGCAGTGCCGATGCGCGCTGTATTGCCGAGTTGGCAACGTTGGAGCACCTGTTACTGGTGATAACCGCCGACACCAGCTCGGCCCTCGCGCTGGAGCGGGAATTGCCCTTTTTCCTGGACCAGCCACTGGAGATCCTGGCTTTCCCTGACTGGGAGACGCTGCCCTACGATAATTTTTCCCCGCACCAGGACATCATTTCAGAACGCCTCAATACCCTGTACCGCCTGTCCGGCATGACATCAGGCATACTCATCGTACCGGTGCCCACTTTGATGCACCGTCTGGCGCCCACCGCGTACATCGCCGGTTCCAGCCTGGTGCTGCAGGCGGGACAGACACTGGATATCGACGCGTTCAGGCGCAACCTGCAACGCAATGGCTACATCAATGTAGAGACGGTTTACGAACACGGCGAGTACGCCCTGCGCGGCTCCCTGTTCGACATCTACCCGATGGGCAGCGAACTGCCCTACCGTATCGATCTGCTGGACGACGAGGTGGATACGCTGCGCACCTTCGAACCGGAGAGCCAGCGCACAGTCGACAAAGTGGACGCCATCAACCTGCTCCCGGCCCGTGAATACCCCCTTAATCGCGCCGCTGTGAGCCGCTTCCAGCTCAACTGGTATGACAGTTTTGACGTGGACAACGACAGCTGCCCCACCTATGTCGAAGTCAGTGCCGGTCGCAGCCCCAGCGGTTGTGAATATTACCTGCCGCTGTTTTTTGAGCACTGCGCCACCCTGTTCGACTATCTGCCGGAAAATGTATCTATCATCACCACTGGTGATCATCACGGCGCGGCGAGGCACTTTTGGGAGGAAATTGAAACCCGCTTCGAGGAATACGGCATCGATCCTCGGCGGCCCTTATTGCCTCCGCGCAAGTGTTTCGCCCCGGTGGAGGAGTTGTACCAGCTACTGGGCAATTATGCCGTGCTGGAACTGCGCCATAATCCGGACGCGCCGGTGCACCAGCAGACGGCTGTACTACCACCGCCCGAGCTGGCCGGCGACGGCCACAACCAGTCACCCACCGACAAGCTGGCCGACTTCCTGCAGGAGCATCACGGGCCGGTGTTGCTCTGCGCCGAATCCGCCGGGCGCCGGGAGATTCTGCTGGAGTCGCTGCGCGAACACAGCCTGGAACCACCGGCCGTTGCCGACTGGCACGCCTTTATTGCCTCCGGTCTGGATTTCGCCATCGCCACCGCACCCCTGGACCGGGGGCTGTACTTTGGCCCGGACCATCCCACCCTGGTGTGTGAGGCGCAGCTGTTCGGCAATCGCGTGGCCCAGCGCCGCCGGCGCAAAAGTAGCGACGAGAACGCAACAACCAACGTATTCAAAGACATCAACGAATTGCGCGAAGGCGTGCCAGTGGTTCACCTGGAGCACGGTGTGGGTCGCTACATCGGGCTGCAGACACTGGCGATAGATGAGCAGGAGACAGAGTTCCTCACTCTGAAATATGCCCAGGATGCCCGCCTGTACGTACCCGTCGCCTCCCTGCACCTGATCAGCCGGTATGCCGGCAGTGACCCGGAAATGGCCCCCCTGCATAAGCTGGGCTCGGACCAATGGGAAAAAGCGCGGCGCAAGGCCAGCGAGAAAGCCAACGACATTGCCGCCCAGTTACTGGAGGTCTACGCCCGGCGCGAAGCCCGGGAGGGTTTCGCTTTCGAGCGCGAACTGCACAGCTACGAACAGTTTTCTGCGGCATTTCCCTTCGAGGAAACCCCCGACCAGGCAGTCACGATCAACGCGGTTATCGAGGATATGCACAGCGGCCGAGTAATGGACCGCCTGGTCTGTGGGGATGTGGGTTTTGGCAAGACGGAAGTCGCCATGCGCGCCGCGTTTGTCGCCACCCGCAACAACAAACAGGTCGCGGTGCTGGTCCCCACCACCCTGCTGGCGCAGCAGCACTACAATTCCTTCTGTGACCGCTTTGCCGACTGGCCCGTTACGGTGGAGGTGGTATCGCGCTTCAAATCCGCCAAACAATTGGCCGACGTTATGCGTGCGGTGGCATCCGGCGACATCGACATACTGGTGGGCACCCACAAACTGTTACAGAGTAACTTCAAGTTCGATGACCTCGGCCTGTTGATTATCGATGAGGAGCACCGCTTCGGCGTTAAACAAAAAGAGGTGATCAAGGCACTGCGCTCCGAAGTGGACATCCTGACCCTGACCGCAACCCCGATTCCCCGCACCCTGAACATGGCTCTGGGCGGCATGCGCGACCTGTCCATCATCGCCACCCCGCCCGCACGGCGGCTGTCTATCAAGACCTTTGTGCGCGAACACAATATCGCCCTGGTCAAGGAAGCCGTATTGCGCGAAACCCTGCGCGGTGGCCAGGTCTACTATCTGCATAACGAGGTAAAGACCATCGAGGAGAGTGCGCGTAAGCTACGTGAACTGCTGCCGGACCTGAGCATAGGCGTGGCCCACGGACAGATGCGCGAAACACAGCTGGAACAGGTGATGTCGGCCTTTTACCATCGGCGCCACCACATCCTGTTGTGTACCACCATTATCGAGACCGGCATCGACATCCCCAATGCCAACACCATTATTATTGAACGCGCCGACAAATTCGGCCTGGCCCAATTGCACCAGTTGCGCGGTCGTGTGGGCCGTTCTCATCACCAGGCCTACGCCTACCTGCTGTGCCCGCCCCGCTCCGTCATCACACCGGATGCGGGTAAACGCCTGGAGGCCATAGAAGCCGCCGGCGACCTGGGCGCCGGTTACCTGCTGGCCACGCACGACCTGGAGATCCGCGGCGCGGGGGAGTTGTTGGGCGATGAGCAGAGCGGGCAAATCCACAGTGTCGGCTTTACCCTTTATATGGATATGCTGCACCGGGCGGTAGATGCCCTGAAGCGCGGTGAAATACCCGACGTCGATGCTCCCCTGGATCAGGGTACTGAAGTGAACCTGCACCTGCCGGCGTTGATACCCGATGATTACCTGCCCGACGTCAATAGCCGGCTAATCCTCTATAAGAGAATTGCCGCGGCCGCCAACGATGGTGAATTACGGGATTTGCAAGTGGAAATGATCGACCGCTTCGGCCTGTTGCCTGAGCAAGTGGGCAACCTGTTCCAGGTATCGCGCCTGCGCCTCAAGGCCCAGGCCCTGGGTATTCGCGCCATTGATGCGGGGCCCGAGGGTGGTAGTATCGACTTCAAGCAAACAACCCGGGTAAATCCGCTGAGTCTGGTCAAGCTGGTTCAATCCGACCCCCTGTCCTATAAACTGGCCGGGGCAACGCGACTGCGCTTCGAGCAACACTTACCCGATACCCGGGAACGCCAGCAGTATCTGGAAGAGCTGCTGGAATCTTTCGCCACCGACGCCGAAGAGGACGCCGCTTGATACAGATTCTACAATATCGCCTGACAGCCGGGGCTGTGGCCGCCCTGATGCTGCTGCTGACAAGCCCGGCATTTGCGCAGAAAGAGCGCTGGTGGCGCGTTGAGCTGTTGATCTTCAGCCACGAGTCGGCTCAGTCGGAGGAACAATGGGACCCCACCCCCAACCTGGCTTATCCCAGCGCAGCGCGCTTTCTGGTGGAACCGGGGCTGATCGAAGACAACCTTGCACAGCATCACGCAGACAGCATGGTGGATGAATTTGGCCGGCAAATTCTGACCATACTGCCCCAGCCCGACTCGAGTGAGTCCCCCCAGATAAACGATAACGGTGCGCCTGATCCCGCGCAGTCAGTAACAGATATCCCGCGCGACCCCAACACCGTGGCCATCACCATCGTCGAAAAAATAGACGAACAAGCCACCGGGCAAGGCGCACTGGTCCCCACGCCATTTATAGTACTGCCCAGCGCGCAACTGGAGTTTCGCGGCAAAGCGGCCTATATGCAGCGCAGCGGCAAATACCGGACCCTGTTCCACCAGACCTGGGTGCAACCTGTCGCCGATCAGGCCAGTGCCCTGCCTATCATCCTGGACCGGTCCGGGAATAGCGGACAGTGGCCGCCACTACAGGGCAGCATAAAACTCTACCTGTCGCGCTACCTGCACCTGGAAACCAATCTCTGGCTGAATACCCCGGGAGATTACCTGCCCGGCGTATGGCGAATGCCACCACCGCCCCTGGGACCCCCGTCGCTGATTATCGAGGCGCTGCCGGAGCCGGAGTTGGAGTTGGGAGCCCTTAGCGGCGACTGGGCCAGCGCAATCGAACAGCCATCGTCATTGCCTGAAGGAGTGGAGGAAGTGCCGCTATCTGAGGAGGATTTGGGTCCCGTTTACCCCTACCGGCACGCTATACTGCTACAGCAGGAGCGGCGTATGCGCAGCACAGAGGTGCACTATATAGATCATCCCATGCTGGGCGTGGTGGCCAAACTGACACCCCTGACAGCCGCAGAGCTCGAGGCCATGGCACAGGCTGAAAGAGACCGCGAGGCCGCTCAAGCGCAGTAACGGCTGCCCAGTAAATGCTGCAATAGCTGCCGCACTTCAACAGCCTCTCGCCGCAGGATTTCGCGCATCATGTGCAGGGAGATAGGCAGGTCGCCAAGCCCCGCGGCCGGATTCACCACCATGCACACGCAGGCATAGGCCAGCCCCAACTCACGTGCCAGGGAAGCCTCCGGCATGCCGGTCATGCCGACCACATCACAGCCGTCGCGCGCCAGTCGACGGATTTCCGCCGCCGTCTCCAGTCTGGGCCCCTGGGTTACACCGTGTATGCCCGACGCCTCATGGGAAATCCGGCCAGCATTTGCCACCGCTATGAGCGCCAGGCGCAGCTCGCGGTCATAGGGTTCGGTGAAGTCGATGTGCATCAGTTCACCGCTGGCGCCGTCATCGAAACTGTGTGCCCGCCCCCAGGTGTAATCTATTACCTGGTCGGGAATTACCAGGGTCCCCGGCCGCATGGGTTCAGTGATACCACCAACAGCGTTAATGGCAAGGATATCGTCGACACCCAGGGAGTGCAGTGCCCATATATTCGCCCGGTAGTTGATCAAATGTGGCGGGATCGTCCCAGGGCTACCATGACGCTGCAGGAAGAACACACGAGTGTCACCCAGCCTGCCCTCCTGTATTGCCCGGGAGGGTTCGCCGAAAGGGGTTTGCGGCGTGTGGGTCTGTACAAGCTCCAGGCCCTCCAGTTCATCCACACCGGTGCCGCCGATTATGGCCAACTGCCTCACGCGCCTGGCTCCGGTGCGTCTGGTTCCGGTGCGAGTTGCTCCACCTGCACTGTCCTGGTGGGAAAGGCGACATCCGCGCCGTTGGTGTGAATAATGTCCAGAATCTTTAACAATACGTCCTGCTTTATTTTGTGAAAGTCCACCCAGACCGTGGTTTTGGTAAACGTGTAAACGAAAAAATCCAGTGACGAGGGTGCAAACGATACAAAATTGACGATCAGGGTACGGGACAGGTCTATGTCCTTATGGTTTTCCAGCATGGTTCTCACCTGATCGACAATGGCCTCCATTTTGTCCGCATCCTGGTAGCGAATACCGATGGTCTCGTAGATACGGCGGTTGAACATACGGGAGGGATTTTCCACTGATATCTGGCTGAACACCGCATTGGGTACATACAGTGGCCGCTGATCGAAGGTGCGGATACGCGTCAGGCGCCAGCCGATATCCTCCACCGTACCCTCAATTTGCTTGTCTGGAGAGCGAATCCAGTCGCCGTTGGTAAAGGGCCGATCCAGGTAAATGCTGAGGCCGCCAAAAAAATTGGCCAGCAGGTCCTTGGCGGCAAAGCCCACGGCGATGCCGCCAATCCCGCCAAACGCCAACAGGCCGGAGATGGTTACCCCGATGCTTTGCAGCACCAACAGGCCGGCTACCATCCACAGGGTGATCCGCGCCAGCTTCGCCGTGGCGCGCACTGTGGCCCTGTCAGCGGAGGCTGTGCGGCCGCGATCCTCTGCCAGAATTTCCCGCTCGGCTCCGGTAATCAGTCGGTGCAGGAACCACACCAGCAGGAACACCAGAGCGGTATCGTAAGTCTGTACCAACGCGTGCTGCAAACCGGTAGCCAGCGGATAAACTTCCAGTGCCAGATAGGCGATCAAAACCCACAGCACCACCCGGATCGGGGTCTCCAGTGACGTGATAAGCACATCGTCCCAGCGCTGGGCGCTGGCTATGGCAGCCCGGTGCAGATGTCGAACCACGACCCCCAGCAGCAGGTGGGCAGTAGCGCCACAGAACAACAGCAGGGCCAGGGCGACGACCTGTGTATCCAGTTCCAGATATTCACTAATGGGGGTAATAACCCGCGAAATGATGTTCAAGTCTAGTACTCCAGGCATCTTATCTGAGTTAATGAAGAGTTCGCTCTTTTTAGACAAATTACTTATGTCCAGAGCTTGTACTGTGTGAGTTCGGATATATAAAGCCTAGCGAAGGCTTAAGTCAACTCTTGAAGTCTATTGCAACTGCTTGATCTTTGATGAAAAAATTTCCGGGCATAAATTCTGGAATTTATAGCTGCTTTTTTATGCCATTTTCCCATAATGGACAGGCTTTTCCAGCGTGATATGTTGGTCGAACCACCACCAAAAAAGGGTAAAGGTACAATTCAATGAAAATGCTCGCTCCCGTCATCGGCGGGTGGTACAAGGATTTACAGACAAATGGCCTGTTTGAAATTGTCGACTGGGACCCGTCCTCTCTGACCATCGAAATGCAGTACCTGGACGGCGAAGTTGCAGAATACGACCTGGATGCCTGGCGGGAAATGCGCTTGCAGCGCGCCGAGCCCCCGGAAGACTGGCGTACGGCGTTTGAACTGGATGACGAGGACTTGCTGGACCCGGATCTGCCCATGCACCCTGAGGACTGGAGTAACCCGCTGAACTTCATCGAACCGGACACAATGTGTGGCGTAGAGGAATACTGATCCCGTCCCGCAGAAGACTTCCCGGAAAACGGCAAAACACCTGTTGAATCACGGACCGTATACTGTATATAATTACAGCACCTGTACAGATAAACAGAGGGTGCCAGTAATGGAAAAGCTTACACAGCGTCAGCAGCAAGTGCTGGATGTTGTCCGACAACATATAGACCAGACTGGCTATCCCCCTACTCGTGCAGATATTGCCCGGGAACTGGGTTTCAAATCGGCCAATGCCGCCGAAGAACACCTTAAAGCCCTGGCGCGCAAGGGCGCAATCGAAATCATCCCCGGCGCCTCCCGCGGCATCCGTCTGCCCCATAGTGCGGGTATCCCTATCGTGGGCCGTGTGGCAGCGGGCAATCCGATACTGGCCGAAGAGAATATTGAAGACTACTGCGAGCTGTCCCCCAATTTTTTCAAACCCGCGGCAGACTACTTCCTGCAGGTGCGGGGAGACAGCATGATCGAGGTGGGCATCCTTGATGGCGACCTGCTCGCTGTGCACAGTACGCCGGTGGCCAATAATGGCGATATCGTGGTGGCGCGTATCGATGACGAAGTGACGGTCAAGCGCCTGCACAAAACCAGGCAGAAGCACATAGTGGAGTTGTTACCGGAAAATTCCGCTTACGAGCCGATTGTGGTGGATTTGCGCGAACGACAGTTCGCCATCGAGGGCCTCAGCGTGGGTGTGCTGCGCCGCGGCAATTGAGGACACGCGTTGCCGCTAGTGCAGTACGCGCGAAGCTTCCATAGTCGTTGTTATTTCTATTTCTCCCCGCTCGGCAACAATGGCCGCTACCTGAATGCCGGTCTGAATCATGGCTTTTGCGACTTCCAACCCATTGTCCATCAGGTAAGCACGGGTTTCGTCCGAGAAACTGATTACCACCAGCGGCTCCGAGTCATCATCCACCCGTTGCAATACAATCTCTCCGTCTCCGAGATCAATAATTTCCAGTATTGATGCAGGCACTCAATAAACCCCTGATTGTTGAAACCACGCGTCTATTCTAACAGCTGCTACTGCCAGCGGCCAGCACCCTGTTACATACCCTAATATTCGTCCAGGGAGTTACTCATCCGGTCAAACAGCGCTTCCAGATTATCTATCCACTGTTGCGCTCGCTCGCAGCCCGTTAATTCGGGCGCGGCGACGGCGAGATTACCCTGCATGGGAGTGGCGCGAACGGGTACCTCATGGTCTGACACTATCTCAGCCAGCCAGCCTTGCGTCTCCAACTGATGGAATTCACGAATCTCCCCGGGCACGGCCCTGCCCGCAGCGATATCAGGCAACCCGGCACAACCCCGTGGTGGCTGGCCGGTCAGTTGCTCCGAGCCGCTGACCTCCAGCAGGAACCAGCCGTAGGCAGCGAGCAAATGTTCCCTGACGGCGGGCAGAAAAGCCTGCGTGATCGTCACCGCGGGGATATCCTGCGCCGCCAGCGCACGACGCCAGCCAGACAACTGAATTTTGGCCAGATACAAGCCGTGGTTGGCCCGGGCCCGCGCCGAACTCATTTCTTTGCGCTGGAGCCGGATGCCTTTTTACGGGGGCTGGAGGCTTTTTTACGGGGACTGGAGGCCCTGCTCTTCGCTTGCTCTTCCTGCCATTTACCATTGTGGTAAAAGGCTTTCCAGCCGGTGGCCTTGCCATCCTTTTCCGTCATCACATACTGCTCTTTGGTCTTGCGACTGAAACGGATCTGAGCCGGATTACCATCGCTATCGGCGGTTGGCGCGCTGAACAGGAAGGTGTACTTGGGATCGATCTCACCCTGGTGTGGCAGCATTTCACTGACCAGCGGCGCACGCGTCTCGCGATTGCGGGGAAACTGGCTGGCCGCCAGGAACAGGCCCGCCGCCCCATCGCGCAGGATGTAATGATCTTCCACCTTCACACACTCCAACTCGGGCATGGGCACAGGATCCATCTTGGGCGGCGCCGCCTCCCCACTACGCAGTAACTTACGGGTATTCTTGCAGTCTTCTGCGGTGCAACCGAAGTACTTGCCAAAACGCCCGTTCTTGAGCTGCATTTCGGCGCCGCATTTATCACATTCCAGAACCGGCCCCTCATAGCCCTTGATCTTGAACTTGCCATGCTCTACTTCAAAACCCCGACAATTGGGGTTGTCGCCGCATACATGCAGTTTGCGGTCCTCATCGATAAGGTAGCTGTCCATGGCGGTACCACACAGCTTGCAGTGGTGCTTGGTGCGCAGCAAACGGGATTCAGCCTCGTCGTCTGCATCTTCCCTGATCGCCTCGTCACCGGCGGTCAGGTTCAAGGTGTGCTTACAGCGCTCCTTGGGTGGCAGGGCGTAACCAGAGCAGCCCAAAAATACCCCGGTGCTGGCGGTACGCACCTGCATGTCTCGGCCGCAGTTACTGCACTTGATATCGGTCATGGTCGGTTCATTGCGCTGCATGCCGACCGGTTCCTCCTCCCCGGCTTTTTCCAGCAGACTGCTAAAATCGGCGTAAAACTGATCCAGCAATTCGTGCCATTCCAGCTTGCCCTGGGCCACATCATCCAGGCGCTCCTCCATGGAGGCGGTAAATCCGTAGTCCAGTAATTCGGCGAAGCTGGTCTGCAGGCGATGGGTGACAATATCGCCCATTTTTTCCGCATAGAAGCGCTTGTTTTCCAGCCTTACGTAACCTCGATCCTGAATTGTGGAAATAATGGCGGCGTAGGTGGACGGGCGGCCGATACTGCGCTTTTCCAACTCGCGTACCAAGCTCGCCTCGCCATAACGGGGGGCCGGCTTGGTAAAATGCTGGGCTGGATCCACCTTGATCAGGTTGAGTGCATCCCCTTCTTTCATATCCGGCAGCACGGCGTCATCACCCTTGCGGCCCGCTGGTGCCTGCACCCTGGTATAACCGTCAAAGCGAATGATGCGCCCCTTGGCATTGAGCTGGTAGTCACCGGCGCTGACCGTCACCACAGTGGCGGTGTACTCGGCATCAGGCATCTGACCCGCGACAAACTGGCGCCAGATGAGTTCGTACAGGCGCTCGGCGTCCCGCTCCATGCTTTTTAACGCGGCCTGTGGAACATTCACATCCGATGGCCGAATCGCTTCGTGTGCCTCTTGCGCGCCCTCTTTGGAGGAGAAACGCCTGGGGTTATCGGGCAGGTATTTCGCAGGAAAGTTGTTCCCAATATACTCGCGGCACGACGCTACCGCTTCGGCACTGAGATTGGTGGAGTCAGTACGCATATAGGTAATGTAACCTGCCTCATACAAGCGCTGAGCCAGCATCATGGTTTTCTTTACGCTAAAGCCCAGTCGTGTACTGGCCGCCTGCTGCAAGGTGGAGGTAATGAAGGGCGCCGGCGCTTTGGAGCGAGTGGGTTTATCCTCACGCTTGCTCACCGCGTAGGGCAGAGCCTGCAACTCGGCTACGGCGGCTGTGGCGCTGGCCTCGTCACCCGGACGAAACTTCTCACCCTTGTGTTTGCGCACCTGAAAGCGGACTTCATCGTCGCGCTGCGTACCCAGATCGGTATGAATCTCCCAGTATTCTTCTGGCACAAAGGCCCTTATTTCGCGCTCTCGCTCGACGATAAGGCGTACAGCCACGGATTGCACGCGACCGGCGGACAGCCCCCTGGCCACTTTAGCCCACAGCAGCGGTGACACCATGTAACCCACCACCCGATCCAGGAAGCGGCGCGCCTGCTGTGCATTGACCCTGTTCTGATCCAAATGTGCGGGCTGCTCAAAGGCTTCGGTGATCGCCTTTTTGGTAATTTCATTGAATACCACGCGTTGATAGCGTGCGTCATCGCCGCCAATGGCCTCCTTCAGGTGCCAGGCAATAGCCTCCCCCTCACGGTCGAGGTCGGTTGCGAGGTAGATGGTATCGGCGTTGGCGGCGAGCTTCTTGAGCTCATTGACGACTTTTTCTTTGCCCGGCAGTATCTCGTAGGTGGCTTTCCAGCCGTGCTCCGGATCTACACCCATACGCCGGATCAATTGCTCCCGGGCATTCTTTTTCTTGTAGGCCGCCTTTTTGGCCGGGGCCATTTTACGGGTCTTGGCAGCCTGGGCAGCGCGCGCCTTGGGGTCCGCCTTACTGGTGCTACTACCAGCGGTGGGCAGGTCCCGAATGTGCCCGACGCTGGATTTAACGATAAAATCCGAGCCCAGGTACTTGTTGATCGTCTTGGCTTTGGCCGGCGATTCCACGATGACTAGTGATTTGCCCATAAATTCCTGTCGTACACTCAATAGTGGCTGTGCGCCGGACCGTCCAGCGCACAAAAAGTGTGCATATATAAGTCGCTATCACGCTGCGGTCAAGAAAAATCGTTATTTGTCAGTGCAGCAACTGCTCGGCCCAGGTCTCCAGCACCTGCCGGATCTGTTCCACATCCTCCTGGGAACCGGACTCCTGCCAGTAGATGCCGCAACTGGCCTCGCTGACACCGGCTACCAGGATTCCTGCGGGTAGTTGCTGCAGCAAAGCCGGTACCGGGGTACGTCGATCCAGGCTCCGCCAGCCCTCCTGGCAGGCGCTCCAACTGACACGTGTAACCGGCTCACCGCGCCGTGGTGGCAGGCGCTTGCCATAATAAATAATGTCCCCCCCTGGGGCGGCCCGGGGCGGCTGGCGACTATTTTTTGCGCCGGGCAGTGTGCGAAATTCCACGAACAGACCATGCACTGCGGCATACTCACGCAAACGCGCGACCTTGCGCTGCCTTTTGCTCGGTACAAAGTGAGAAAGTGGCGCCAGGGCCAGGGCAATAACAAAAATTATCAGTAAATAAGTCATAGTGCTCCAACCACCCGACAAGTGAGGAGCAGGTGGCTGGAGCACCAGATCCAGGCCAATTCTGCACATATCGACATACCAAGATACCCGAAATGGTATTGATCGGGTAAAATTTTATGCTATAAATGTCTGTACACGTTTTTGAAGATGGAGTATCACCATGTCCCAGTACACCAAAATCCTGGTCGCAGTAGACCTCAGTGATGAATCTGCGCAGGTGGCCCAGCGCGGGCATTTCGTTGCCAAGAACAACAACGCAGAGCTGCATCTGATACATGTTATCGAGCCTCTGAGCTTCGCTTATGGGGGTGACATTCCCATGGACTTTTCCGGCATCCAGGATGAAATCCACCAGCAGGCCACGCAACAGCTGAAGCGCTTTGCCAAGGCCAACGGCATAGACGAAGAGCACCAGCACATCATCCTGGGCAGACCGGAAGTGGAGATACACGCAACCGCCGAAGAACTGGGCGCTGACCTCATTGTGGTGGGCAGCCACGGTCGCCACGGCCTGGCCCTGCTGTTGGGTTCTACGGCTAACGGCGTCCTGCATGGCGCCAGTTGCGATGTGCTCGCCGTGCGTGTGAGCTAGTGTACCTCGTCACTCATGAGGCCAGGAACCGCTCCAGTTGTGACCGCGAGAATGGCCAGTTGAGCTCCCTGCCATCGGGGTGCTGCAAGACCGGAATCAGCACACCGTAACGCTCAAATAAAGTATCTGATTCACTGATATCCACCTGATCAAAATCAAGGGCAGTGCCCGCCCGCTGTTGTGACTTTTGTTGCAACTGCAGCATCTGTTTGGCAATTTCGCACAGATGACAGGCGGAGGTGCCATAGAGAGTAAAATGCGTCAAGAATTCGCCCTTCGGTTGGTGATTCAACATGTCCCACCTACAGGTTAGACCCTACCCGCAAAAAAAAAGCCTCGGATGAGACTTGAACTGCCACAGGGCCAGGCGTTACCATCATTGTGGAAGCCGCAGTGGATCGCAAAAAGGTGTGCAGACTTTCGCGATCCACTGCGGCTTCCAGGATAATAGAGCAGATACTGTAATATAAACAGGGCCTCCACGACCGGGTCACAGACCTTGTCAGTGACAAAGAAAAAATCAGCCAAGCCATGCCGGAGCAAAACAGCTACGAGGATAAAAAAGCATTCTTCAGCCGGGTGCTTACCGTGTATGGTCGCAAACCCGTTCTGGGCGCGCTGTGCGATAGCAACTTAGCGTGCCACGCCCTGCACCTGGCCCGGAGTAACCGCGAAGCGGGCATCATCACCCAGATAAGACAGCAGGCCGAATCTCGTGGCGTGCCGGTAAAGCTGCACAGCAGAGAACAGCTGGCGCGACTTTCGAAAAATGGCAAGCAGGACCAGGGTGTGGCGGTTGATATCGTCTGCCCCGCTTTCAGGACTATGGATCAGTATCTGGGGTCACTGCCTGATCATCCGCCACAGCGATTGCTGGCACTGGACAGCATCAGTAATCCACAAAATCTCGGCATGATCATACGCTCCGCCACCGCGGGACAAATTGACGGCATCATCTGGTCGCGCAAGGGCAACGCGGCGCTGGGCCCGCTGGTAATAAAAGCCAGTGCCGGCACCCTCTACAGGGCGCCGCTGCTATTGTGCCCGGTATTACCCGAGGCTCTGCGTGCATGTCAGGCACGGGGCGTGGAAATCTGCACACTGGCGGCGGATGCGCGGTTATCGCTGTTCCACCACCGCCCGCAGGGCCATTGTGTCTATGTACTGGGTAACGAGACAGAGGGGGTTTCAACGGCAGTCAGCAGTTTGGCGGACACCCCGCTGAGTATTCCCATGGGCAATGGCGTGGAATCTCTCAATGTGGCAATCACGGCGAGCCTTATCGCCTATTCCAACTACCTTGACAGGTAGGCCATACTCTCTTCCAGGCCCTTGAGAGTGAGGGGGTACATACGGCCTTCCATTAACTGGCGGGTGATCGAAACGGACTGCGTGTACTGCCATTCAGCCTCAGGGGCCGGGTTGATCCAGATGACTTTGTCATAGACTTCCTGCAAACGGCGCATCCACACTTCTCCGGACTCGTCATTCCAGTGCTCTACAGAGCCACCGGGATGCACAATTTCATAGGGCGACATGGAGGCGTCCCCGACAAACACCACTTTGTAGTCGTGGCTGTACTTGTGCAGGATATCCAGCAAGGGCGTGCGCTCGTTATGACGGCGGATATTGTTGCGCCACACGCTTTCGTAGAGGAAATTATGGAAGTAGAAATACTCCATGTGCTTGAACTCGGTGCGGGCAGCTGAAAATAACTCCTGGCAAACCTTCACATGAGGGTCCATGGAGCCACCCACATCGAAAAACAACAACACTTTTACCGCGTTGTGCCGCTCCGGCACCATTTTGATTTCCAGCAGGCCGGCGTTGCGTGCGGTGGAACTGATGGTATCGTCCAGGTCCAGTTCATCGGCCGCCCCGGTGCGGGCAAATTTGCGCAGGCGGCGCATAGCCACCTTGATATTGCGGGTACCCAGTTCCACGCTGTCGTCCAGGTTTTTGAACTCGCGCTTGTCCCAGACTTTCACCGCTTTCTTGTTGCGGCCGTTGGGGCCGACCCTGATGCCCTCCGGGTGATAGCCTTCCTGGCCAAAAGGTGAGGTACCACCTGTACCAATCCATTTATTGCCACCCTGGTGGCGTTCCTTCTGCTCTTCCAGGCGCTTCTTGAACTCCTCGATCAACTTCTCCAGGCCGCCCAGGGATTCGATTTTGGCCTTTTCCTCTTCGCTCAGGTTCTTCAGGAACTCCGAGCGCAGCCAGTCGTCGGGGATCAACGCCTCGATAATATCACCCAGCGCTTCCAGGCCTTTGAAGTGCAGCCCAAAAGCCTTGTCGAAACGATCGAAGTATTTTTCATCCTTCACCATGCAGGTTCGGCTGAAATAGTAGAATTCATTCATATCAGCGAACGCGATATGCTGTTTCATGCCTTCCATCAAATCCAGCAGTTCCCGAGTCGTCACCGGGACGCCCGCGTCTCTGAGACCTTGAAAGAAGTTGATTAACACGAGTGCGCCTCGTCACTCGTAATGTAATATTCAGCGAGTCGCCAGGGGGCTGGCAGCAAGACCAGGTGCACTAGCGGGTCTCGCGGCGATGCATGAACGCCAGGCGCTCCAGCAGATGAACGTCTTGCTCATTCTTCAACAGGGCGCCATACAGGGGTGGTATCGCCTTGCTATGATCGCGATCCTTGAGGATTTCGTCGGGGATATCGTCTGCCATCAACAGCTTGAGCCAGTCGATCAGCTCTGAGGTGGACGGTTTCTTCTTGAGGCCGGGAATAGACCGTACGTCGAAGAATACTTCCATCGCTTCCTGCACCAGTTCCCTGGCGATATTCGGGTGATGCACCTCGACAATCTCACGCATGGTATCGCGGTCGGGGAAATTGATATAGTGGAAGAAGCAGCGACGTAGAAAGGCGTCCGGCAGTTCTTTTTCGTTGTTACTGGTAATAATGATGATGGGGCGTTGCCTGGCCTTGATAGTCTCGCCGGTCTCATAGACGAAGAACTCCATACGATCCAGTTCCACCAGCAGGTCGTTGGGGAACTCGATATCGGCCTTGTCCACCTCGTCGATCAACAGCACCACTTGCTCATCGGAGTCAAACGCCTCCCACAACTTGCCGCGTTTAATGTAATTGGCAATATCGTGGACTTTTTCATCCCCTAACTGGGAATCCCGCAGGCGAGAGACCGCGTCGTACTCATACAAGCCCTGCTGCGCCTTGGTGGTGGATTTGATATGCCACTGGATCAGGCGCTTGCCCAGCCCCAGCGCCACTTCTTCGGCTAACATGGTTTTACCGGTACCCGGCTCGCCCTTGATCAACAGCGGGCGTTCCAGCGTCACCGCAGCGTTGACCGCCATGCGCAAATCATCGGTGGCGATATATCGTTCAGTCCCCTGGAATTTCATAGTCTACTCATCACTTGTTCACAGTACGAAAGGCGCACAGGTTACAGATTGGGGCTCGGCTTATCAATATTGACGGCTGAAGAGGGTCCGGTGGACTGCGCCGGATTTTCCAGGCGAGCACTTCTCGGGCCGCGCCCGCGCAAGACTGTCAGGCCCAGCAACAATGCCAGCGCCACAGCCAACGCCGACATAAAGCCCAGTGGCCGCAGCGCGTGTTCGGCAGCTTCATAACCATCGGTAAGCAGCTGAAAACCCGCAACTATCAGTGCCGGCGCAAAGGTATCCACTCCCTCCTTCGGGTAGGCCGGGGTAAGCAGCAGCGCGCCGCCCAGCAATACCACCAGGGCCACCCAGCCCGCCCGCCAATGTCGACCCAGCCACCAGACCAGGTACAGCAACATGGTGCAGGCAGCACCGACGTATGCATAAATCGCAGTAAGGTAGGAACTTTCGCTTAACACTGGCTCTCTCCTATTCCACCCAATGTACGATGTGTTCATCGAACCCGTCAGGGTGAACATATTCATCTGAAATCGCGCGGCCGCGAATCGATACCCCGGCGCGGTGCACTGTATTGGCGTCACCGCTTACCAGGGGGTGCCACTCTGGTAACGGCTGCCCGTCGGCGCGCAGGCGATAGGCACAGGTACTGGGCAGCCAGTCCAGGGTATGTACGTCGTCTTCTCGCAGCTGTATACAGTGGGGTACCAGCACGGAGCGATTGGCATAGCCGGTGCATCGGCAGGTTTGTTCGTCGAGATAACGGCAGCGGACCTTGGTATAATACACTTCACCACTTTCGTCATCTTCCAGCTTGTGCAGGCAACACTTGGCACAGCCATCGCACAGAGCCTCCCATTCGGTGTCGCTGAGCTCGTTCAGTGGTTTGTCGTGCCACCATTCAGCCACCCTGACCGTCCCGGCGCAACAATTCCGCAGCCGTGGGCGGCATCTGCAGGTAGAATCCCTTGTCGGCGATATCCGCCAACACCTCGGCGATATTGGCTCTGGCCAGTTTACTCTGCGGGTCCAGGAGCAGGGTCATAACAGCTTCCGGCTCGCCGAACTGAGTCATCAATACTTCCGGCACATCCACCAGCCCACGCGCTTTAGCCACATACAGGTACATCTCCTGCTTGCGCGGACTTTTGAATACCTGGCATAACAGTTTCATTACGCCGTTCCCACCAATGATTGCCGCAGCGGTCCTATGACAATTTCATTGCGCCAACCCTGCCAGTGCACAGGTACGCTGAGCGCCTCCCCCGCAGCCTCGCGTAACAGCAGCTCATAATCCTTGCTTTGCAACAATATCTCCGGTGCCATTGCCAACTCCCCGGCGATGGCACGGACCCTGGCCTTGAGTTTTTTAACCTGGTCGCGCTGCCCGGCATTCAGTGGCGCGGGCAGGGCTTGTGGCAACTCGTCGTCCGGCACTGTGCGCTGTCCGGCCAATACCTGCAACAGCGCCTCCCCGTAGCGGCGCTGGGCCGGGGGCGGCAAGTCCACCCCGGTTTGCAACTCGACCCGGTTTTGCGGGTCTAGCCGGGCCAGTGCCAGGCAGGCCTTGTCATCGATAATCCAGCTGCGCGGTTTGTCCCTGCTGCGCGCGATCTGCTCCCGCCAGTCACAGATCGCCACCAGAGAACCCAGTTGGCGGGGATTCAACTTCCAGGCCGTCTTGATCCGTTTGTGGTAGTCAACAACGGCAGTACCCAGAGCGCCCATGGCATCGCGGCCATCGGCCAGTACCCAGTCCCGCCTACCCTGTTGCTCACACTGTTTATCCAGTTCCTGCCATACCGGCAGTAGCCAGGTCACATCCAGCGCTGCATATTCACACTGTGATGCGGTCAGGGGCCGCTGCAACCAGTCGGAACGGGTTTCCCCTTTGGGCAAGTCTATATCGCAGATCGCGTGAACCAGGGCGCGATAGCCCAGGCCAAAGCCCAGGCCGAGCATGGCCGCCGCCCGCTGTGTATCGAACAACGGCTGGGGTAACACCCCCAGCCAGTTCTGGAATACTTCCAGATCCTCACTGGCCGAATGCAGGACTTTGACCACACCCGGATCAGTGAAAAGTTCTACCAGGGGCGCAGGGTTTTCGATAGTAAGCGGGTCGATCAGCCAACCCGTCTCGCTGCCCGCCGCCTCCTGCGCAAAGCAAAGCTGCACCAGCGCAACCTGCGGATAAAAGGTATTGCGACGCATAAATTCGGTATCGACGATCACCGCCTCGCTGCCGGCGCCCTGCGCCAATACCTGCTGTAGAGCCTCATCCGACTCGATAAGCTGCCAATTCATCAATTATTACTCCATCGGCCGCCGGCCGGACAATGCGTGGGCCAGAGTGGAGCCATCCACATACTCAAGTTCACCGCCCAGAGGCACACCGTGGGCGATACGTGACACCCTGACACCCTCGATCTGCAGCATATCAGTAAGGTAGTAAGCCGTGGCCTCTCCCTCCACAGTTGGATTGGTGGCCAGAATAACTTCCCCGATATCCTCGTCGACAATCCGTTGATGCAATTTCTCCAGGCCGATCTCGGCCGGGCCAATTCCGTCAATAGGCGACAAGTGGCCCATCAACACGAAATAAATACCACTAAAGCTGCCACTCAACTCCACCGCCAGCACATCGGCAGGTGTCTCCACAATGCAGATAGTCGTTGCATCACGCTTTGGGTTGGAGCAGATTTCACAGATATCAAGCTCGGTAAAGTTGCGACAGCGGCCGCAGTGGCCCACGCGGTCCACTGCCTCCTGCAGGGCCGCAGACAAAACGGCGGCCCCCTCCCTGTCACGTTCCAGCAGATGCAGGGTCATACGCTGGGCCGACTTGGGGCCAACCCCCGGCAAGCAGCGCAGAGCGTCGATAAGGTTTTGTATCGCGGGGCTAAAATTCATGGCGGATCAAAATGGCATTTTGAAACCATCGGGCAGATTGAGACCCGAGGCAAGTCCTGACATGGCATTCTGGTTATGCGCTTCGACTTTGCGTACAGCATCGTTGACCGCTGCGGCCAACAGGTCTTCCAGCACCTCTTTGTCTTCGCCAAGTACGGCATCATCAATCGACACCCGCTTGACATCATGTCGCCCGGTCATAATCACAGTCACCATCCCGGCGCCGGATTCACCGCGCACCTCAGCGTTAGCCAGTTCTTCCTGCGCCTTTTGCATATCGGCCTGCATTTTTTGCGCCTGCTGCATCAAGTCTGAAATACTTCCCTTCATCTTTATTCCTCAACATTCCTTTTCTAGGTTTACAGATCGGTGGGAACAATAGACGATAGGTCCAGTTCCCCGTCGAAGCGGGCGATCAGTTTCTGTAATTGCGGGTCACCCTCAATAGACGCAATCGCCTCCTGTTGTCTCTCTTGCGCGAGGCGCGCCTTACGCATCGCCGGAGTCTCTCGCTGCACGTCACCCGGGACTATACGGACTGACAGCGGGAGCCCGAAGTAGTTCTCCAGGGCCAGGCGTATCTTGTCATTGTGGCTGTCGTTAAACAGTGAAGCGTTACCCGAGTCCAGGACAAATTGCAGGCCATGGTCATCCGAGCTACGCAGATCACAATGAGAGGCGATATTATAGACAATACCAACCAGGCCCAGCGACTCCAGTAATTGGGGCCAATTGTCCGGATTGAGATCAGTCAGTGCGAAAGCGCCAACGTGGCATACCGGTGACAACTCAAGCGGCGTTGCGACTGACACCGCGACAGGCTCGGGCTCAGGCGCGGTGCGACTGCGCGCCGCCGCCTGAGGCTCCTCATGGGGCTTTTTTACCTGGGTACCGACCTCCACCGCGGCACTCTGTTGTTCTTGCTGCTCCACCGCCTGTAACTCCCCCGCCCCGAGGCTGTTATCGATGACAGCCTCGGGGCGAAACGCCAGCATGCGTAGCAGGATCATTTCAAAGCCACTGCGAGGATCGGGTGCCAGCCCGATGTCGCGCTTACCGTTCAGGGCTATCTGGTAGAACAGCTGCGCATCCTCGGCAGTGATAGTCCCGGCTATCTGCCTTATCCGCTGCGCATCTCCCCAACTGTTATCAATAGCTTCGGGTACCACCTGGGCCATGGTCACCCGATGGATTAGTGACAGAAGCTCATCCAGGCCACCTTCGAAATCCGGCGCATGCTCACCCATGTGCGCAACCACGTCCAACAGCTTTGTCGGCTCCCCTTCACAGAGGGCCTCTAACAGCTGATAAATAAAACTGAGGTCCACACTGCCCAACATGCTGCGCACATCAGCTTCACCGACTTTACCGGAGCCGAAGGAAATCGCCTGGTCGGTAAGACTCAGGGCATCGCGCATGCTCCCGGCAGCGGCCCGGCCAAGCAGCCACAGGGCGGGCTCCTCAAAACCAACCATCTCCTGCTCCAGCACCTTGCCCAGATGCCCCACGATCTGCTCCGGCGGCATATTCTTCAGATTGAATTGCAGGCAACGCGACAGGACGGTGGCCGGCAGCTTTTGGGGGTCCGTGGTGGCCAGCAGAAACTTGACGTGAGGTGGCGGCTCCTCCAGGGTCTTGAGCAGCGCATTGAAACTGTGGGTGGACAGCATGTGCACCTCGTCTATCAGGTACACCTTATAGCGCGAGTGGCTAGGCGCGTACTGCACATTCTCCAGCAGTTCGCGGGTATCCTCCACCTTGGTGCGCGATGCGGCGTCCACCTCCAGCAGATCCACACTGCGTCCCTCGGCAATTTCCAGGCAGGAAGAGCACTCACCACAGGGCTCTGAACTCACACCCTGCTCACAATTGAGGCATTTGGCCAAAATTCTGGCAATGGTGGTCTTGCCCACACCCCGGGTCCCGGTAAACAGGTAGGCGTGGTGCAGTCGGTCGTGGTCCAGGGCATTCACCAGTGCCTGCAGCACATGCTCCTGACCAACCAGTTCCCGAAAGCTCTTGGGTCGCCACTTGCGTGCCAGCACCTGATAGGACATGAATGGTATTGCCTTACAACACAGAAAGGGAGCTAGGATACACCAGCCGGGTATTGACGCAAAACATGCGGGTGAAATGAATTGCCGGGCTACCAGCCAGAACAGCCGTAATCGAGGCTATTACTTATACGACGCGACCGGGCTTGGATTAAAAAACTCCAGAATACTGTCGCGTTGAGCCATCGCATCACGATACCCGCAGTCAATTAACTCTTTGCAAAACTCTTTTTCAAACAATAAATAACTCGCCAGACTGGTGCCGCCGCCTTTTTCGGTTGCTCCAATAACCTTCATCGCAAGGCGCATCGCTCGCGGTAAATCCTTGACGTGTTTTGCCGCAATATCGTCGAACTCCATACTCGGGTAAATCACCAATAAATCGATAATGCGCATATCCCCGGGCGGAGTGTGAGGGCTTTCGTTTTGAACATAAGCCACCAGGTCATTCACGTTGACCAGCGTGTCGATATCATGTTCCAGACTATCGATAAACGCACTGTTGAAAATATGGCCTATCATTTGTGCCAGTGACGGAGAATGCGTTTCCTGCTCCCGCCGTGGTACATGGGTTGCATTGCCGCTCACACCGATGACCAACACGCGATCCGCACCCATACGAATGACCGGGCTTATTGGCGCAAGTTGTCGCAGTGCACCATCACCGAAATATTCCCGGCTGATTTTTTCAGCGGGCAGCAGAGCGGGAATCGCAGAAGAGCCCAGAATATGACTGACATTCAAGCTGCCGGGCACTCCCACGCTACGGCCATTGCGCCATTTTCCCATACTGGGTAAACCCTGAAAAAATGTGACACTTTCCCCTGAGGTATACCCTGTAGCGGAGACACCAACCGCATCCAGGTAGCCCTTATCGATACGTTTCTGGATATTCCTGAATTGAATCGACTGATTTAACAAATCTCGCAGGGGGTCGTTGTTGAGCAGTGACAGGGGGCGAGTCCGGCCAACACCCTGATTAAACAACGAGCCCAGCATACGACCCATACCACTGAGCAAATCCCAACACCCCGCCTTGTAGACTTTGTCAACGTGTAATGAATTCCAGATTTTCTCGACTTTCTTCACGGCCAGGCGAAAATTATTGGCCGATGCGGCCAGCGCCACCGCATTGACAGCACCAGCGGAAGTCCCACTGATAATGGAAAATGGATTGTGGGCATCCTTTGCGTGCAAATCGGCGATGGCTTTGAGCACACCCACCTGATAAGCACCTCGAGCGCCGCCCCCGGAAAGAACCAGTGCAGGTTTCATTGACTGTTGTTATGGTTGAGTATTCGCCCGAGTATAGACCACCCAAAGCAGAATTTCACCGGATACATAACGCTGAGCAGCTCTCGGGAATAGCACTAGCCGGTGGAGAGATTCCCAAAATTGGAGGCGACCCAGACGGGTAACCCCTTGTTTTATCCCACCGCATCCAATTGAATTAAACATATTTTAACCTACATACAAAGCATATTTCTCATTTGCCTTGTGTTTCACCATAACACCGCGTAACATCCAAACGCAAGTATTTATGTTGGCTAGGATGTCGGACAAAATGCCCAAGGTTGCCAAAGAACTATCCGCCATTGAGGTTCAACGCCTCACTCGCATGCCGCCGGACACCCGGGCATTCAATTACTTCCCTGCCGGGGGCGTACCGGGCCTCCTACTACGCGTGGCCAAATCCGGCGCCTGCTATTGGGTGCTCAGGGCGAGTGTTGGCAAGAGGGTTACCAGCAGCGGCAAAGAGGCCCCACTACGCCGCGACATAGGCCTGGGTGCCTACCCTGAAATCTCCCTCAAAGTAGCCCGCCAGCGGGCGGCAGTAAAGCGGGAGATGATCCGCGAGGGTCTGGACCCCGTGCAGGAGCGCCGGACCGCAAGGCAGGCACGGCAAGCTCTCATCGCCCAGCACATGACTTTCAATGAAGCGGTGGAGATTGCCAAGGAACTGGAGTCCATCGGGGATGACAAGGCGGGCAAAGCCTGGACCCACAAGTTGGAAACCTACGCGATCCCCACCCTGGGGCACCTGCCCGTTGCGAAAATTGAGCGGGACCATATCGTTGATGTATTGCTCCCGATCTGGACAACCAAGACCAGGACCGCCAAGGATGTGCGAAAGCTGGTCGAGGATGTACTGGATCGGGCCTATGCTGCCAAAAATATCGGACGCCACAATCCGGCCCGCTGGGACAAACTGCTGCAACATCGACTGCCCAAGGCGACCAAAAAGGGAACAAACTTCCCTGCCCTACCCTTCCCCCTGATAAATACCTTCCTGGCTGAGTTGCGCAAGCTCACCGATACAGCGGCGCCAGCGGTGGCGTTTGTCATCTACACCGGCGCCCGATCCGGCGAAGTCTGCGGCTCCACCTGGCGGGAGATCGACCTGGACCGCAAGTTGTGGACCATCCCCAAGGAACGCATGAAAAAGGGCGAGGAACACCGCATACACCTCTCTGCGCCCGCAGTGGCGATTCTAAAGGCTTTAGCCGGGGGTGGACCTGATGACCCTGTATTCCCCACTGTGACCGGCAGGCACCACCAGAACGCCAGACCATCCAAGATAACGCGGGAGATCGGCAAGGGCATGGGCTACCAGGCCACTGTTCACGGATTCCGCGCTACTTTCCGCACCTGGGGCGAGGAAGAAACCGAATACCCAGAATCTATTCTGGAAATGGCCCTGGCTCATAAAATCGACGATGCGGTGAAAGCGGCTTACCAGCGCGGTGATCTGCTGAAAAAACGGCGCGCCCTGATGGATGACTGGGCCGCGTATTGTGCGAAGCCAGCTCCCGCAGGCGCCGTGGTGAACATTGGGGAGCGAGTCAATGGGTAAAGAGAGACCACTAAACAAAGACCCCGAAAAAGAATATCTATACCAGGCGATGAATGCCGCGCTGGCTGCAATGGCTGAGGCGCAAGTGAAGTTGCTCGACAGGCAACGCATCGCCGCTTCTGGTTTGCGATTGGAGGAAGCTGAGCGAGAAAGGGAGCTGGATCGACATGAAGATCTTTGTTGGCGAACAATTAAGAACCAGCACAAGCCATTTCAATACACAGAGTATCTCGGGGACATCGCGCTACCAATGGATGTAGTGGCCACCCTGCTACGAGCAGTTTATAAATTCGAGATATTGGATAATATTGCAAAAAACACAGCAAAGAATCGTGATGAACTGTGGCAGGTTCTCAGAGATGCAAGAGACGCCTTTGACGACCCCGGCATATTAGGCCGAGCCCATCAAAACCAAGCCGCTATGAATGTACTGGGGATGACCGAGCGAAAGGGCAACCAACCCGAATTATGGCTTGATGAATACCAGCACTTGATTCGACCCCGAATAACTGACGATCGTCCTTTTGTGCCAATGGGCAAAGAATTTGCGGTTAATTATCTAGCCAGGAAATACAAAAAAGGCAAGAAAAGCAATAGAAATATAATGTTCGACGCCCTGGCTAAAGAAATCACGCGACAGCGCAAAGAAGGTATATCAATTCCCAGCATCCTACCGCAGAGGGAGCCATAGCCCATACAGGGGGAAATCGCCTAACGAATTTCCCCTGACATTTAATTTTCCAGCCCAGTAATATTTCCCTGCAACGGCAAACTATGCCTTTCAAGGGAACAAGACATGAACACTTCACACCTTCCACGAAAGTGGGTATCTGACAAAACTCTAGCCGAATATTTCGAAGTGAGCCGCGCCACTATCTGGCGTTGGGTCAAGATCGGAAAACTTCCTGCACCTGAAAAAATTGGTGAAAACTGCACTCGCTGGGACTTCGAGAAAATCACTCAGGCTGAAAACGCCGCATAAATCACTGTGCAAAAAAAACCACCAGTGTTGGGCTGGCGGCAATTGATGATGACCATATCGGAATGGACAAGAAACATGATAGCACAGAGCACAGCACCACTACACGATGAAGGCCTGCAGTTCCCCGTGGCTTTCGGTCACAATAAAACTGATGTCGACCTGCAGTTAAAAACCCTGACCCTTGAAGACATGGCCGCGTTGTTTTCCAAGTTTCGCGAAGGTAAAGAAGGCAAAAAAGAGGGTGATAAGAACGGGCCCTACATTATCCCGGCCAAGTTTGGGGATAACTATCGCAATAGCGACAACATAAGAACCTGGTCCGTGGCAACGCTGGACTTGGACGATAAAGTATTCGCCACAGAGGCCATGATCCGGGAGCAGCTGTCCGGCCTGGTCTATTTTGCCCACACCACCCACCGCCACCTTATCAAAGTTCCGAGGGTAGAGATGTGGCGGGTGTACCTCCCCTACAACCAGCCAGTGCCGCCCAGCCTGCACGAAAAAATCCAAGCGAGATTAAACGCACTCTTCCCGGGTACCGACGACTGCACCGAAAAAACCATGCAGTTCTTTTACCTCCCCTCCCACTGGCCGGGGATGGGCCACGAGGCGCGCTCTTTCAACACCCTGGGCGAAGGCGAGTTGCTGAACCCGCTGACCTTCGATCCGGCACCGGTGAAGGGAGCAAGCCGACCCGATGAATGGGACGGGAGCGCGCCGGGTGACAAGACACCAAAAACACCAGGGCAATACAGCGACTGGCTGGGCAAGATGCTGGAAGGTGACAACCTGCACGGGAATGCCACTGCAGTAACTGCCAGCATGGTTTCCAGGGGCCTGGATGATGCCACGATCATGTCAGTGTTCCAGGCATGGCGCCCCACGCTTGAGGAGGCCAGAGACCTGGAGCGAGTGCAGGCCCTGTTCGGGGGTGAATTGCAGCGCCTGATCGACGGGGCCCGCCGATTCATCGCCAAAAACGAACCGGCGCCCGGTAAAGACTTCGACGACTTTGTATTAAGCCAGACCGCCGATGCAATGGAGGCTGAAATGGATGCGGACAAATATGTCATTGCTCGAATGGCCATATTCGGGCAGAGCACTGTTTTCTACGGTGACAGCAACATGGGCAAGACCCTGCTAACCATTCACCAGGTCGCACAGCAGATCGAGGACGGCGAGATTGACGGGAGCCAGGTCTACTACGTCAACGCCGACGACCACGGTCGCGGGATTGTCCAAAAGCAACGCCTGGCGGAAAAGTACGGTTTCAAGATGCTGGTGCCCGGCCGTGAGGGTTTCCAGGCCAACATGTTGCGCCCTTTACTGCAAGCACGGGTCAAAGCTGGGCGCGGGGGGGGTTGTGTTGTCATCCTGGACACGCTGAAGAAATTCACCGATCTGATGAGCAAGCGCGAAGGCACCGCCTGGGGCAATATCTCCCGGGAATTTGTCTCTGCCGGGGGCACCCTGGCCGCCCTGGCGCACACTAACAAGCACAAGGACGACGACGGTAATTCAATCTACGCCGGTACTGCCGATGTGGTTCAGGACTGCGATTGCGCCTACATTATTGAATTGGTAGACGATGATATCGGCACCAGGACCGTGGTTTTTCGCAACATCAAGGCCCGGGGGGACGTTGACCGCAAGCGGGCGTTTTCTTATACCCTCGATGTGCCCTACCAGGAGATGTTCGACTCCGTGCAGGTCATCGAGGACCAGGTACTGGAGCGGTCCCGGGAGCGTAAAGTCTTCGCCGATACCCTGGCCAAACACCATGACGCCATCATGCATATTCAATCCCTGATCCGCGAGGGGGTGACAAAACGCCGCGCGCTAATTGATCGCGGGTATAGGAATACTAACTTCAGCCGGGCATTCATTACCGAGGTCCTGGACGAACACAGCGGAGACAATCTGCTGCAGGGCCACAGGTGGAAATGCAGCAAAGGACCCAAAAACAGCCTGTTGTACAGCCTTTTAAGTGGGGGGTCGGAAAGCTGTACAACTGGTACAACAGAAATGGGTGAATCCCGGTCCGCCGAGGAGTGGGAGTCGTGAAACCCTTGCCAGTCCTGAGTTGTACAAGTGTTACCAACTATACAAGTAGTACTAATAATACTAAATACACAGATATTAGACCCCACCCCAAGAAATGCGGAGACCACCACCATGGGCTGTGAAGCTGTTCAACTGAATTTGAGAAAAAAACGCGTACGCCTGGCAAAGAATCTCCACGTTGAGTTTTCAACCGGCGACGACAATCGACTCCGCGCGGGCTGGGATCCGGGCGTGCCGGCCACCCCCAGCCGCCAGATCTGGAAGCGGTACAAGCTGACCCGCGATGCCTATCTGCAGGAGATGGCAGTCGACCAGGGTATCAGTATGGTCCTGGCAGATTGCGAAGGCCTGCGCACATTCAAGCCCACCGGGGCATCACACACCACAGGATGGAACGAGCTATGAAAAACGAGAGAACACTACGCACCCTGCACCACCGGGGCATCACACACCACAGGATGGAACGAGCTATGAAAAACGAGAGAACACTACGCACCCTGCACCACCGGGCCCACACCCTGCAGAATGAAACCGCCCGGAAATTTAACTTTAC
>QNFR01000004.1 GCA_003646405.1 Gammaproteobacteria bacterium
TATGATTTAGTAAACATACCCAGAAAGCTAGAAAAGGCTGTAAATTAAATCCTGCAAACCCCATTACTGGACACCCTGAGTAAAGTAATCGATTGACTGGACACTGTGTAAGGTGGGAAAGGATGAGTTTTCCTAGCCCAACGAGTACCAAGTGCCCCGCCCCGCACCATGTCGCTCCAAATGCCCCACTTTTGCGAGCGACTTGATATGGTCCTTGATGGTATTCCGGTTTTTGCCGGTTGCGGCAGCCCCCTCCCCCACTGTCAGGCGGCCCCTCTCTCGGCAAAGTTCCAGCAGTTGCTGCGACAGTTCGGGCAAACTGCCAAGAATGAGGCGCTCCCTTTTTATCTTATGCTCCAATCGCTCTTTCTGCACCGCCAGGGATCGGAGGAATAACAGAAGCCAGGGTTGCCAATCAGGTGTATCGGTACGAATAGTCACCTGGGTTTTCCTCAGCGCCAGGTAGTACTCCTCCTTGCTCTGCTCGATCACGCTTTCCAGTGAACTATAGGGCGCGTATTCGTAGCCAGCGCGCAGCAGTAGCAGGGTGGTCAGAATACGGGACAGCCGTCCATTTCCATCCTGGAACGGGTGAACCTCCAGGAACACCACCACAAACAAGGCGATTACGACCAATGGGTGGAGTTCGCCCCCATCCAGGCTCAATCTGGCCCAGTCAACCAGCTCCGTCATCAGCCGGGGAGTGTCAAAGGGAGTTGCCGTCCTGAATACCACGCCCAGGCTCTCGCTGTCCGGACCAAAGGCCTCCACATGATTGTCCAGCGTTTTGTACACACCCCGATGGCGCTGGTCCTTGGACGAATACTTCAGCAGGTCCCGGTGCAGGTGCTTTATATGGTTTTCTGTCAGGGTGATTTCGGACCAGTTCGCAAAAACCAATTCCATGACCTCGGCGTAACCAGCCACCTCCTCTTCATCGCGGGAAGCAAACGCTTTGATATCGAGATTTGCCAGCAGGCGCTCAACCTCCACATCCGTCAACCGGGCACCCTCGATACGGGTGGATGAGCCGATGCTTTCTATGGTGGCAATCCGGTGCAAGGACGTGCGTTGTTCCGGTGCTACCCGCCCGATAGCTGTCCAGGCACCCTTGAACTCATCGATCTCGGCGATGAGTTTCAGCACTTCTGGAGTGATTTCCAGGGTATCAATCTGCACACCACCACCCAATTAGTCATCCATTTCCATCCAATTAGAGTCGCACGGCGACCTCCATTTGTCCATCCATTTCCATCCAATTAATTCCCCAATACAAGAACCGTTTGTAAGAAAAAGATAAGTTAAAACGACGACCACCCACGTCACTACAACGCGAAGCGGGTAGTGACGTGGGTGGTCGTCAAACTACGAAAATGAAGGCTTGCAGCGAGAGAACTCAAGCATTTAGCAGCATGTTCATCGGAAATTGTTATATTTAGAGAATTATCGCACCATTTAAGGGAATGTGGGTAGATCTACTCCAGAAAGCAAAAAACCCAAGTAAATCAATTACTTGGGCTTATATAATGGCGGACCGGACGGGACTCGAACCCGCGACCTCCGGCGTGACAGGCCGGCATTCTAACCAACTGAACTACCGGTCCACGGTAGTTATTTCCCGGTGATAAGTGGTGGGTGATGACGGGATCGAACCGCCGACCCTCTGCTTGTAAGGCAGATGCTCTCCCAGCTGAGCTAATCACCCCTTAAACCGAGAACGCGCATTATAGAGATTCTGGCTTTACTGTCAAACCCCTGCCACGGAAAACTCCAAAAAAAAAGAGATTTATTAAAGTTGTTGATTTTAGTAGTAAAATCCAGGCGGTAGCGGGTGACGAACATCCCTTTACCGATGGTCTATAGCCGCACCCGATGAGCCTCAGACAAAGCGAGAACCCAGACATGGAAATTTACAAGGAATTTCATTTCGAGGCGGCCCACCGCCTTCCCAATGTCCCGGAAGGTCACAAGTGCGCGCGACTGCACGGGCACTCCTTCCACGTGCGCCTGTCGATCACCGGGGATACACCGGAGCCCACCGGCTGGGTAATGGATTTTGCTGACCTCAAGGCCGCTTTTAAGCCCATCTACGAGCAGATTGATCACTATTACCTGAACGAGATCCCGGGCCTGGAGAATCCCACCAGTGAGAATATCGCCCGCTGGATCTGGCGCCAGCTCCAGCCGGGACTGCCCCAGTTGAGCAAGGTCGAGGTTCGCGAGACCTGTACCAGTGGCTGTATCTATCAGGGGAAGGAAGTATAAGCCCCACCCGTTACAACGCGGTAACACCCATAAAATTACTTAACGATTCCAAAAAAGCTACAGATACAGTAGTTCTGATAAGACAGGAATAGGCGTTACTCAAAGAAACTCATTCGGTGTTTCCCTGACGGGGTTAAAAGTTACCCTGCGTAGCAATCAAGTCAAGGTTATACACACTAGTGAGTCATCACAAAAGATTCACACAGTTAGCTTTTACTTTAAATTCAAAACATTATGTTATGGCTATAACCTATTGATATTAATAGCATTTAAAGGTTTGTTCATTTTTTAACCAATCTGTAACAAACACCACTACTACTGCACTTGAAGGCCGGGCGAACAATTTACCCACCGACTTATCCACAGATTTTGTGGAAAAGATAGGTGAGCACAGTGTTACAGAAACTCTCGAAAGGAATTATGCCAGGTCGTGTTCCGCTAGTGCAGTGTGGTGGCTCTTTCACTGACCACCACGGCCTGCAACTGCTTACCCAGCATAATCACATTGCCCTGGCGCCGCTCCACGCCATCGTAGCTGTAATCGAAACGATACTGACGCCAGATGCGCCAGCGCCCGGTGCCATCCCGGCTCAGGGAGAAACGGCGGATGTGCACCGCCTGGTCCAATAACTGGAAGTCATCCTGCTTACCGGCGCGCAACACCGCTTGCACGGCCAGTTCCCGCACCCTGATTGCACCCAGAAAATGTAGACACAGCGCGCCAAACAGAAAGACAGTTAAAATTTCACCCAGCGTGAAGTACACGGCGATTGCTTACCCCTACACTTGAATTATGGCCGCTTGCAGAAAACGGCTCACGATACTATTGAATAATCTCGGCTGCTGTGCATGCAGCCAATGGCCACAACCGGGCATGGTTTTCACTTTAGCCCTGGGAAACAGCCCGAGAATATCCTCTCGGTGCTCCTCCAGAATGTAATTTGATTCTCCCCCCTTGATAAACAGCACTGGCCCACGATAGGCGTGCTCAGCTAAAGGGGCGGCGCGCACCGCCTGGTAGCCCGCTTTAATGCCTTCCAGGTTAAAGCGCCAGCAATAAATACCACCGGCGCCACGCTGCAAGCTCATCAGCAAAAACTGTATGACACCCTGCTCCGCGATATGAACGGCCATTAGTTCAGTCGCTTGCTGCCTGGATGTACATTGCCCTGCCACCACAGCATCCAGTGCGGTAAAGACCGCATCGTGGTGCGGCGGATAGACCACGGGCGCGATATCCGCCACGATCAGGGCGGCCACCCGGGAGGAGTATTGCAGAGCCAGTTGCATTGCGACCTTGCCTCCCAGGGAATGGCCGACAAAGCTCGCACAGGACAGCTGCTGCTCATCCATCCAGTGCCGCAGGCACTGCATCATGGCAGGCAGGTCCGCTCGCTCCAACCACCCGGAACGGCCGTGATTGGGCAGGTCCACGCTATACACTTCAAAACTGTCCTGCAGCGCCCCGACAAGCGCGCCGAGGTTTCCACCGGCACCAAATAACCCGTGCAACAACACAACCGGTGGCCCGGTGCCGCTGCGGGTAAAATGGAGCTTAACAGCCATTAAACACTGTGTCCTGCCAGAGATTTTGCTACCATGCCGACCACTATAACGGATCGGAAACCAGCATGCGTCAATTTAACATTCTGTGTCGCCTGGCGGCTTTTACCGCACTAGCTGTCGCACTGTTTGCCTGCAGCAGTACAGCAACTCATAACCCCACAACCTTTCCCTTCAAGCTCGATGAAGAAAGGCTGGCCGCGGACAAGATAAGCACTGTTGTCATTGCTCACGTGAATCTGAGCGGGGTCTCGCGCAACTATCTGGAGAAAGAAGCACCGCGCATTGACGCCCACGTCCGTAGCTATCTAAAGGAAAACGGCTTCACTGTATTGCCCCAGCGCGAGTTCCAGCAACACTGGAATGTAGCGGTGCGCGCCTATGGAGACCCGGTAGATCCGACCAGCGGCAAAACAAATATGAAAGCCTTTGTCCGGATCATGCAAAGCGTGCGCGATCAAATGGCCAAAAACACGGATCTTGATGCCTTCATATTCACCGATGTGGTAGAACTGGAAGTGGCCTTCAACGGTGGCCTCAAGCATCTGGCGCGCTGGGACGGGGTAACCCGTAAACCCTCCCTGCAAGGCCCGGGCTCCAGCGTTAGCAGCGACTTCGACTGGAATATGCTGGCTGCGGTCGCATCACTGAAGATCAGCATCTATGACATGGAATTAAAGCGCTTGTTTACCGGCCGTGGCGGCATCGATGCCACTGAAGCTATCGACACCCGCTCTGCTGAAAGTCGCTATATAAAACGCCGCTATATCCTGGAAAATAAAGACAACATAATGGAGGGAATTGGCCTGGCATTCTATCCCTTCATTGATATGCAAGACTGGCCAGGCGACCGTAACAATCCGCCAGATATTGTAGACGAGGATGGGTAACAGGCGAGAACAGGTCTAGTCTTCGTACAGAGCCTGTTTCTTTGCCATCTGCGCCTGCACGCCGGCCTGTAAATCGGCCTGACTTAACATGCCCGCGTTCCAGGTAGCTATGTAGTTGAGGCCCTCTGCCACCGAGTGGTCTCTGGAGTAGAGCAGCATTTCTTTGCTGCCGCGTATGGCAATAGGTGATTTTTTGGCTATATCCCTGGCGATGCGCGTAACCTCACGCATCATCGTTTCCCTATCCTCGAACACCTGGTTCACAAAACCCACTTTCCCGGCCTCCTCCGCATCCATAGCGCGACCGGTATAGGCCAGCTCTCGCACCACACCATCCGCAATGATTTTGGGCAGACGCTGCAGGGTACCTACATCAGCTGTTAGGCCGATGTCTATCTCGCGGATGGAGAAATAAGCGTCCTGCGTGGCATAGCGCATATCGGCGCAGCAGATCATATCCAACCCGCTGCCGATGCAGGTATTGTGAATGGCCGCCAGCACGGGTACACGGCATTTTTCTATCGCACTCAGGTTATCCTGCAACCGCAAAATGGTGCGCCGCATTTGCTCCGCCCGCCGTGATGGCTCCGACGATACGCCGTGCAAGGCACCAAACATGGCTAGGTCAAGGCCCGCACAGAAATGCTTGCCGTTACCCGCCAGAATGACAGTTCGCACTGTCGGCTCCTGATCCAGCCAGTCGAAACAGGTCTGCAGTTCATCCCACATAGCCTCGTTCATGGAATTGGCCTTATCCGGACGATTCAGGTTGACCGTGGCAACCTGCTGTTCAATCTGTAATTCCAGGGTTTCAAAACTCGGGGGCATGATGCTCACTCTATCGTTAATAATTTAAGGGGATGAATACTACCAATGCGAAACGAAGTCGACAGTATTCCGTTCAGGGATGGATTTGGTGGCACCATCGCGGGTACCAATATAAAGAAAGCCGATGATCTCCTCGTCAGCTTGCAGACCCAGGCCATTCATTACGCAGCGGTCAAAAGCGGCGTCGCCAGTACGCCAGATACCCGCATAACCGGATGCCTCGCTGGCCAGCAATATCGCCTGGGCCGCACAGCCCGCGGACAGGCGCTGCTCAATGGCCGGCACCTTGGGGTGCTCAGATAATCTGGCTACTACCACAACCAGCAGTGGCGCGCGCAGGGGTGCATTATGCGCCTTGGTCCGCGCCGACTCATCTGCGTCGGGTTTGCGCTGCAGCAAACATTGTTCCAGTAGTGCACCAAAGGCCTGCCTACGCTCACCGGTAATGGTGATAAAGCGCCACGGGCGCAGCCAGGCATGGTCCGGCACGCGCAGTGCCGCGCGAAAGATCTCCTGCATTTGTGCACCAGAAGGGGCGGGCTCAGTCAGTTTGGAGGCGGAGTTGCGATTTTGCAAAAACCGGAGGATGTCAGTCATGCGATGTGCGAACCAAAAAATCGAGGAGCCATCATACCAGTAATTTGTGGTAATGGACGCGAAATTCAGTCAGGCGAACCCACCAGGATATGCATAAAACCACTGTCACCGGCCTGGCTAAAAGGCATGGGGTTCTCACTGAGCGAGGCAAAAAACTCCCGGAAGCAGCGCAGCGTATCCACCCTCGTCTCAGGTAGGTGATGAAATTCAATCAATACGCATATCGTCGTAGGGTGACTCAAAATCAAGCCTAACTACCTGGCCGTCGACCACCACTTGTTCCGGGCCCACCTCAACATCCGCGCTGTGCAGCACACCGTGATCGAATTTATAAACCGGATCTACCGTACCGGCTATCATCGCATCATCATAGTTTTGCTGTTGCTCGCGCACAGCCTCATTCGCCCGCTCCCAGGCCCGCCATTCGTCATCGGAATAGCGCGCCTGCAACATTTCTCGGGTGACCGAGGGGCTCAATAAGGTAGCCGAAGCGTTATTGCCGCCAAAACCCTTGGAATTGATGATGGCGTACTTCTGTTGTTCCGGGTCCATCTCGCGGTGGGAGATACTGAACGCCAGATTATCCTGGCGTACATCTGAGGCAATGTCATCGATGCTGGTAATACCCGGGACAATACCATGATGCCAAATGCCCAGTGTGGCGGTGATCTGGTCACCGGAGGCAGAGCCTATGGAGTGACCTAGGTAGGACTTCAGGGCTGCAACCGGCCAGGCGTCAATACCGAAGGCCTGCGCGGTCCGGCTGAGAATATCGGCTTCAGATACACGATTTTGTGGTGTCCCTGTGCCATGGGCCTGCACCATGCCACCACTGCGCAATACCCGCTCACCTACTATAGCCCGCGCCGCGGCCACCGCTTTGGCCATCGTGATGTAGTTACCCACACCCGGACCGGAAATAGATTTCTTGTGCCCATCGGCGTTAACAAATACATCGGTTGCCGCACCAAATACCGTGGTACCCAGCTGCATGGCCAACTCATCATCAAACAACACCACCATCTGTGCGGATTCTGCGATGGTGAAACCACAATTTTGCGCAAACGGCCGACATGCCCTGTGCATGTCCGGATGTTGGTCACCTGCCAGTCCATCCAGCTGACGCAAGCCCTTTTCGGTCGCCAATGCGCCCATGGCGGAGTAACCTTCCATGATTTCAGGGGTGATAGGGGCTTCCGCAGAACCGACAAATGCCACCCGTGCACGCCCGCTACGAATGTCGTCGATGCCGTGTCGCAGGTTGTACAGGAATGAGGCACAGGCACCCAGGCTCGCGCCGGTAGAACCGAGCGTCCCCAGCACATAAGCATTGATAAAGTCCGCAGGCATTTCGGCAAAACCCAGTGGGCAATATTTTGAAGTAACTCGCTGACCGTTATAGCGGGCCTTGAGCATACCGCCGGAGCCGGGGCCATCCAGCTGCCCCATGGCACTGCCCGCATAAACACTGATCTGGTCGACTGCGACCATGCCGCGCACGGTATCCCAGTCCAGACCAATACTGGCCAGGGCATCGGACGCCGCGTAGACCGTCATCTGCAGGCCCCGGGGATGATTACGTGATTGGTAAAGTTTGCCCGGCTCGAAACCGGTGGGTAGCTGCCCCGCCGCTTTCACTTCAAATTCACGATGGGTGGGGAGCAGAAAGTCCTGTTGGCCGATGATCTGTACATTGACATGCGTGTCCGATGTGGTTCGCACCACCCAGTCCGGTGGAATCACCGCAGGCAAATGTTTTTTCAAGAGATCAAAATTAACCGGATGGCCATTGCTCTGTGTCGGAAAACGTTGGTTCCAGCTTACCGAATCCACATCAAAATGGCTGCTTTCAACGCGCCGGATCAATGTATGATCGAGGATATATTGCTCATTTCCCCGGGCGGAATCCAACCCCATTAGTGTCGCCAGGGACTCCAGAGTCCGCTGGCGCTGAGCATCCGGTAAGGCGGTGTAGGCCATGCGTCCCAAGGCGTGATGTCCGGAGGCGCGCCCCGCTCCGTTGATACCACCAAAACCCACAATAACCGGTAACCGCTGCCTGCTCATCAAGCCACACTCTCTCAATTAGTAAAACCCGCATGCAGTGTACGTTTGACAGATCTATGCGGACATGCCTATTAAGACATAAACTATGGTATTTTAGCCAACACTGCCTACAAGCTAATTTGTACCCGTTATGTATACCGCCGCCGCCGTGCTCTACCCAAACGCCCTGGCCACCAGCATCACCCTGCCTATGGAAATTCTGCAGGCGGCGAGCCAAATGGCTTGCACGGGTAGCCGCGGCGCACCCCAGGTGCGCTTTTTGTTGGCAGGGCCCGACCGCAAGATGATCACACTGGGCACCGGTATCTCTCTCACACCCGATGCGACCTTCGACGATCTGCCACCCCTGGATCTGCTGCTGTTGCCCGCCATCTGGCGCAACCCCCTGCCGACGATAAATGGCGCCAGATCCTGGCTGGACCTTTTACCCAAGTTGGCAGCTTCGGGGACCCTTATTTGCAGCGTTGGAACCGGCAGTTGCCTGCTGGCTGAGGCCGGACTGCTGTCTGGTAAACCCGCTACCACCCACTGGAATTATTTTAAGCAATTCAGTCGACGCTACCCCGAGGTAGAACTCAAAACCCGTCATCTCATTACCCAGAGTGACAACATCTATTGCGTGGGCAGTGTCAACTCCATCGCGGACTTGATGGTGCACATTGTTCAGGAGTGGTTTGGCAGCCGTATTGCCCGGGCTGTCGAAAACCAGTTTTCACCGGAAATCCGCCAGACTTTCAACGCCGCCGCCTATCAGAATGAAGCCGGCAGCTCCCATCACGATGAGGCTGTACTGGAGGCACAGCAGTGGTTACAGGAGCACCTGCCCGCCCCCATCTCTATGACGAACCTGGCCGCACATTTGAAGCTGAGTCCCCGCACCCTGAACCGCCGCTTTAAACAGGCCATGGGTATGAGCCCTCAAGCCTATTTGCAAAGCCTGCGTATCGCGGCCGCCAAAGACTTGTTGCGCAACAGTAATCTCAACATCGGCGACATCGCCTGGCAACTGGGGCTGCACGATGTCAGCTACTTTTCCCAGCTGTTTCGCCGGCACAGTGGCATAAGCCCCCTGCGCTACCGGGAGGCCGTGCGTGGCAAGCTATTTGAACCGGGTATATTGGAACGACCTTGAGAATTAAGCGCGTCTATGGCTAAATTGTCGCCCTTTTACGGCGGGTTGGCGGATTAGGCCAGTACCGCTATTGCCACGACGGTGGTACGCAGCGGCATAGACGCTGCGGACGTTGATGAAGTATTCATGGGTTGTGTATTACACGCCGGCCTGTGCATCGGCGGTGGTGAAGCCTACCGCCGTGGGCATCGAACTGATTTAAGCTGAGGCAGCACTATGGCACTAAGTAGCGTCCCGGATATTCTAGACGATATCCGCCAGGGCAAGATGGTCATCCTGATGGATGACGAAGACCGCGAAAACGAAGGCGACCTGATTATCGCCGCGGAGGCGGCCACGCCGGAAATCATTACCTTTTTTTCCAGTGAGGCCTGTGGGCTGATTTGCATGCCCATCACCGAGGAGCGCGCGCGCCAGTTGCAACTGCCCCTGATGGTGCGTGACAACCGCTCCCAGCACGAAACCAATTTCACCGTTTCCATCGACGCTGCTGAACGCAAGGGGCCCGGCATCAGTTCGGTGCAGCGCGCGCACACGGCACTGCAAGCGGTGGCCACCAACGCCAAACCATCGGATATCATCCAGCCCGGCCATATCTTTCCCCTGGTAGCAAAGCCCGGTGGTGTTTTGCGCCGCGCCGGCCACACCGAGGCGGGAGTGGACCTGGCGCGTATGGCCGGCTTCGAACCGGCGGCGTTAATCGTAGAGATCATGAACGAAGACGGCACCATGGCGCGCCGCCCGCAGTTGGAAGAGTTTGCTGTAAAACACGACCTGCGTATGGGCACCATCGCCGACCTGATCGAGTATCGCGCCCTGCATGAGCATTCGGTGGAGTTGCGCGACAGCAAAACCGTGCTCACTGAATTCGGTGAATTCGAGTTGTACACGTTTTTGGACCTGATCGACGCCACGGTCCACTACGCCATGACCAAAGGCGACATCCAGGAAGACCGTGACACCCTGGTGCGGGTGCAGACCGTCAATGCCCTGCGCGACGTACTGGGCACCTGTATTGAAGGAGCAGAACCCGGCTGGTCCTACCGCCGGGCTATGGAGTACATCGCTACAGAAGGCAACGGCGCGGTGGTATTGATAGGCCAGGATGTCAGCGCCGAGCAAAGCCTAGCGGAAGTGCAGCAATTTCCGCAAGCATCCAGCATTACCGGCCCCACCAGTTCAGCAGGTGTGCAGAACTACCGGGTGATCGGTACCGGCTCGCAGATTCTAAAGCGCCTGGGCGTCGGTAAAATGCGCCTGATGTCGGCGCCGGTGCATTTCAACGCACTGTCCGGCTTCAACCTGGAAGTCATCGATTTCGTGCAGCCCTGAAAAAACCGGGGTCAGGTAACCAAAAGACAGGCCAAAAACCAGTTTATTGCTGTCAGCGCACCTCGACGGTCACTGGAATCCAGCGGTTGAGGATGTAGCGCAGGGTACCGCTGGTCTTCATTTTGGCCAGGGCTCGATTGAGTTCACCGGCCAGGTGATCGTCGTCTTTACGCACAGCCCAGGCGAGCATTTCATTGGTGAGGGGAGAATACAGGCTGATCAGGTCGTTATTCTCCGTTGAAGTCGCCAGCTGCCAACTGGTGGGCGCATCGTGGATGTACAGGTCGATTTCGTCGTTACGCAGGCCTGCGAAAGCAGCGGTCGCATCTGCAATGTACTTAATCTGGGCATCCTTGAGCTCCTGCTCGGCAAAAGACGCTCCGGTTGTACCGGGCTCCACACCAATACGCACCCCTTCTCGGTAGACCGACCAGGGCTGGGCAAATTGCGCCACCTTATCCCGGTGCATGATGGCCATTTGCCCCATCTGCATATAAGCGTCAATAAATATCACTTGCTCACTGCGCTGGGCGGTGACGCTAAAACCAGACATAATCACATCGATCTCACCGGCCTGCAGCGCCGGCAGCAGTCTCTCGAAGGGCATTTCAACCAGTGTCATTTTTTGCCCGATGATCTCGCTCACCGCCCTGACATTGTCAGCTTCTATACCCACGATGCGCCCCTCCTGCTTAAACACGAGAGGTGGATAGTCTGGAGATAGACCAACACGGAGCCCGCCTGCCATGGCGCTTATCACGACAAACTGTGAAAACAGAACAAACAAGAGATTTCGGAGCATGACTTTTCCTTAACAGTGGGATATTCGGACTATCTGCAACGCCCGACCAATGTATCACTGTCTGCGTACAAACTAAATCAGGATTAACACCATAGGCTCAGGCGACTAAAACAAGTACAACAACTGCAGTAACTAACTCGGCTGACTCAACTAACTTAGCTACGGCGTCAAAGCAATACGCACAGCGGTATTGCGGTAAAGCCGGGTGGCGCTGGCCAGGGTGTAGCCCAACCAGGCAAAATCTGCCACCAGCAACAGTGCCGCAGGCCCGACAAAACCGCCGGTTATCAACACTGCCAGTAACACCAGCAATGCCGACAAATGTATGCGAAACTGCCAGCGCGATCGGGACTCAGGAATAATCTCCCCCATGTGAGGCAGCGTTTTGAGCAGTTCGAAATTGGATAGACAGCTGCGCTGCAAATGCAGGTAGGCCAGAAAGGGTACAATTTTCTGCAGCATACCCATGATGACCGAGCCCGCAAAGCCGTAGATCATAAGAATACCGACGATAACAGGCAGCTGCTGCTGTATAGCAATCGATGACAACAGGTGGCCTGCAAAATAAAAGCCGGCCAGCAGCAAAGCCGACGCAATCAGGCAAACCAACGACAGGCGCCAGAATCTTGCTGTGTTATCGGGGATTTTGCGCTTGCGCTGATTTAACAGACCGATAGTATATATCGCGTAGACAATGGCCACAGTGCACAGGACAAACACCACCAGGGCCTGCACCACCGTGTGGTCGACAACAGACAATAACAACAGTGACAGAAATACCACCGCAGGTAGGGCGCGGGCCAGCGATACGGGATAGCTGGGGGTGACATGGAACATCGGTATCACCTGGTAACTCGCGCCCATCACCAGTAACAATACCCAACCTACCAGGCCCCAGGCCAGATGGATATTGGCGATATTGGCCAGTGCCAGCGGCTCCATCAGCCCGGCATAGTTCGCCGACCGTAACACTCCCAGACCAATGGTTATCAGCAGCGACAGGGCGGCAAATCGAATACTGTAGATGGCATCGCCACCGCCAATCTGCCGCAACAGCAACGACCCCAGGGCCAGCAGGAACATCGCAAAAGCCGTCAATAATACCGGCAGTGCCCAGGCGAACAACCAATAAGCCTTCCAGTAAAAGCCCGCAACCAGCAGCAGCACACCGATTGACAGTAGCAGATGCACCCCGGTGGCGACTATCGCGCCTCCGGGAATCATCCGACCACTGATCACCGGCACCAGTTGAAACATCGCCCCGAGCATCACCATGGCCATAAAACCGAGGGTCAGCAGGTGGGTGACCGCCAACAGCTCGGGGCTCCATTGGGAGCTGAAGGCCCCACCGGCATCAAACAGCAACACCAGCGCCGCCAACACCCCCATCCAGGGCGCCGTATTAAAAAATCGAAAGGGTATATGAATGGGCGGAATCGTTTCCAGGGAGAGCCCTTGCATCCTCATAGAACACCCCTCTGCCGCAGGGCTTGCTCATCGGCGGGAAAATAAATAATGATCTCGCAGGCCGCGGTGGCACCCTCTTGCACTGTGTAGGCCAATGACATCGCCCGGCAAAACTCGAATAGCGGATAGGGGACTCGTCGATGCAGCATCCGCAGATACTGCCCCGACTGCAGCTGCCGCAGGATTGCCGTGGCCTTGTCAAAGGGCTCCGGGGGCGCCATGTCCCTGGCATCCAGTGTGGTTTCGACCAACATCAGGATCGCTGTAAGTTGTCCGCCTCGTTGGCAATACACTGGTCCATGATCGGGTAGAGAATATTCTCTTCTTTCATGTTGTGCTGTTGCGTCAACATCATCAGGGTTTCCCCCAGACCGAGAAATCGTGGCTGGTCGCGGGCCGCCAGGGCTTCATTCATCTGCGCAACCAGCGCCCGCATTTGCTCATGCTCGCCACGCATCACCGCAATTGGCCCCGGGGGGCCATTGGCCGCCTCCAGCGCGGGGAACAATAGCCCCTCCTCCCGCTCGGTGATATGTGTATTGAACTCACTGGTAAATGCCCGCCAACCCACTGTCGCGGTATCCCAATCCTGGTTGGCGACAGCCTCCTCCGCCGCCGCGTACAGTTCGTCACATTGCCGGTGGCTGTGCTGCATAAATTCACTAATTGTCGTCATATCTCATCCAGTTCAAGTTGATTTCGTCATATCGGGTTGCATATCCGATTGTGCCTCCTCCAACCACTCCATTATGGCTACCGATCGTGCAATGAGCGGTAGTAGGAATAGAGAGTCGCATGCTATGTACCGCCCCGACGCGCAGGGCCGCGCTTCGCCTTGGGCCTGGCTTTGGCTTTGGGCTTGGCTTTGGCCTTGGCTTTGGGCTTGGGCGACGTTTTTTTACTGGCCACCCTCCTCGCTCTCGGTTTGTCCAGGCCGGCGGCGTCCTCCAATTCCACCAGGGATTGTTCCATATAATCAATCAAACGCTGCACCTGCGGCATAATGCGGCGACAGGCCATGATGCCAAAATCCACATTTTTATCGTAAGTTATCAGCGTAATATTGAGTGCGACGCCTTCGGAGACGATTGACGCCGGGTACATACCATCCAGCCTGGCTCCATCCCAGTACATCGGCTGACGCGGGCCGGGGACATTGGAGATAATCGTGCTGTAGGGCGGAAAACGACCAAGAAGTCCCAGCGGGATCAACAGCAGAGCGGGCATTTGCAGCATCTGTAACAGCAACGCGGCCTCCTGCGGCTTCATACCCTTGAATAGCTCTTTGCCAGCTTGCACCGAGGCCTGGATCGTGGCAAAGCGCTTGCCGGGATCTTTGATATTAGTGGCCAGATCGGCGCTGATCGCCCCCACCGCGTTTGACGAATCAATATCGCCCGGACGACGCAGCGACACCGGCACCATCGCCTTGAGGGACTGCTTCGGTAGCTCACCATGGTTTTGCAGGTAAAGGCGCAGGGCGCCGGCACACATCGCTAACACCGTATCATTAAAAGTGCCATCCAGGGCCTGACCGACGGTGTGAATGCGGGCGAAAGGCCAGGACTGGGCGACAAAACGACGGGCGCCGTCGACTTTCGTATTGATCGAACTGCGCGGCACATTCTGCCAGGGCAGCGTTAACGCACCACCTTTGCCCGACCACGCATTCGCGGCACGTTGCAGCGCACTATACACATGCACACCGCTGTCAAAACGCTCTTTCAGGGCCTCGGCTACATTGCGCAACTGGGCGTCACGCATAGCCGCAGGATGTTGTTGCTCCAACATGGCGCGATACCGCTGCTGGGACTCCACTGACAGCGGGGATTCATGGACGCGTGTCCGCGCACTGGCGGAGAACATACTCTGGGTCAGGTGAATCGCGCGCGCGCCATCGATCACCGCGTGATGGTATTTGGAATACACCGCAAATTGACGATTCGGTAAACCTTCTATCAGGTGCATCTCCCATAGGGGTCGATTGCGATCCAATAAAGTGCCATGCAGCCTGGATGCCAATGCAAACAGCTCACGGTAACGCCCGGGTTTAGGCAGTGCCGAATGACGAACATGGTAATCGAGGTCCGGGGATTTATCCTGCGCCCAGGATGCCGGACCAAGCAGGCCCAGTGGCCCCATCTTGAGGCGTTCACCAAAAGGTGATTGTAAATCCTTTGACGAACGGAGCTTGTCAGCCAGGTGATGCAGGAACTCCTGCTCGTCCGCGCCCCGGGGCAAAGTGAACAGGTTCACACCACCCACATGCATCGGTGTCTCACGGCTTTCAGCCAGCAGAAATGCCTTGTCTACAAAATCAAGTCGTTTCATTGTGCTATATCGCCGAGCTGTTCAAAAAGGAGACAGGAAAGGCTGTTCCTGAAATTGTGGTGCAGTATAACAGCAAAGGAATTAGTGTACCTCGCACCTCGTCACTTATAATGTAGCATTCAGAGCGACGAGGCACGCTAAAATCGCGGGTATCCTTGACCCCCGTTGCCGTGTTTGACATGTTACAGTGCAGCGACTTCTGTCATGCTACAGACCAATCACCCCACAAGGTTATCATATTATGAAAAACTTACTCAAAACCACTTTAGTACTGCTTATAGTCAGCCTGCCGTTTCATGTGGCCTGGGCGGATGAATACAGCGACGCGATAAAAAGCTTCCAGGAAGCTGGAGAGAGTGGCTCTTATTTTGCCAAGAGCTATGGCTATGCGCTCTTCCCCACCATCGGCAAGGCAGGTATTGGTATTGGCGGCGCCCATGGTTCGGGCAAGGTCTACAAGCAGGGTACACCGATTGGCACATCCAAGATGACCCAGGTCACTGTGGGCCTTCAACTCGGTGGACAGGCCTACAGCCAGGTCATTTTTTTCGAGAACGAAGCCGCTCTGAACGATTTCACCTCCGGAAATTTTGAATTCAGCGTGCAGGCCACCGCCGTGGCAATCACGGCCGGCGCCTCAGCCGAGGCAAATACCGGCGGCGGCACCTCTGCCGGGGTTAGCGGCGGCAAAAACAATGCGGACACCACATCACTGGGCTACCGCAAGGGAATGGCCATCTTTACCGTCGCCAAGGGCGGTCTGATGTATGAAGCGGCCCTGGGCGGACAGAAATACAGCTACTCACCTCTGTAGCCGCATGGGCAGCCGCAACCAGATTAGGTTTCGACTCACAACACCGTCAAGATTGAACTAGTGTAGTGTCTCGAATCACATAATTGAGCGCCGTAAAGTACGATGTTTTAATTGCGAAACTTGCTTCATCCTCGGCAATTGTTGCATATTCATCAGTACACAAAAACTCTTCGAGATCGTTCATATTAGCGAACGACATCACGGTGATTCCGTCGATTGCATCACCGACAGCGTCATATAGCTTGTCACTGGATTTGCTTATGTTATGGAGCTGGGCGTAACGCCGAATAATATTCGCTGCCTGCGGCTTGGCCTTAATTACGTCAGCATGTTCATTCATCCAGCGCTCACGAAATTCAGAGCGAGACAAATCGGCGTTTCGAGTATGGTTTTTAATCAGGATAATCGGATCGCGGCGTTTATCGCCATTTTGAATTTGCACGTGCTCTTCACATACGTTGAAACCGAATCCGCGCAGAAATACGGCCTCATCCGGCACAATCTTGTCACCGTATTTTCCTGGACCAACATCAAAAAATGTTTCCACCGCACGTATGTCATCATACGCCAGCTGCGCGACACCGTCCCAGGCAGGCCGAATATAGGGCTCGCACCGTGCGGCCGGATCTGGCACTAACAGCCCGTCAGAGGTTGTCTTCGCACGGTAAGGCGGAGCATTTTCGCTGCATGGACCGCCGGGGATCCGATGCTGCTGGAGATAATAGCGCAACAGCGAGGTCACCCGATCGTTGCTGCCTTCCTGGTGCAATATTTTTGGCCCGTGTGTTTTACGCCAGTACTCATCAAAGGCCTCCCATTCGAGTTGTGCCTGGGTTGTAAGTGCAAGTGTTTTGTCACTAGTACCGGCGTCTTCAACACCCTCCCCCGTACGATTGACGTTGTACTTTGGCCGCGCACTTCGAGTACCTTCTGCGACGGAAGTGTCACCACGAATAACCAGTGCATTGAGCACAATTAAAGGGGATGAATTCATCTTTTTCTCCAGCTACTCATAAGTTCAAATTCGTGCAACGGTTCGGTGTGCACCTTCACATTATAAGTGTAAAACGAATAAAGGCCACCCGAAGGCAGCCTCTAATATACTGATTTAACTATGATATTTGGTGGAGCTAAGCGGGATCGAACCGCTGACCTCAACACTGCCAGTGTTGCGCTCTCCCAGCTGAGCTATAGCCCCAAAAACTTTGCTAACTCCTTGATCAAACTGGAGTTTTATCCAAATAAGATCAACGAGGTGGTGCGCATTCTAGTGATAGCTGCCGCAGCTGTCAACAGGCAGGATCGACGAGATAACCGACTATCGCTTAGTTACCGTAGGTACTGCGCAGGTAGTCGAGGATATCTGTAGACTCGAACAAGCCCTGCTCGGTGTTAGGGTCATAGAGATAGGGAATGGACACCTTGCCTTCCATGTCCTGCAATAGCCGGCGGTTATCCAGTTCGCTGTCGGGAGTAATATTCAGCTTCTCACGCATGGGTGGCAGAATCCATTCCTGTAGCCGGGTGCGGCCACAGCTACGCAGAATATAGGGAATTTCCATTTCACACAGCAGTTCACGTACCAGTCGGGCGAACGGGCTGGATTCGAAGCTGTACAGTTCCAGCAGATACTCGGGTTCCGTACCCGTCCTGGCCTGCATACCATGGGTCGCACGCGGTGCACTGGCCAGCATGGAACCCAAGGTCTGGAGCTTTCCCGCCTTCCACTTAAGAGGCAGCTCTCGCTGACCATAGGTCTCAAACAAATAGGCGACAATATCCAGCGACTCGTACATTTCCACACCGGTATTGGCATCTACCAGATAAGGGCGCTGTGCCTTACCACCACGCTCTACCAGTTCCGGCCGAAATCGTTCGCCGGCCTTTGGACAGGGATAAATTTCCACATCCAGATCCAGCTCTGTCAAAGCCTCCCGCACCAGGCGACAATAGGGGCAGTTCTCTATATCGTAGAGCTGCAGTATTTTCTTCGGTTTGACTGCCGCCGGTGTACTGTGGATGCCGTTGGTGACGCGCACCAGTGTGGCAAGCAGTGAAGTTGCAATATTTCCAGCCATGACTTACCCCGCTCCCAGGTTTTGATACTCTTTTTCCAGGCGTTTGCCCGCCTTTTTGGACACGCCGCCGAGCACCTCGATAGCGTGACGAATGCGGGCGCGGCTCATGTCAGGCCCCAGCATCTCCATGGAATCCACCACTGAAAACGAAGCACTGGAGCCGGCGATAGCAACAAACAGCGGCGCCAGAAAATCCTTTACCTTTAGCTCCAGAGTATCTGCGATACCCTTTAAGTCATTCCAGATATTGTCGCGGTTCCAGTGGCGTTGGGCCTCCATACGCCACAGTGTAAACTGCATGCCCTTGATTATATCCTCCCGCTCGCCTTTCACGGAGTCAAAACTCGCTTCGTTTAGCGGCAACGTGCCCGACACCAGGAAGCTGGCCAGGGGCGCAAAATCACTCAGGGTCTCCATACGTTTCTGGGCATGGGGCAGAACTTTCATCAGGTTCGCCTCGTTGTACGCCCACTCAACCAGTCGCTGTGCCAGTTGGGTCTCGTCCAGGTCTTCACGAATCCACATGCCATTCAGCCAGCTGAGTTTCTCTATATCAAAAATAGGCCCGCCCAAAGATACGCGTTGAATATCGAATTCGGCCACCATTTCCCGCAGGGAAAACTTTTCACTCTCGTCTGGCATGGACCAGCCCATACGCCCCAGGTAGTTCAGCAGCGCTTCGGGCAGAAAGCCCATACGCTGGTAGTAAAGAATACTGGTGGGGTTTTTACGCTTACTCAGTTTCGACTTGTCCGGGTTGCGCAACAGCGGCAAATGGCACAGCTGCGGCATGTCCCAACCAAAATATTCATACAATAACTTGTGCTTGGGCGCCGAGTTAATCCACTCCTCACCACGCAGCACATGGGTGATACCCATCAGGTGGTCGTCCACCACGTTGGCCAGGTGGTAAGTGGGCATGCCATCAGACTTGAGCAGGATCTGGGCGTCCACCATGCTCCAGTCCAACTCAATAGTGCCGCGCAACATATCCTGCACTGTGCAGGCACCCTCTTCTTCCGGCACTATCATACGAATTACATAGGCCTCACCCGCGGCCCGACGCTTTGCCACGTCATCTTCAGGCAGCTGCAAATCGGAAGGCTTGAGCGCGGTACCGTTGCCCGCGGCGCGGCGCGTCTCACGCAGTTCATTCAACTCCTGCGTAGTGCGGTAGCAAATAAAGGCCTTGCCCTCATCAACTAACTGCTGCACATACTTGCCGTACAAGTTCATCCGCTCGCTCTGGCGATAGGGGCCGTACTCACCTCCCACATCCGGACCCTCATCCCATTCCAGCCCCAGCCAGCGCAGGGAATCCAGGATGGCCTGTTCCGATTCCGGCGTGCTGCGTGCCTGGTCTGTGTCTTCGATACGCAGCAAAAACTGGCCACCGTGGGCCCGGGCAAAGCACATATTAAAAAGAGCGATATAGGCCGTGCCTACGTGAGGGTCGCCAGTGGGGGATGGCGCAATGCGGGTGCGAACGGTCATGGGTATCCGGTATCGGGAAAATTAGAGCAGAGATTATACGGGGTCAGGGGTATAAATCCCATATTTGCCGGGGATGGTGCGCGTTACCGGGTAAAGCGGGCAATTGGAAATAGTGCCTTACCCGGATCACCCTACTTCGGATAACTACGGCATCCAGAACCAGACCACCGCCCTGCGCTGGGTCCGCGATAACATAAGCGCCTTTGGTGGCGATCCCAGAGTCCCATATCAATAAGGGAATGCCTCTTGGTAAAAGCGCCCGTTAGCCTGATAATGCTGGTGCAGATTCAAAGAATATTTTGAGGAGACTCCCCATGCCCAGGCAACATCTGTTACCCGATGTCATAGGTCACACCCCCCTATTGTACCTGCGTGAGATTTCTGAGATGACCGGCTGCGATATCTACGGCAAAGCCGAGTTCATGAACCCCGGGGGCTCGGTCAAAGACCGCACGGCACTGGGCATTATTCGCGCGGCCGAACAGGCCGGCGAGTTGCAGCCCGGCGGTGTCATCGTTGAAGGCACTGCTGGCAACACCGGCATCGGCCTGACTCTGGTGGCGAACGCCCTGGGCTACGAGTGTGTCATCGTCGCCCCGCAAAATGCCAGCCAGGAAAAAATCCAGCAACTGGAAATGCTCGGCGCGGAATTGTTACTGGTACCCTCGGTACCCTACACCGACTCCCATCATTACATCCACACGGCCGAGAGAGTGGCCACCGGGCGCGCCAAAGAAGAAGAACACGGCGCCATCTGGGCCAGGCAGTTCGACAACCGGGCCAACCTCCAGGCGCATTTCGACACGACCGGCCCGGAAATATGGGAACAAACAGAAGGCAAGGTGGATGGCTTTATCTGCTCGGTAGGCACCGGCGGTACACTCGCCGGTGTGGCAAGCGCCCTGCGCGAACGCAATCGGGATGTAAAAATCGGCCTGGCCGATCCCATGGGCTCGGCCCTGTACAGTTACTTCAATGGCGGTGAGTTAAAGTCTGAGGGGGAGTCTATCGCCGAGGGCATCGGCATCTCTTTTGTGCCCGGTAACCTGGCGGGACTTGAGGTGGATTTTTCCTGTCGGGTGGATGACGACGACGCCCTCCCCTACATTTTCGACCTGTTGAAGCACGAGGGCATTTCCGTGGGTGGCTCCTCCGGCATCAATATCGCCGGCGCCGTGGCCATGGCCGGGGAACTCGGACCCGGCCACACCATCGTCACTATCCTGGCTGATTCCGGCAGCCGCTACCAGAGCAAGTTGTTCAACCCGGAATTCCTGTGGAAGCACAAGCTACCCTACCCGGCGTGGATGGCAAATTAGTTCACCGCCCTACCCTGGCTCGACCAGTACGGTTTGCGCAGTTCTGTCTTGAGCACGTTGCCTGCCTGCGAAAACGCGCCTTACTGATGGCTCTTGGCGACTCGTTGAATGTTGCAATTGAGTGACGAGTACACTACCCGAAGATACAGCCTTGATGTCACCCGTCCGCTGACCATGACAATAAAACGCCCATAAGATGCAGGTATAGCACTTAATAATCTATCCATACGATTCGCCTATTGCCAGATAATTCTATTCTTCGGTGTTATCCCTGCGCATAATCTTACTGTCCTTTAGGAGCTATTTTTGGGCAGAAGGGAGCTATCGGCATACGCAATACCATTATTCAATCAATCCAACACAGTTGTTCCGCCCACCCCTATGAATAACCGGCCAGAGCCCCTATACTCCCCCCATCAATCCTAAGGGGTGGCCCCGGCCTGAGATGTTTGTCCTTGCGACAACCGAACCCTTGAACCTGATCCGGTTAATACCGGCGTAGGAATAGGTCTAGCTTCACCGATCTCACGTCGCGCACCGGGTCTCTTATGTATTTGGAGACTCATCATGTCGTTCACATCTCACCCCCCGGCTATCGCCCTGGCGTTGGCAGGCATGCTCGCCCCAGGCTATGGCCACACCGCTCCCGAAGATGTCCTCGAAGAAATTATCGTTACCGCCAACTTTCGCAACACCGAGTTAATGGATGCAATTGGCAGTATCAGTGTGCTTAGTGAGCGCACCATTAGCGAGCGCGCGGCACAACACCTGCAGGATATCCTCAACGCCGTCCCCAATGTGACCTGGGCTGCGGGGGCCTCGCGCAGTCGCTTTGTGCAGATTCGCGGGGTGGGTGATCTGGAACAGTTTTACGACCCCAAATACTACCCCTCGGTGGGTATCATGCTGGACGACCTGGAACTGGGCGACAGCGCCAATGCCGGGATGTTGTTCGATGTGGCGCAGGTGGAAGTGTTGCGCGGGCCACAGGGCACGCGTTTTGGCGCCAGTGCCCATGCGGGCATGATCAATATCAGAACCAACGAACCCACCGACGAGTTTGAAGGCGAACTCAGTGGCGGCGCCGGCAATTACAATAGCTACAATCTTGGCCTGGTCGTGAGCGGCCCATTGACTGACCAATTGAAAGGCCGGTTGGCCGTACAGCAGAACAACAGTGACGGCTATATCGACAACGATCGACTCGACAAGGACGACAGCAACAACTTCGACGAATTGACCACCCGGGCCAGGCTGCAATGGGATCCGTCTGACACCGCCCGCTACGACTTAAGCGCGTTCTACTTTGACAGTGACAACGGCCAGGACGCCTGGTCGCTGGACAACGAACGCACCACCTACTCGGACCAGCCGGGTAAGGACACCCAGGAAACCCTGGCTTTTACCTCCGGTGGCAACTGGCAACTGGACAGTACTCACTCTGTGGAGGCTGTGGTCAGTTATACCGACTCGGACCTGCACTACAGCTATGACGTCGATTGGATCTCCGACGAATTTTGCGAGACCTACCTGTGCTCCTTTGGCAATGATACCGCCAGGGAAATTTTTGACCGCGAGCGCGACAAATGGATCGTCGACCTTCGCTTTCTGGGTGGCGACAGCGACCTGAACGCAGGCGATGCGCGCTATGTTATCGGCCTGTACGCCAATGATGGCAGTGAGACCCTTAATTACCACTACCCCAGTGTCTGGTATGGCAACTACTCCGCCAGCAGCGATTACGACACCGAGCGCTATGCGATCTACGGTGAGTACGAGTATGCGCTCAGTTCGCGATTAACCCTCGTGGCGGGACTACGCCTGGAACACTTTGAGGACGACTATCACGATAGCAATGAGTTTCGCACCGATAACAGTGATGATCTGTGGAACGGTGAACTCAGCGCCCGTTATGCGTTGAGTGATAACACCATGATCTATGCAACCGTGGCCCGTGGCAGCAAACCCGGTGGCGTCAATACCACTGCCAGCGCCAACCAGCCCTGGATGTCACCACCCTTCCAGGACTTCACCCGGGGCAAGCTGGACTTTGACGATGAAACTCTGCTAAACACGGAAATCGGCCTCAGAACAGAGCAGTTCGACCAACGGTTGTCCCTGAGCCTGGCCCTGTTTCACGCCGACAGGAACAATGCCCAGTTGGAAAGTTGGATGTGGGATGACCAGGCGGGCCTGTGGATTGGCTACCTGGACAGCAGCAGTGACGCCACCAATTACGGCATAGAACTGGAGAGCACATTTGCGCTAAACGAGAGCATTGAGTTATTTGCGAACCTGGGCTGGCTGCACACCGAGGTGGACTCCATCGAAGCCTTTGATCTTGACCAGTGGCAATTCGTTACCAAAAAGAATCGCGACCAGGCCAAGTCTCCCGAGTACCAGTACAACGTCGGCACCCAGGTGGCATTCAATACGCAGTGGTCGGCTCGTATCGAGATAGAAGGCCAGGGCGATAGCTTCTACGGCTACTACCACGACGGCAAACTGGACAGTTACGACCTACTCAACGCCAGCCTGAATTGGCGCACCGGAAATATCGCCGTCATCCTGTGGGGGCGCAACCTGAGCGATGAAGATTACGCCGTACACGGTTTGTATTTTGGCAATGATCCGCGGGATAACTACGGCGCCTGGCGCAACGAAACCTACCTACAACTGGGTGAGCCGCGCACCTATGGCGTCAACGTCAACTACAGTTTTTGAGTCAGGGATTACAGGATATTGAGAGAATGACAGGCGAACTATCAACAGTGCTAATTGTGGAAATTCTGGCAACCACCGCCAATGCGATTTTTATCGTGCTGTTAATCAGGGAAAAAATTATCTGCTGGGCCTTCGGTATTGTCGGCAGTGTGCTCAGTATCTATTTGTTTGTCGATGCCAGGTTATATTCCGAGGCTTTTCTCTACTTTTTCTACGCACTGATGGGCTGCTGGGGTTGGATGCGATGGCACAAGCAGCTAGCGCAGGACAGCAACCCGGTCATCAAATGGAAGCTAGACCTGCACACCGGGATTATTTTGATCACCTGCGCTGTGGCATTGGGGCTGGGCTACAGCGTTCAGTTATTTACGGACGCAGAGCGCCCGTTCTTCGATGCCTTTACCACAGCCTTCAGTTTTGTCGCCACCTACATGGAAATCACCAAGGTTCTGGAAGCCTGGATTTACTGGATCGTCATCAACCTGGCCTCCGTCTGGCTTTATCAGGACCGCAGCCTGGATATTTACGCCGTACTGATTGGCTTTTACAGCATTCTTTCGGTGTGGGGCTTTATCAGTTGGCAAAAAACCTACCGGGCGCAGCTCCCCGCCTGACCGGATTGCGTGAGTTCAGGCCAGAGTGGCGCATGCCATGCAGGCAGCTTGAGCCCCCCGCACGATGCAAAAAAAGCTGCTGGCATAGTCCTTATCGGCAACGAGACTAAAGTGTCGTTGAGTCCGCCGCACTGGCAAGGCGCACGTTCTCGGTAATTTCCCAGCCCCGGCTCTCCAGTGCCGCCTTTGCCACCGGGGAAACCCGCCCCTTCAGCAATAGCTCCTTGCGCTTGGCCCCCAGCCCGACCATTTGCTCGGAAGCTGTTCCAGTGGAATCAGCGACATTCTTCGTCCAAGCCAGGTAATCGATGGGAAACGCACCCACCAGGCTGCCGGAGCGCGATACCAACCAGGCCGTGCCAGCTACATCGACGATGTCCCCGCTTGCAACCGTCGTGATGTAATCGGACAGCATTTCAGCGTAATGCTGTGTGAATTGGGCGACCTCCCGGTCCGGCGCAGATGTTGCGTAGGCGACGAAGATTTCTCGCCCTTCGATGTCTCCCATCCACTTCAATGCCTCGCAGATCATGGTCATTTCCGCCGGCGTGTAATTGTAGTTTTTTAATAGCGCATCGGCCTGATAGCCCACAATACCCATCGCCAGTAACGTTTCCCTGTTCAGCTTTGTGAGGGTAGAGGGAGGGTTGTCCTTGAGGAGGTTTTGCATCGATGCCAGACGGGTTACAGTTGCAACCGTTCCAGCGATGCTACCCGCAGTCCCCACTTTTATCGCCATAGACGTCACCATAGCACCGGCGGCGGTGGCACTTGCTACCTCACCCAGGCGTTCCTGAAACGGTTCGAAATCCGTGTAGGGATCGACACCCATCGCCACGGCATAGCCGCGTTTTGCCACATCATAGCCGACTGCAGTCTCAAAAGCGTTATCCTGGTGAGGATCATCGCTGGTAATAGAGCTGCCTATATTACTTAACCACCGCCCCACGCCCCTGGCCGCAGCCTTGGAGGTATCGACCGGCTCATTCCACAGAGCCTTCCCGCCCTCCACCATACCGGTAACCGCCCCCTTTGCCGCTTCCTTGAATTCGTCACTGCCTTCCAGTTTTTCCAACGCCCTGGTCGCCTGGACCTCCTGGATTCGTGCCAGCAACTCCCCGGTACCCGTCACGATGAGCTCACCATAGTCCGATTTTAGCGTGTAAGTGTTCTGCACACCGTCGTTGACGACTCGCTCATCAACCGTATAACCCTCTCCTGATAGCACTGATTCCGGCAAAAAATCTGCTGCGGCAAGCTCCAGCGGTAGTTGTTGGAAGGGTTCATCCAGAGCGCCCACCAGCGAGGTTCCAGATGCCATAGTGGCAACCGCAACCAGCCACGATGCCCCTTTGAGGAATTTGTGCGATATCATCTATCTATCTCCGTAGTCAGGCTCAAATAGTGGAACCAGGAAGGAAAAATATCAACAGGTTATTTTCCATTGCCCCCATGATGGATTGGTCCGATCACAACTGCCGTTATTTCTGGCGACTGCTGACCAAAGAGGCCCTCCTGTACACAGAGATGGTCACCACCGGAGCGCTCATTCATGGAGATCGGGAGCGGTTCCTGCACTTCAACGCCGAGGAACACCCGGTGGCTCTGCAATTGGGCGGTAGCGACCCGACGGACCTGGCACGCTGTGCGAGGTGGGCCCAGGAGTGGGGTTACGATGAGGTCAACCTGAACTGCGGCTGTCCCTCTGACCGGGTGCAATCGGGTATGTTCGGAGCCTGCCTGATGGCACAGCCGCAGCTGGTGGCGAACGGGGTGAAAGCCATGCGTGATGCCTGCGACATTCCAGTGACGGTAAAGCACCGCATCGGCATCGACGACATGGAGTCCTATGAGCAGCTGGTCGCATTTATCGAGCCGGTCGCAGCGGCGGGCTGCTCGGTCTTTATCGTGCATGCGCGCAAAGCCTGGCTGCAGGGCCTATCACCGAAAGAAAATCGGGAAATCCCGCCGCTCAACTATCCCTGGGTCTATCAGCTGAAAAAAGACCTCCCGCAACTGACCATTGTTATTAACGGCGGCATCCAGACACTACAGGAATGTCAAGCGCATCTGGAACACGTGGATGGCGTCATGATCGGGCGGGAGGCCTATCAGAATCCCTGGATGCTGGCGGAGGTGGACCCACTACTTTTCGGGATGGACAAACCGATCAATTCCCGCGATGATGTCATCGCTGCATTGCTCCCCTATGTGGAGCGACAGCTTGCTCACGGAGCCCACCTGAACCACGTCACTCGCCACATTCTCGGTCTCTACCAGGGCGTCCCGGGTGCCAGGAAATTCAGGCGCCACCTGAGTGAAAATGCATATAAAAAAGAGGCGGGGCTTGAGGTACTTAGCGAGGCGTATGGACTGGTTCGCCATAGCGAGGAAGATCTGCACCCCATTTACGAAAACCCGGGCAATGAGTTACAAAAATGATCGCAGCACTCAAAGCGCTATTTGAATCTCCCGCAAGGGAGAGCGAGGAGTCACAGCGGCAGCGTCTGCAATTGGTGGCTGCCGCTCTGCTGATTGAAACCGCACGGGCGGATTTCATCCAGGACGCCGCGGAGCAGGCGGCCCTGGAAGAACTTCTCAGCGGTTCACTGCAACTTGATAAACAAGAAGTGCGCGAACTGATGGTGTTGGCGGAAAACCGGGCAGATGAAGCCACTTCGCTGTATGAGTTCACCCGGGTAATCAACGACTATTACAGCGCCGCTCAAAAATTACAACTGATCAGTGCCATGTGGGTGGTCGCCTATGCCGATGGCAACCTGGATAAGTACGAGGAGCACTTGATTCGGCAGGTGGCGGAACTCACCTATGTAACCCACCAGGATTATATCCAGTGTAAACTGGCAGCTAAAAGTTAGCCGCGCTCCAGCACGGCCATCAAATCCTTGAAGCGGGCGCGGTTCTCATCGCTGATATCCATCAGTACTTGATGAGCCTCGATCACCTTTTGCTTCACCGCCTGCTCGCTGCCTTCCACTATTGGGATATCACTGATCTGTTCGGGGTTAGTGCAGATTTCCTCATGCAGTTTAAACAGCCGCTGAAAGCCCATGCTTTTCAACAGTCGGTTTATCCCGGGGTCACTGGAGTATATAGCCGGCTCAAAGCCAAATTTTTGCTTTACCGTCAGCGCCAGTTTGGCCAGTAAACCCAGGGTTGTGCTGTCGATACCCTCGGCGTCGCACAGGTCTACCCAGACACTGGCGAATGCCGGGTCGTCGAACATCTGCTGAAAATATTCATCGATGGTAGTGCATAAGGTGAGGCGTATATCACCCACCATACGGATAACATAAGCACCGTCACAACTAGCGGCGAGAATTTTTCCCTCTTGCATTCTAGTGTGCCTCGTCACTCATAATGTAACATTAAGCGATATCACCATGAATGAGCACTAACCTCGCTTGCTAATAAACAGGGCGGCGATGTCATCGGGTGCAGTTTCGATGCGATCCAGGCCAAGGCGGATCACCAACTCATCCGGTGAATCCGCCGTCTGTTCAAAAACGTTCAGGAAGTATTTTTCTTTCTCTATAAGGTTTTTGGGCGGCAGGGTCTCCAGAATACCATCGGAAAACAGGGCCAGCATAAAACTTTCCGGCAGGTCTATCATATGCTCTTCAAACTGGGCATCTTCCATAATCCCGACGGCGGACCCCTCCCCCCGCAAGTAGTGCGCGCCCTCTTGTGAAACCAGTACCGGCTGTGGCAAATGCCCCGCCACGCTGTAACGCAGTGTGTTGCCCTGCATATCCAGCAAGCCAATTACCATGGTAGCGAACTTGCCCACCCCCAGGTCCAGCAACTCCTTATTCGCACGTTTGAGCATAGCCACCGGGCTCAATATGGTGTCATCATTGCGGCGCAGTAAGTCAGATCGCTTACGGGCAAACAGGTTCTTCAACAAAACAGTGGCGAAAGCAGAGGAACTGCCATGGCCGGATACATCGGCCATAAAGAAGGTGACGAAATGCTCACCCAGAGTGAAGTAATCGGTGAAATCGCCACTGAGATAAAGGGAGGGAATAACAGTATGGCTTAACACATAATCGCCCAACACCAGTGGTGTTGCCGGCAGCATACGCAGCTGCACCTGACGCCCCGCCTGCTGGTCCTGCTCCAACATTTGCACCGTACCGCGCAACTCGATATTGGCCGCCTCCAGGCGCTGCCGTGACTCCTGCAACTCTCTGTGTATCCGGCGCTGACGCACACAGCGCTCGATGGACCTGACCAGGGCGGCCTTGTCTTCCACCGGGCGCAAAAAGAAATCACTGGCACCGAGACGCAGGGCCTTCATCATGCGATCGGCATCCGCTACGTCACTGAGCATAATCACCGGAACCTGCACTTCCGTCTCACGCAATGTGCGGCGGGTTTCACCCCAGGAAACATCCTTGAGATCCAGCTCACATAGGATGACATCCAGGTCGCTGCTGACGCCAAGGGCATGGGTTGAATTGTTGACGTCGGTAACAACCTGGATATTAAAACCCGCGGACGACACAAGACCAGCCAGCTCTGCAGCACGGGCCGGGTCATCGTCAACTATAAGTACACTGCCTTTTGAGGCCATCATGGGAGGCTTTGATGGTGCGTTCGGCGTGACACTACGCCCATCATGGAGTTCAAGCAACCGGATTAGTCATGCTTTGAGCAGGATTTCACAGTTTTGTGACATATTTGGCCGCCTTTATTCGGGCTGACGGAAGCCATGCAATGCGGATCAAAACTCCTCCCAATCTTCCTCCTCTTCAAAATCGGAGAAACTGTCCTCTACCACGCCATTATTTATGAAGCTCTTGCGATGTTGCAGATAGGCGTCCCGTATGAAGATGTAGCGATCGCCGGTGATCAAATCTTCTGCTTTAAGCAGGCGCGCCCGGATATCGATGACCTCGATGGTCCAGAAGATATAGGCCAGTTCCGTATCATTTTGCAGAGCCGGTATAGAGCTGTAGGTATCCACAAAGTAGCCCGTTAAGCTGCGTATGGTACGGGGGCCGATCAGGGGCGCCATGAAGAAGGGGCCGCTGCCAACACCCCATACCGCCAGGGTCTGGCCAAAATCCGCAGGCCGGTGGTCTAGCTCCATGTGGGAGGCCACATCAAAGAAACCGAGCAAGCCAACAGTGGTATTCACGACAAAGCGGCCGCTAGTGTGCAGAGCGTTGCCAGGGCGGCCCTGCAACAGTGAATTAATAATGGTATTGAATTCGTAGATATTGGCGATGAACTTAGTGACGCCGCGCTCTGCGGGGTCGGGCATGATGAAGCGATAGCCCCTGGCCACCGGTTTCAGCAGATACTTGTCCAGGGTTTCATTAAAGGAGAATACACGACGATTCATCGACTCCCAGGGGTCGATGTCGCTTTGTTGCTCCAGGCCCCAGGCTGAAGCCACGGGAAATGTCAACACAAAGATCAGGATGTAGCGCGATAGGGCCATTAAAAGACCAGCCATTATTATAATAATGGTGGAATTTTACGCGTAGGCTGCGAGTGGATCAACTATTGATTAAACCCAGGTTAGACGCGATTTCAACGATTTGTGACAAGCACCACAGATTGTGCAACCAACTGCTCAAGTTGTTCACCACCAAAGGCGAGCATCGACTCCTCAGTCATACTCAGTTGCCCAGCCAGCCCCGCCAGCAACTCGCCGGCTGTGGCAACATTGTTATCTCTGATCAGCTCCACCAGACGAGCCGTTGCCGCATTCAGTTCCATAAACCGAACCTCGTCCTCTCTATCCCGGTACACCACCAGATAAGTGGGCTCCACCGCCTCACCAGGCCTGAAGCCCGCGCCGACCTGGTGCACCGGAAACTGGTAGCTAAGCAGCCAGGCCAGCGGTGAAAGCTGTGGCACGGCGGCTAGCATATTGTCGACAGTGGCGGCTTCCGGCAACTCTTCCTGAGAGACATCGAGGGCAATTTCCACCCATTCGTAGTGGGCCAGTTCCGCCATAAACGGCGGGTCGCACTCGCGGACGCTGTAGTCCTGCATCAGGAACTGCAAGAACTCCTGGCTGATCTCCAGAAAGTAGGGTGTGTGACAGCGGTGCCGCTCGATAAACATGCGCACCAACGAGTGCCAATCAGCATCCTGGTACAGGCTGCGTAACACGGGAAAACCACCGCTGATAAAGCCTTCGATATTGTTGTAGACGAGATCCTGGTAGATCTGCAGGCGCCGCTGTTCCACTCCGGCGGGCGCCGGCTGTCGCTGCGGGTCGCGCAGATAGCGCGCCATCGTCAATTGGCTATCTTTTAGCGCCGATACACTCATAAGTTAACCCATCGCCTCAACCAGGGCGCCCTGGTTTTCTAGCTGCATCGCGCGAATCTGTGTGACTTCCTGTAGCAATTCATCCAGGGGTGGCAGGTTGTAATCTCTCTCCAGCAGGGTCGGCAAGGGGCCCAGCCGCCGGTAAGCCTCCGCCAGCAGCGCCCACACCGGGTCGATTACATCGGCCCCGTGGGTATCCACTTTCAGGTCATCGGCCTCATCGTAGTGCCCCGCCACATGAATGTAACGGGCTCGCTGCAATGGCAGTGAGTCGAGAAACTCAATCGGGTCGTAGCTGTGATTGATACTGTTCACATAGATATTATTGACATCCAGCAGCAGGTCACATCCGCTCTCCTGAACCACCGCGGTGATAAATTCCGCCTCGCTCAACTCGGCGAGGGGCTGGGCATAGTAGGAGGCGTTTTCCAGGGCTATGGGCTGCCCTATGATGTCCTGCACCTGGTGCACCCGAGCCGCCACGTGGTGCACAGCCTCCTCGGTAAAGGGGATGGGCAACAGATCGTAGAGATGCCCTTGTGCGGCGCAATAACTGAGATGTTCACTGTACAGTGGCACGTCCATCTCGCACATCAAGTCGCGCACTGACCGCACCAGATCCTTATCGATTGGATCCGGCCCACCAATATCCAGTGACAAACCGTGTAATACAATCGGATAGCGCTCCGCCAACTGCCGAAACTGCCTGCTGAAGCGACCACCGACGCCGATCCAGTTTTCCGGCGCAACCTCCATAAAATCTACCGCTCCCTGATACATGGATAGCAGCGGGCCCAACAGGGCCCGCCGCAGGCCGAGACCCGCTCCGTGGAATTTCCGGTGTTGCTCAGACATTAGGAACCGCCGCAGCTACCTTCGCCTTCGGACTTGGCTTTGCCCTTATTAGCACCGCATTTACCTTCGCCGCAACTACCTTCAGTTTTAGCCTTCTTGTCGCCACAGCTACCCTCGGCTTTTTTATCGCCACAGCTACCCTCGGCTTTTTTATCGCCACAGCTACCCTCGGCTTTTTTATCGCCACAGCTACCTTCGCCCTTTTTGTCACCACAGTTACCTTCGGCGTCCTTACCATAGCTGGCGAGGTCGTAACCACCACTGAGTTGTTGCGCGGAAAAAGGATTCGTCTCGGCAGATACCATAGGAGCAACGGAAGTCGCCAAGAATGCTGCGCCTAGAGCGGCAGCGAGAGGTTTTTTAATTGGAGTCATGATGTATTCCCTGTAAGTCATTAAGATGTTGTATTACCATCCGAAGTGCCTTGGGGACCACTGCCACCTCAAGCATTCGTAAAAGTTATGACCGAGCATTAAACCGGAAGTTTCATTACATTCCCATGGCAAGTAAAAAAATTTTACAAATAAAAACCCTATATTATTAGTGGTTTTTGTCAAGCCACTGGCGTACCACCCGCCACTGTTCCTGCAAGCGTTTCTGGGAAACCGCCTGGCGGGTGCCCAGGTTTTGAGCGAACAGCGATACCCGCAGCTCTTCCAACATCCAGCGATAGTGACTGGCTGGCGCGCACAGTAGAAGCAACCCGGGCCGCTCTCGCACCGAATCCCGGAGGGGCTGCGCCAGTATTTGCAGCAGTGCCGTGTGCTTCTGATCTTTGGCGTATTGACCGCTGAGACGCTCCACCCGGGTGCGCAGGGCTTTCAGGTAGCGTGGATACTGGGCCGACCACTCCCGGGGGGTATCGCGTTGAAACCCCGCCTGCAATAAATGCTGCAGTTGTTGCTCGATATCCTCCCGGGAATCCAGCCACTTGCCCGTATCAAGGCCCGCCAGCTTGTGCCGCAGCTCGGCCAGTACTTTAAGAAAATTCAGTAGTACAGCCTCCATCTCGTTAGCGCAGGTTATTACCTCACTCTTACCCGCTGCCAGTACTGTCCCAAACTCCGCTTCACCAAAGGGCAAGTCCTGATCCAGGCACATGGCCTGTACATAAGCCGCATCGATGAGATCCTCGATCAGGGCGGCCCGGTCCAGGCCGGCTCCCGCCAGTACCAGGTTGAACTCGTTGCCTCGCAACATCTGCTTGCGCAGATACTTCACCTGCCCGGCACTGTCCAGACGCAGCAAACGCAATACGCCCAGGCGATGGCGTAAGCGGGCTTCGCCCGGATAATCGCAAAGTTCAATGGCAACTGTCTGGCCCTTGTCTACCAGTGCCGGGTAGGACACGATACCAACACCGGCCTGGCGGAAGCGCCACTCCCTGGGTAATTCCCCAAAATCCCAGCGGCTAATCCCCTCCCTCGCCGGGGACTTTTGCTCACTGGAACTGATGCTCTGGCGCGTATCGCTGCGAAAGCGTTGGATAAGCTCACCCAGATCCCTGCCCTGCTCCATCAAGCGGCCCCTGGCATCAACCACGCGCACGTTCATGCGGTAGTAGTCATCCAACTTCTCCAGGGCCCAATCATCGCGGCCCAGCGCAACCCCACCCAGGTGAGCCAGACAGTGTGACAACACATCCAGCAGATCCACATTATCCGGCTGTAACGCCGATAGTGCCTTGTCGACATAATCCGGCGCAGGCACCAGGCGTTTGCGCTTTTCCTTGGGCAGGCCCTTCACCAGTGCTATGCACTTCTCACGCAACAAACCGGGCACCAGCCAGTCGAAGCGAAAACGCGGTACGCGGTTTAGCAGTGCCACGGGCACAGTGACCGACACGCCGTCCGCAGCCTTGCCCGGTTCGAACTGATAGCTGAGCTTGAAGCGCATATCCTGCCACTGCAGATAGTCTGGAAACTGCTCCTCCACCGCCGCTCCGGGATCACGAGCCAGCAGGTTTTCCCGCACCATATGCAATGCTCGCTCTGCCTCCGGGTTGCGCTTCAACCAGGACTGCAAACGCCCGGAGGTATAGGCATCGTCCGGTAAACGTTCATCGTAGAATTCAAACTGAACATGTTCATCCGCCAGGATATCCCGACGCCGGGTGCGTGACTCCAGTTCTTCCAGCTGCCGTACCAGGCCGTGATTGTGCTGCAAAAAATCCGGGAACTGTCGGTAGTTACCCGCAATCAGGCCCTCACGAATCAGCAGTGCGCGACTTTCCGCCGGTGCCAGTGGGCCGTAGTGCACCGAGCGTTTGTCGGCCACGGTAAGGCCGTACAGGGTCAGTCGCTCATAGGCCATTACCCGTCCGCTGCGCGACTGCCAGCGCGGCTGGGAGTAGTTGTGCTTAATCAGGTCCGGATTGATGCCGATGACCCATTGTGGGTCTATGGCACCGACTTCCCTGGCAAATACCCGGGAAGTCTCGACGATTTCCGCCGCCACCAACCACTTGGGTTTCTTGCGCGCCTGGGATGACCCCGGGAATATCTGCAACTTGCGGTTGCGGCTGCCCAGGTATTCCCGGCCCTCGTCAAACTGGGCGATGTTACTCAACAGGCCGTTCAACAGCGCCACATGCACACCCTGGTAGTTTTCCTCTTCGGGTATAGAAGCCCGCGGTTTCAACTGCTGCGTGCGACAGGCAATACTGAGCTGGCGATGAATATCGCGCCATTCGCGCATGCGCAGGAAAGACAGAAACTCCCGCTTGCACAGTTTGCGCAGCTGGTTCTGACTCAAGGCCTGGCGCTGCTCTTCATAGTATCGCCACAGCGCCAGCCACGCCATGAAGTCCGAACGCGGGTGGCGAAAGCGCGCGTGCATCTGATCCGCCTGCTGCTGTTTGTCCGCCGGACGCTCCCGTGGATCCTGGACTGTCAGCGCGCTGGTAATCACCAGGATTTCTTCCAGGCAACCCTGCTCGGCGGCGGCCAGCACCATGCGCGCCAGGCGTGGATCCACCGGTAAGCGAGCCATACGTTTGCCCACTGGGGTGAGCTTGCCAGCAGTGCTTACCGCGCCCAATTCTTCCAGCAACTTATAACCGTCGCGCACCAGGCGCGAGTCAGGCGGGTTGATAAAGGGGAAATTTTTCACCTCACCCAGACCCAGGGTCAGCATCTGTAACACCACCGCCGCCAGGTTGGTGCGTTTGATTTCAGGGTCGGTGAATTCGGGTCGCGCCTTGAAATCCTCCTCGCTGTAAAGACGGATACAGACACCCGCCGACACCCGACCGCAACGCCCCTGCCGCTGGTTGGCGCTGGCCTGGGAAACAGGCTCAATGGGCAGGCGCTGCACCTTGGTGCGGTAACTGTAGCGACTGATACGCGCCTCGCCCGGATCGATCACATAGCGAATGCCGGGCACAGTGATCGACGTTTCCGCCACATTGGTAGCCAGGACAACGCGCGTACCCCGGCGCCGGGAGATGTCGAATACCCGGTTCTGTTCAGCCTGGCTGAGCCTGGCGTACAGGGGCAGAATATCCAGTGATGTGGCGCTGCGCAGCGCTCTGGCCAGCTCCCTTATATCGCGTTCCCCGGACAAAAACACCAGAATATCGCCACGCACGCCGAACTGTCCGGTATCGATATCTTCCACCAGGGAAACAATCTGTTGCTGTACGCCCTCATCCTTATCCTCGGCAGAATTCAGGTATAAGGTCTGCACTGGGAAGGTGCGTCCGGAGACCTCGATAACCGGCGCGTCATCAAAATGGCGGGAGAAACTCTCCACATCGATGGTGGCCGAGGTGATGATTACTTTCAGGTCGGGCCGCCGCTCCAGGATGCGCTTGAGGTAACCCAGCAGGAAGTCGATATTGAGACTGCGTTCGTGCGCCTCGTCAATAATGATAGTGTCGTATTTGCGCAACAATCGATCGCGCTGCATCTCTACCAGCAGGATACCGTCCGTCATCAGCTTGATGGCGGTGGCCTCGGAGACCTTGTCAGTGAAGCGCACCTGGTAGCCAACCAGCCCGCCCAGTTCCGTGTTTAACTCCTGCGCAATACGCTGGGCCACGGTGCGCGCCGCCAATCGTCGCGGCTGGGTATGTCCTATCAACTGCCGCCTGCCACGGCCCAGTTCCAGGCAGATTTTGGGTAGCTGGGTCGTCTTGCCCGAGCCGGTTTCGCCGGCAATTATCACCACCTGGTTTTCACGAATGGCGCGGGCAATCTCCTCTCGCCGCTCGGCGATCGGTAGTTCTTCTGGATAAATGATTTCCGGAACACGTCTTTCGCGCCCTGGGGAGTCTCGCATCGTGCAGACCTGTCAGTAAGTTTTTTGCGCAGCTCAAACGCGGAAAATACGTTATGCTTCACGCTGCTTCAATCCCATGGAATCCACAACATGCCACAAATATGCAACTTCACCTACGATGAAATAACCGTAGGGCAAACGGCGACGTATTCCAAGTTGGTCCAGGAGCAGGACATACAGCTATTCGCTGCGGTCTCCGGGGATGTCAACCCGGTACACCTGGACGCCGACTTCGCCGCCGGCACCAGGTACAAGGGGCGCATTGCCCACGGCATGTTGACCGGCGCCATTATTTCGGCTGCCCTGGCCATGGAACTGCCCGGCCCGGGGACCATCTACCTGAGCCAGTCCCTGCGTTTTCGTCTACCGGTAAAAATTGGTGACACTATCACGATCAAGCTGGAGGTCACCGACAAACAGGACAGGCGCCAGGTTGTGACCCTGAACTGCAAGGCCTACAACCAGAACGACAAATTGGTTGTCAGTGGCAGTGCTGAAGTAATGGCCCCCAGTGAAAAATTACTGATAGATTATCCCGCCAGGCCCCGTGTACGGATCGAGGGCTAGTGTACCGTGTACCGGGTCTTGAATTGCACCCTGACAACCTCGATCTATACGGGTCGATCAGTCTAATGCCCCCGGGTGCTCCGATCAACAAAGCCTAACTGTGAACTATGTCGCTATACTGGTAGCTGCGGCTGGTTCGGTGGACACGCATTCTGGTATTATACGGGTTGATAATTATGTGGAATCCTCTCGGTTACTGTGCTGTTTTCGATCATAAATGCCCTGTCTGGCAAAATTATTCGCTCAACATGGCCACTTTGCCACACGGCGATGGTGGTCTGTGCATTGCTGCTGCTGCTTCTGCCGCCGCCAGCCATCGCACAGACCGGGGCACTGGAAACTCTTACCACAGAGCGACAAATGCTCACCCGCGAACTGGATCAGTACCAGAAAACCCTGGATATCCTGCAAACCGACGGCACGCCAGCTGCGCAAAGTAGCAATCCCGCCGTCAAAAAACTGGCGCAGGAAATGGTTAGTATCAGGGAGCGCCTTATCGTGATCACTGAACGGGAAGTTACCTTATTGCAGGAACGTATTCTCGCTGCCAGAACCGAATACACCGTCCCACCACATCCCGGCACTGAACCCGCCATAACAAAGGCGACCGAAAGCAAGGCGCCGCGCACCTACACCGCCGATTACACCCTGAAGCGGGAAGCTGAATATGTAGAACGCTTGCACCGCCTGTTAGCGGGTTACTACGCTGAATTGCGGGAATCAGCCCGCACCCTGCCCACGGCGGAAGAAATCTCCCAGCGCGAAGCGGCACAACAGGATGCGCAAACACTGGCCAGAATACCCTTCAGCGTGGACAAAGTCCGGCTCAATGGCTCTGAGGGCAGCACTGCCCTGACCCAGATCACACAACGCCTGATGGACCCAAGCATGCCCGAAAGCCGCCGGGATATCGCGCCGATCTGCTCCATCAAGACCCGCTTGTTCGGTTCCCTGATCGGCAGTGAGACTCGCAGCCTCAAACCCGTGGGGAAACACCACTATGTTGCCAGAATACGACTGCAACCGGGCGATACTACCTTGAGTATTCTGGAGCATCGCTGGAAAGTGCGGGTACCGCAAAATTTCAACGCCAATGACTTCCTCATCACTCTGTACCGACCACCGGGCGACGCCCCTGAGTTACACGTATTCACCATCGACGATCTTATGGCAGAAGAACGCCCCCACATCCCCGCCTGGCTGCCAGACGAACTGAAGATAAAATCCCTGGCCGGATGAGGCGCGAAAATACGCCCTGGCGCCCTGTAGAGCCGGCCTCCCTGCAATGGAACGACGCTGATGAGCCGTCCTCGACCGAATTCGGTGACGTCTACTATTCCCGAGACAACGGCCTGGAGGAAAGTCGCTACGTCTTTGTGCAGGGCAACGACTTGCCCCAACGCTGGCGGCGACACTCCCGCAGACATTTTTGTATCGTCGAAACCGGATTTGGTACCGGCCTCAATTTCCTGCTGACATGGCAGGCCTGGCGCGAACTTCCAAAACCGCGCCCGGAATTACACTATCTGTCTATCGAGAAGCACCCCCTGGCCAGGGAGGACCTGGTCAGGGCACTGGCCAACTGGCCGACCCTGGAATCACTGGCCACAACCCTGCTTGATCACTACCCCGGTCTACTACCGGGACAACATCGTGTGCTATTAAATCGGGGGCGGATAACACTGGACCTGTGGTGGGAGGATGTGGCGCACGCACTGCCCGACCTGGCCAGTCAGGGGCGACCGCTGGTAGACGCCTGGTACCTCGATGGCTTCGCACCGGCCTGTAATGCAGCCATGTGGTCCAGACCGGTGCTGCGCGCCGCAGCGAGGCTGAGCCATCCACAAGCGAGTTTCGCTACCTTTACCGCTGCCGGACAAGTGCGCCGGGATCTGACGGATGCCGGCTTCGAGGTGCGCAAGGCCCCCGGTTTTGAACGCAAACGGGAATGCCTGCGCGGCCACATAAAAAATACTGCCACTGCACCAGAGCCGACGACGTATACACCCTGGGACATTAGCGGCACTGTGACTGCCACACCTGCCAGGGTACTGGTTGTGGGCGGCGGCCTGGCCGGTTGCACCGTGGCCGCCGCACTTTCACGGCGTGGAATTTCCGTCACACTGCTGGAAAAGGGGAAACTGGCGAATGCGGGGTCCGGCAATGACCAGGGTATTTTATATACCCGCCTTTCACGCAAGCACTCTTCGCTCACTGACTTTGCACTGCAGAGTTTTCGTTTCGCGTCACAATATTACCGCTCCATGTTCCAATCCGACCAACTCACCACAGGACTCGACGGCGCCCTGTGCGGCAGTTTTCACCAGAGCGACAACAGCTCGGAGTTGATCGCTCTTGGCGAGTCACTGGCACTGCTGCCGGAGCTGGCTCAGGTACTGGATGCGCAACAGGCGGAGGCGGTTCTGGGCATTGCACAACCCAGCGCCGGTTACTGGTACCCCGGGTCCGGTTGGCTGCGGCCGGTATCGGTGTGCCGCGCGCTGGTAGACGCCGGCAATATCGAGGTCATCGAAAACTGCGCTGAACTTACGTTGGAAACCGGGGCTGGAGAGTGGCGGGCTATGGTTAACGGCAGCGTAATAGCCAGTGCCCCCTGCGCCGTGGTGGCCACGGGTACGGCGGCTGCGACCATGCGACAACTCGCCTGGCTACCGGTGCAAGCCATTCGCGGCCAAACCACCCACCTACCCACAGCATCAGCGTTCGCAGGGCTGAGGGCCGCCCTGTGTCACAAGGGTTATATTGCACCGGCCCGGGAAGGCGTGCATTGTATCGGCGCCACTTTCGATCTGCACGATGACGAACAGGCACTGCGGGAGTCGGATCACCACCACAACCTGGCATCACTGGCAGATGCGGTGCCCGACTGGCGCGAAAACCTGGCAGCGGTGAACCCCGGGAAACTGGGAGGCCGTGTCGGCTATCGCTGTGCCAGCCCCGACTACTTGCCGATGGTGGGCCCCGCACCGGATGTAACAGCCTTCTTGCGCGACTATGCCCCGCTGCGCAAGAACGCCAGACAGACCATTGCTCTGGAGGGTGAATATATACCGGGACTATACCTCACCACCGCGCATGGCTCCCGGGGGCTCACCTCCGCCCCTCTGGCGGCAGAACTCCTGGCCAGTACAATCTGCGGCGAGCCCGCGCCACTGAGCCGCGAACTGTGCCGGGCCGTGGCGCCGGCGCGCTTCATCATGCGCGATCTTGCCCGTGGCAGGATATAGCATGGCCGCACTGCGCACCCTGGTTTGTCTTTTTGTTTTGCTGCCGATGTCGGTGCTGGCTGTGCAGCAATACGGCTTTCGCGTGACCGACCGGAAACCCCAGCCGTGGGAGAATTTTGTGCAGGGGCTGCAGATACTGGACGGTTACCTCTACGTCAGCACCGGTAATTACGGCAAGTCGCACCTACTCCGTTATCGTTTTGCCGATGGTGAACTCGATGCTACCCACAAACTGAACCCCCGTATTTTTGCCGAGGGCCTGACTGTGCTTAACGATAAAGTCTACCAGCTGACCTGGAAGAACCGCATGATGCTGGTCTACAGTCGGGAAGATTTGCAGGCCGATCGCTGGTTTCCCATTCCCGGTGATGGCTGGGGGCTGACAGACAACGGTAAAGAGTTGATTTACACGGATGGCGGCGCACAACTGCACTTTATTTCACTCGAAACGGAACAGACTGTGCGCTCTGTAACCGTCACCGAAAACGGCCAGCCTGTTGTAAAACTGAATGAACTGGAGTGGGTGGACGGCAATATCTGGGCGAATATCTGGCAGACTGACCGCATCGTCATCATCGACCCCGCCACCGGCGTGGTCAGGGCCAGTGTAAACCTGCAAGGCCTGCTGCCCGCCGACGAGCGCCGCAGCGGCGTCGATGTACTCAACGGTATCGCCCGGGACCCCGCCGATGGCTCCATCTGGGTAACCGGCAAACGCTGGCCATGGTTATACCAGATAGAACTGGTGCCGGTAGCCAATACCGCGGAATAAACTAATTCGCGCTGCTGTCGTGTAACGGATAAACTGCGCCGTCGACTAGCCCGAACACGCCCCGAGACCAAGTATGAGCAATAGTAGCAACGCTTTACCCAACGCCCACCACGCATTCCAACCCATCCACCAGGAGACCATCGAGTCCCTCAATATCCGGGTAGAACAGTTTGAACACAAGGCCACGGGGGCCGTGCACTATCACCTGGCCTCACAAAATACCGAGAACGTATTCCTGGTCGCCCTGCGCACGGTGCCCAAGGATTCCACTGGCGTGGCCCATATTCTGGAACACACGGCCCTGTGCGGTAGCGAACACTACCCGGTGCGCGACCCCTTTTTCATGATGCTACGGCGCTCGCTCAACACCTTTATGAATGCCTTCACCAGCTCCGACTGGACCGCCTACCCCTTCGCCAGCCAGAACCGCAAGGACTTCAACAACCTGTTGGATGTCTACCTTGACGCGGTATTTTTCTCACGACTAGACCCTCTGGATTTCGCCCAGGAGGGCCACAGAGTGGAATTTGCCGAACCCGACAACCCGGACAGTGAGTTGGTGTTCAAGGGTGTGGTGTTCAATGAAATGAAGGGCGCCATGAGTTCCGTGAGCAGTACACTGTGGAGCAAGCTATGCGAACAGCTGTTCCCCAGCACCACCTACCACTACAACAGCGGGGGCGATCCGGAACACATCCCGGACCTGAGCTACGAACAACTACAGGCCTTTTATCGCAGCCACTATCACCCCAGCAACGCCATCTTCATGACCTTTGGCGATATCGAGGCCAGCGCCCACCAGGCGGTGTTCGAGGAAAAAGCCCTGGCACACTTCGACAAACTAGAACAGCGCATTGCGATGCAGGCCGAGCGACGCCTGCAGGCATCACTGCGGGTACAGGACAGCTACGCCTTTGACGAAAATGGCAGCACAGATAACAAGACGCACCTGGTAATGGGTTGGATGCTGGGCGAGAGCGCTGACCTGGAAAAGTTGCTGGATGCTCAACTGTTATCCAGCGTGCTGCTGGACAATAGCGCATCACCGCTGCAACACGCCCTGGAAACAACCGAATTGGGTCAGGCGCCCTCGCCCCTGTGCGGCCTGGAGGACTCTATGCGCGAGATGGTGTTCTGCTGCGGCATTGAGGGCAGCGAGGCCGAGCACGCCGACGCCCTGGAGCGCATGGTGCTGGATGTACTGCAGCAGGTCGCCGAGCAGGGCGTCAGCCAGGAGCGACTGGAAGCGGTATTACACCAGCTGGAATTGCACCAGCGTGAAATCAGTGGCGACAGTTACCCCTATGGCTTGCAACTCATCCTGCAAGCCCTGGGCAGCGCCACGCACTACAGCGACCCAATCGCCGTGTTAAATCTGGAACCGGTAATAGCCGGCATGCGCGAGAAGATCCGCGACCCGGATTATATTCGCCGCCTGGCACAGAAATTGTTGCTGGACAATCCGCACCGGGTAACACTCATCATGACACCCGACACGGCGTTATCTAATAAGCGGATGGCCGCAGAGGCCGCACGACTGGCCGCTATCAAAGCGGACATGGACGAAAAACAGCGTGCTGCCGTAATGCAACTGGCCGCAGACCTGGTAAAGCGCCAGGGGCAGGTCGACGACGAGAGTATTCTGCCCAAGGTGGAACTCAGCGATGTCCCGGCCAGCCTGCCAGACCTGAGCTTTGCCCAGAGCGATGCCAGTGGCATTCACACTACCTTCTACGGCCAGGGCACCAACGGTATCGTATACCAGCAGGCCATCGCACCCCTGCCCCTGTTGTCGGATGAGCAGTTGCAGGTGCTACCCCTTTATACCAACATCCTGACGGAACTGGGTTTGGGCGACGACTCCTACCTGGAAGCGCAACATCGCCAGGCCGCGACCGTGGGCGCCATCAGCGCCTTCAGCTCCATGCGCGGCCATATTGAAAATGAACAGGAAATAACAGCGAACTTTGTCCTGTCGTCCAAGGCACTGCTGCGCAACGCCGAAGCACAAGCGCAACTGATGCACGATACGCTGCACACAGTGCGCTTCGATGAGACCGACAGAATCCGCGACCTGATCGCCCAGCAGCGTGCGCGACGGGACCAGGCCATTACCGGTAACGGGCACGGCCTGGCCATGACCGCGGCATGCGCCGGCATGAGCCCGCTGGCACAACTGAATCACCAGTTGTCAGGTCTGGCAGGCATCGGCAGCCTGCGAGCGCTGGACGATCGCCTGCGCGACCCGCGGGAGCTGGATGCCTTCGCCGCACAGCTGGGGGAGTTGCATTCCCGGCTCAAATCCACCCCTATGCAATTTCTTGCAATAGCGGAAGATCACAAGCTGGAGGAGGTAGTACAGGGCGCCACTACCATCTGGAGCGCGGATAATCCAGGCTCACTGGCGACGCCTTTCGAACTACAACCAATACGCGAGCGCAGGGGGGAAATATGGCTGACCAATACCCAGGTCAACTTCTGTGCGCGCGCCTACCCTACAGTCCCGGTACAACACCCTGACGCAGCGGCCCTGACGGTACTGGGGGGCGTCCTGCGCAACGGGTTTCTGCACCGTGCCATACGGGAACAGGGCGGCGCCTACGGTGGTGGCGCCTCGCAGGATTCAGGCGTGGCGGCGTTTCGTTTCTTTTCCTACCGGGATCCGCGTCTGGCTGAAACACTGCAGGATTTTGATGCGGCGGTGAGCTGGATGCTGGAGACGCCCCACGAATACCGGGTGCTGGAGGAAGCGATTCTGGGCGTCATCGGCAGCATGGACAAACCGAGCTCTCCGGCCGGGGAAGCCAAGCAGCATTTCCACAACCGCCTGTTCGGCCGCAGCCACGACCAGCGCGAACTGTTTCGCCAGCAGATCCTGGCGGTAAGTCTGGATGATTTACGCCGGGTTACGCAGACTTATCTGCAACCGAAACTGGCCAGCACGGCGGTGGTTACCAATAGCAGTCAGCTGGAGAGCACAGCCTCATTGCGCGAAGAGCTTGACCTGGCTGTATACGAACTTTAGGTAGACCTGCACCAGGGTATGCGAAGAGTGGGAAACGAAAAAAAAGGCAGCAAATGCCGCCCTGAAGGGACCTGATTAGAGGGGATTAGCCAGGTTTACTCTCGAGATTTCTTACCGCTCTGACGCCAATGATCCCGGCGTGATTGGTGCTGATCCATCATGTCATCCATCTCAGCTTTCTGCTCATCGGTCAGCAGCTGATATATCTTGGCGTGGGTGCTGGCGATCTGAAAGACCATACGACTGGTGATCTCACCGATCTCGTCGGCAATCTTCTGGGCTTTGCCCGCATCGAAGTTGTCACGCTGGGTCTTCATCTGCCCACGTAAGTCCCGCAATCGCTTGCGGTCAGCATCGGACTGCTCCCGGGTCGCGGTCATTAACTGTTTCACGCGGCTCACCTGTTCTTCAGTGAGGTCCAGCCGGTCGGTCATATGGGCAACCATACGGGCGGGATCATGGTCCATGCCGCCATCGTGGCCCATGGACCAGCTGGCAACCGACAGGGACATCAGGACCACGCCGGTTACAACGGCACCGAGTAATGCTTTGCTACGGGACTTGCTCATTTCTACACTCTCCTGTCACTTCAGTTTATAGAGGCTGGAACCGCACAAGGCCGCGCCATGAGCGCCACTGTACAGATTATTGAGCACGAGGCAGAGCGCCTGGAAGAACTGATCGCGCAGTTACTTGCCACCCGGGCCGGGGATATTCACCTGGACACCCATATCGACCTGGTGCCATTACTGCAGCACTTGTGCGCGGATGCCAACTTCGAGGGAAAAGCGCAGGGCGTGCAAGTCATCTTCACTACGGGGGTTACGGCCTGGGGCTGGCCATCGCCAGGCGTGCAATTTTACGACACGGAGGTGGGGTGGAAGCGGCCAATACCGGTTCAGGGCTGATAATCACCGTCAGCCTGCCCGTCCATACCTAAGCCGGCACAGCGGTTGCGAAGTGCGCCGCCTGATCCAGGTTGGCGGTTCAAGAGAATAATCGAGTAGGGGACGAAATCACTTCCGCCGTCCTCAGTGATTCGGACAGCAATTGACTTCCTATTGATTTCTAGGTACATGGCATCTATCCTTCAATGAAATAATATGTTCAATGGTGCAGTGACAGGAGAACACAGATGGATTTCGGAATCAGTTTCCCCACGTACCCCCGTGCGTGGCGGGACGCGAAAATGGCGGAGGTAAATCAATGAAGTGGAAGATAGGAAATACGCTTATTACGAGGATACAAGAGATCGTTTATCCGGAATTCGAAGGCGCGATTCCGGCAGCGACACCGGAGGTTGTCAAGAAAGTAAAGTGGCTCTTCCCCCATTTTGTGACCAACGGCGGCCAACTCAGTGTGAGCATCCATTCACTTATTGTCGATACGCCTGAAGCGACCCTGATTGTCGACACATGTATTGGCAATGGACGCGACCGCAATCCCTTCGAGCCGATGCATATGTTGTCGACGTCTTACATGGAGGACATGGTTGCCTCGGGCTATCACCCCGATGATGTGGACTACGTGTTGTGCACACACCTGCACCTCGATCACGTGGGCTGGAATACGCAACGGGTTAATGGCAAGTGGGTGCCGACATTTCCCAATGCCAGGTACCTCATGGGCAAACAGGAACTCGAATTCTGGGGTTCTATCGATGCCAATACCGACGATGATTTTTTGCAGATTCAGCGCAGGGTGTTCGAAGATTCAGTACAGCCGGTGCTCGATGCGGGGCTCGGCCAATCGATCGAGGGCCCGGCTGAAGTATGCCCCGGGGTGCGCCTCATTTCCACCCCGGGTCATACGCCCGGTCATTGTTCGGTTTTGATCGAATCGGCGGGTGAAAGTGCAATGATTACGGGAGATATCATGCACCATCCAATCCAGTTCAACGATCCCGAACTCACCAGCCCGTTTGATGTTGATAGCGATACTGCGGTAGCGACTCGACATCGTATTTTCGGGGAGTATGCCGACACCCCAACGTTGATTATCGGCACGCATTTTGCCGGCCCTACGGCAGGAAAGTTGGTGCGCGACGGCGACACCTATCGCCTCGACGTTTAGTCAGATCTGCCCTGACCTCCCTGACCCCGGGCCATGTGAGTATCAGCGCCTGTGGCGTGGTTAACCCCGGCTGCGTACAGACTCCCGTATGATCCGCTCGGTTTCACTCCACAGGCCCAGGTCAGCCAGGTCATCGAGCTGATACCAATCCACTGCTGTGGCATCGTCACCGGCAACCGCTTCACCCAGATTTGATTGGGCCACCACATCCACCAGCGTGTAGTGAAACTGCACCCTGCCCCGGTCATCCACTTTTATACCGTCGACCACATCAACCAGGCCCAGTATCTCCACGTCCAGAGCGGTCTCTTCCATGATTTCCCGGCGCGCCGCCTCGAAAACGGTTTCGCCCAGTTGTTGCGCACCACCGGGCAGGCTCCATTGACCTTGATTGGGCGCCTTGCCGCGGCGCACCAACAAAAACTTGTCATCGCGCCATACCACGACGCCCACACCGACGATAGGCCGGTCCGGGTATTCACACGAATCAGAAGTGGAAGTCATTTTATTCCCTGACTATTCAAGAATCAGTCATTTCGCGTCTGGCTCCACTGCATCGAGACAAGTAGCGAGACAGGCGACTTGCATCAAGCTCTTCTCGCGCGAACGCGGGTCTTACATGTTGAGTAACTCTAGCCGACAACTCAGGTATAGGCCAATACCAAAGTGATTAATAGCAATCAGAACGTATATCATTAGTGAGCGGGATCAGGTGGTTGGGGCACTAGCGGATAGGACTAAGCGCTTGAGTATGTGCCATTCTTACCTGACCCCATTTATCCTTTTGGTCTAATCCGGTACTATCTATCCCCTTGTTGTACCAGACTTGCCCCGGGGGCGCACGATGACCAGATTCCTACTCATTTTAGCACTGACTGCAACCGCCGCCAGCACCAGTGCCGCTAACTGGCCCTGGCAGAATTCACCGGTGGAGCGACCGGACTATTGCAAAGGCTTTGTCACAAGCGGTCTGTCGTCAACAAAGGCAGAAGGCGCATCCAGAACAACCCTGTGGCTGGCCTGGAATTACCTTCTCAGGTCAACCACAGTGGGCGAAAGCTATGGGTCAGATGAGTTTCATGCGGGGCAAGCGCAATTCATCGCGCTGTTGGACTCGACGGATGCCGTAGCCATTTTGAGCGATGCCGATGGCACCTGCGGCCTGGGCAGAACCGGGCTACAGGTCACGGGCTGGTAATCACCATCGGTCCACGCCAGACCCCTATCTTGCCACCGTAATCCGGCAGCAGTGAGACTAACAGGAAGTATTCACAGTTGGCGCCGACGGGTGCATCAGTATGGGAGATTGCGCCGGGCGCGTAAATTTTCCAGGCTGGGCAGCCCGTATTTGTGGCGAAAATGCTCTATGATTCCCAGGATTTCCCCGCGCATGAATTCGTGTGCCGCGGAGTGCCGGATCCGTTCATGACTGACCATAACGTAGGTGAGGGTGATTTCCTCGTCCCCCGGCAGGGATAGCTCGATCAATTCCCCGGCCAGTTCATCCTGCTCCATAAACAAGGGTGGGGCGGGAAACAGGTAGTCCGAAGTCACCACAACCCGCAGCGCGGTGTACAGGTGATCGGTCTGCAAGTGGGGAACGACCTCACTCTCCCGTTGGAAAAACTCCGAATCCGCCACACTCTCGACCTGCCCCTGAAACTGTATGTCCGCAAATTCGGGAATGATCAGACGGACATGTGGATACTGCACCAACATATCCCAGGTCAAGTCCTGCCGCCCTTCCAGGGGGTGGCCCTTGCGTGCCAGCAACACGGGTTGCGCATAGCCCAGGGTTGCCAGGCAATAATCCGGCGGGTAACTCTTGTGCTCCGCGTGCAGCACGAAATCCAGTTCTCCCGCGGCCAGCATTTGCAGTGGTTTCTCGCAAACAGCCAGTGTGCGCAGGCGAATAAGCGGCGCGGTTTCGCGCAGGCGTTGCAGCAACAAAGGCAGTATCCACACGCCCATATGCCCCTGCACCATCAGCTCGAACTCCCCGTCGTAGGTCAGGGGATCGAATTCCACCGGCTGAATCATGGTCTGCACCGCTAGCAATACCTGCGGCAGGTGCTCAGCCAACCGCTGTGCCCGTGGCGTGGGCACCATACCCGTGGACTTACGGATAAACAGGGGATCGTCAAACAAGTCACGCAACCTGCTCAGGGTCTTGCTCATGGCGGACTGTGTGACGAACAACCGCTCTGCCGCCTTCGAGACATTGCACTCTTCGAGCAGGGCTTCCAGGGCCACCAGCAGGTTCATGTCGAGGCGACCCAGTTCTCTTATGTCCATCGCAGGCTCCATGCCCTTAAGCAATATGAATTTAGATCATACTATACCTGAATATTGGCCATTTGGAGAATTTTGGTGTCGCCCATATAGTAAGCATCACGTTGAGCATATGACTGCTCAGCGAAAACTGAACAAGGTGAACATCATGGCTATTATTATTTCAATCGCCTCAACTATCCTGGCCCTGGCTGTTTGGCAGGACTACCAGAACAGGCATGCGGGATCTTGAATCCACAGCTACCCGAATAGCCGCCACAAACGACTTTTTGAGTAGCTGGTCTATTTCCCCGACACCCGGGTATGCAGCAACGCGGCCCAGGAATTGAACAGATTGACCATATCCGTCCCCGCGGCGCGGGTCCATTGCAGCATGGCGATGGTGCGCCTGTCACGAATCACTGCCAACAAATCGCCACCGGCCTGGTCATAGAGGCGAAATTCTGCTGAAACATCCACTGTATCAGTCGAAGTGCCCGCCATGCCGCTTACGTGACCCGCTGCAGCAGATGTCCTGCCCGGCTCCAGGCGAGTCAACTTCGCGGTAATCCGCAATTCCTTGTCACCAGTGCCGGCATGCGCGTAGCCGGCAAACGCCCTGTTCATCGCACGGTCCCAGGCACCCTGCAAATTGGTTTTTCGCTCAGGCATGATTTGCCAATCCCGGCGCATGGTGCCGGGCGCAGTAGTGTGCGAGATATGGACATCGCTTACGTCCATACTCACGACATCAAGCGTCCGGTAGGATGCGAGATTGGCGTTGGGGCGTGCATAGGCTGCTTCGAAACCGGAGGAACTCACCGGGTGTAAGCCCTCGGCGGCGAACTCGGTGCTGGGCTGCTCTTGCACCACCGGTGTGTCGGCGCAGGCTGTGATCATTGTGAGCAGAATGAAAACCGCCAAATATTTGGCGCGTTCAGGCATGGGGTTGTTCCTCTTCAAAAAAAGGCCATCAATTTTACGCGATGGCCATTGATTTTTGGCGGTCCGCAGCTAGTACCCCTTCAAGGTGATATTACCTTGAAGGGGTACTAGTTGTACCTGCCTCAGGCGTTTTCAGCGTTGGGCTTCTTGGGCTTGATCAGAAAGCACGCCAGTGCCGGCATCAGGATCAGAGCGCCGAACATGTTCCAGATGAACATGAAGGTCAGCAGAATACCCATATCCGCCTGGAACTTGATCGGCGACGCCGCCCAGGTGATAACGCCAGCCGCCAGGGTGACGCCAATAAGCGCTACCACGCGGCCCGTGAAATTCAGGGTTTCATAATAAGCCTGGGTGAGATGCATACCCTGCTTCTCCTTGGCCAGGATTACCGTGAGCACGTACAGGGCATAGTCAACACCGATACCCACACCCAGTGCGATTACCGGCAGGGTCGCTACCTTCACGCCGATGCCCAGCCACACCATCAACGCCTCACACAGGATGGAGGTCAGCATCAGGGGCAGTACGGCGCAGAATACGCCGGGAACAGAGCGGAAGGTCAGTAGACACAGCACGATAACCGCACCGTAAACATAGAACAGCATCTCGGTGTTGGCCTTTTTCACGATGATATTGGTCGCGGCCTCAAAACCGGCGCTGCCTGCGCCACCCATGAACTCGGCCACCGGATTGTCTCCCCAGTCCACGTTGAACTGCTCCAGGGCATCCACCACCCGGGTCAGGGTCTCCGCCTTGTGATCGGACAAATACACCAGCATGGGCCAGATGGAACAGCCCACGTCCACGTACTCCAGGGTCACCAGTTCATTGACCGCGTAGTTGAGAGTGTCCTGGTTGCGGAACATGGATTGCCACTTGGGGAAACCCTCGTTGATACCCATCATGATTTCTCGTGTACGGACATTGAGGCCGCGAATATCCTCGACGCCGTCCAACTGGCGTAAACGCCACTCAAGCTCACCCGCCAGGCTCATCATCTCGTGATTGACACAACCGTCCGGAGGGGTTTTGATAATCACCGCGAATACATCGGTACTCACCGAATAATTTTTGATCACGAACGCCACGTCCTTGTTGTAACGCGAGTTGGCCCGCAACTCAGGCGCGCCCGGATCCAGGTCACCGATTTGCAGGCCTTTGGCCACATAAAAGCCACCGATAGCCATCACAATGGCGATAAGGATAGCGATAGCCGCCGGCCCCTTCCTGGTAAAAGACAACAGAAAGCGCCACAACCAGTGCATATCCTCGATGCTCTTGGCCCCGTGACTGGCGCGCTCGGCGCACACCTTGCCAACACCGGTATAGGACAGGGTGACGGGTATCAGTATCAGGTTGGTAAAAATCAGTACCAGTACACCGATACTGGCGGTAATGGCCAGATCCTGGATCACCTGGATCTGGATGATCATCAGTACCGCAAAGCCCACGCCATCAGACAGCAGCGCGGTCACACCAGCCAGGAACAGGCGCCGGAAGGTGTAGCGGGCAGCGATATAGCGATGGGTGCCGCGGCCAATATCCTGCATCACGCCATTGAGTTTCTGGGCGCCGTGACTCACCCCGATAGCGAACACCAGGAAGGGCACCAGGATGGAGAACGGATCCAGTTCATAACCCAGCGTGGCAAGAATCCCGATCTGCCAGACCACCGCCACCATGGTGCAGAAAATCACCATGAGGGTAGAACGCAAACAGCGCGTGTACCAATTGAGCAGGGCAATAGTGATTACCACCGCCACGGCAAAGAAGCCCATCACCGCCATCATGCCGTCGAGCAGGTCGCCAATCAGTTTTGCGAAGCCGATAATATAAATGGATTTATCATCGTCGCCGCCAGCAAACTGATCGCGGATATCCTCCAGCTTGTCGCCGAGATCGGAGTAGTTCAGACGCTCTCCGGTCTCCGGGTTGGTGTCCAGCAGCGGGACGATAATCGCTGCAGATTTTTGATCGTTGCCAACCAGGTCGCCCATGATGCCCGCCCGGAGTATATTGCGCTTTACCTCCCCGATAGACCTTTCTGATCCGTCAAAGTCGCCGGGAATAACCGGCCCCCCTTCAAAGCCTTCCTCCGTCACCACCCGCCAACGGGTATTGGGAGTAAAGATGGATTTCATACCGATGCGGTCGACGCCCGGGATAAAAAAGATCTCTTCATTTACCGCCTCGAAAAACTTGAGGTTTTCCGGGGTGAATATTGTGCCTTCCTTGACCCCCACCACGATACGCAGGTTGTTACCCAGCCCCTTCAGGTTGTCCTTGTTGGTCTGGTAGTTGATAACATACTGGTGCGCTTTCGGCAGGGTTTTCTCAAAGCCCGCCTGCAGCTGGATTTTGGTCGCCTGGAAACCGAGAATGATCGTAACCAGGGCACACAGAATGATAACCTTCGCCCTGTTGTTGAACACGAGTTTTTCCAGGAATGTCCCAGATTGATAATCAAATTTACTGAGATCCGAAATTACCGGCAGATCTGATTCTGTTCCATGAGCCATTAGTGCTTCTCCAAGATCCTGTTTTATTACGGCAGTTTAAGTTTTTGGATGCCCTTCGGGCCGCCCACCAACAGCGTGCCCTCCGGACCCTCTGCCACCGTATAAATCCTGCCACCAGAGCGCAGCGGAAGTTGTGCGAAACTATAGCCGTCGTCCGTGCTGGTAAGAATTTCACCTGCGATGCCGACAAATACCAGGTTGCCATTGGCCCGACGGGTGGAATCAACCAGGGCACTGGTGGGAGGCTTCTCCACCACTACCCAGGTCCGCCCGATGTCGGTGGTGCGAAACATCCTGCCGCGCAAGCCCCCCAATACAATGGCGTCATCAGTGGCGGCGGCACTGGTGAAAAAACTGCCTTCCCAGGGTACCGAATGTATTAGTTTGCCGGACGGGGTCTCTGTGGTGGCGTCGCCCACCATCAGCAGTCCCGCCTCGCCGCTGATGAAAAAAATGCGCTCCCCCGGCAGACCGGCATAGTCGAAATAGTGGAGGAAGGAATCATTTTCCATACTGTGCAGCACGTGGCGCCAGTTTTTCCCACCGTCTTCGGTGCGCAGTATCATGCCGTAGGCGCCCGCCGCGTGGCCGGATGTGGTGCTGTGCATGTAGATCTTGAACAGGGGTTTGTCAGCCCCCTGCGTGATGGCGAATTCCATTTCCTCCACCAGGTAGGGGAACAGCGTATCATTCGGGTCAGCCGCCGCCCTTTCCTCATAGTACGCTTTACCCTCGATGCCGTAGCGGATACCGTCGTACTGTTTGACCCAGGTCTTGCCGCCATCGGCGGAGTGCAGGATGACCCCCTCGTGGCCCACCGCCCAGCCCAACTCCGGAGTGGGAAAGTGGATATCCAGTAGCGTGCTGCGCACCGGCACCTCGGCCTGCGTCCAGGAATCGCCGCCGTCATCAGAATACAGAATATGACCCTGAATCCCCACGGCGAAATAGCGGCCGCCATACTGCCTGATGGCAAATATCATTGACTTCGATGCCAGTTCACTGGGGACAGCGGGCAACTCCAGAACATCGTACGTGGCGGCGTAGGTGACGGACCA
>QNFR01000005.1 GCA_003646405.1 Gammaproteobacteria bacterium
CAAGTATAGGACAAATAAACTGGGTGTCGAGAGCAAAATTTCGCCTGGAATCTTTTGTTGAACCTGAATTATCCCAGGAGTCTGTCTGCACAGGACAACCCGTGCTGTTCGCACCGAATACATCGATTTGTCCACCCCTTTGCAGGAACTCTTCCACCTGCGCATGCGCTAAAAGGGCGGTTGGGCCGCCCTTTTTCATGATCCGCCTATTTAAATCGAGGCATGATCTCGCTGGCGACCTGATCGACTACCGAACGGGTCTCCAGGATCGGCTGGATCGCCACTTGATCGACCCCGGCGTCGCGTATTTCCTCAATCATGCCGATAACCTCGTTCCTGGTCCCGGTCAAGGTCGTCGCCTGGATGATTTTTTTCGTCATCAGGGCCTCATGCTCGTCTTTCAGGTACTGTAGATAGCCGCTATACAGCTTCAAATGGCGGGTTTCGACGGGTGCGTCCGGTTCCCGGTAAACGTCCGCAAAGGCCATCAGTTCATCGCGTAAATCACCCGGTAACACCGAAGGATCCTTGCGACATGACAAGGCGAAGATGTTACTGGCCGAAGCGACCATCGGACCAACCGCCTCGCGCACCGCACGGGTTGCTATTTCCTCGTCGTTTTCGGTCAGATAGAACGCGGTCATCGATAGTATGTAGATATCGTCCGGGTTACGGCCGGCCTCTTCCGCACCCTGGCGTACATGGCCGACTAGCCATTTGATGATCGACGGGCTCACGGCACCGAACAGGATCACCCCGTCGGCGATACGGCCGGCGAGTTGTGCGACCCGAGGGCCGCTGGCGGCAATATAGATCGGGATCCGGTCCTCGATGTTGATGAAGCCGAGATCAGGATTCAAAAACTTGATCTTGCGATGACGATCGCCCTCACTATAGTCGGTGATTTCGCCATCGAACAGACTGCGGCAAACCCTGACGTGGTCCTCAAGTTCGGCCACGCGCGCCGCCGGCATGCCCATCGTGCGGCGTGTCGTATTGCCGGTACCGATACCCATGATCGCCCGGCCCGGCGCCAGGGAGTTGATCGTCGCTATCCCGCACGCGCTCAGCGGTGCGATGCGTGAAGCGGGGTTTGTCACCCCCGTACCCAGCTTGATCGAGTCGGTGCGGTCCGCGCACAGTGCGAGGGCGGCATAGACCTCGCTGCCCAGCATTTGCGAGTCGTAGAGCCATGCGTGGGAAAAACCGTGATCCTCCGCGTACTTTACTTCTGGGTGAATATGGCAGTCGCCCATAAATACAAATCCAAAATCCATCGCTTATTCCTCCGCCCCGATAATGAAAGACCCCGCTAACTGGAAGTATAGGAAAAATTAACGAGGTATGGCCAGTGAATTTATGTCCAGAATCGAGTCGCTGAACCTGAAAAGGTGTTGAAGTAGTCGCAGCACCACCTCAAACCTTGCATGCACCAGTGCCATGGAGATCTTTTCAGCGCTACCTGAACCAGAGTGCACGGGTATCTATCCTGACACAGGGGGACCGATCGCAAAGTATTATGCATCTACACTTGGACGGGCCGATATTTTTTCGTACCAGGCTTTGGTATGCGTATTAGTTTCCGGGATTAGAATGTCGGACCAGCCCGCAAAGTCGATGGCGCAAATTGCCGTGATATCAACCATACTGAATTGATCGCCAGCGGTATAAGGGGTTTCGGAGAGATAGAGCTCTAGCCTCTGAAAGAAACGATCCAGTGTTTGTTGTCCACGGGTAACCAGCGCAGGTATCGCCGGAATAACGTCCTCGCCGCCGCCAGGGATGCTGCGCTGTGTAAAATTCTCATGTTGATTACGAAACACCTCGGATGACGAAATCATACCGTCGAACTCCATTTTACGTTGGCGACTGATAATGATCGCTTTTTCACGTGGATCACGTCCTAGTAATGGAGGATCGGGTTGCAGTTCTTCAAAGTAGTGGCAAATGGCCATTGTCTCGTCGATGCGTGTGCCGTCGTCAAGTTCCAGTACAGGTAGCAAACCACTCGAATTAATGGCGAGAAAATCGACCTTCAGGTTTTCTCCTGCGAGTATATCGATTTCGATGGTTTCTAACTCGATCCCTTTTTCAGCTAAAAACATACGTGCGCGGCGTGGGTTGGGGGCAATATGACAGTCATAGAGTTTCATAAAAATCTTCCATAAATAGGTTTAAGGATTTTCATCTTTCTTTAGGATCAGTGATGTTTTCACTATACGCACTTTTGTAGCCGCGTATTTTATTAAAGTGAGAAGGGGCAGGAGAGCAGGAGCTAGCTAACTACCATCAATGCCAGTATTGTGGTTACCTAAACCCTCGCCAGCGCGGACTCACCATGGCCAAACCCGCCGGGAAAAACTGGGCTATCCTGCTGTTTTCACTCCCCTTTGCCGGTATCGGTATTGGCTTTTTGGTGCTCAGCATTATTCCCACAATCTATGAATGGCATCAGATGAGTAGCTGGCAAGAGGCACAGGCGACCGTCGTCAGCGCCGAGTTGCAAATCTTTCAAGGCGATGATTCAACTACCTTTGAAGCCACCGGCCACTATCAGTATCAGGTAGGGGGTAATAGCTATACCGGCTTTAGACTCGGCATTGGTGGCGGGGCGGATAACATCGGTGAGTGGCATCAGGAGATGGGTGGAAAATTGCGTTATGCCCTGGATCATAAATCTCCAATAGGCATTTACTACAACCCGGACAATCCGGCCGAAGCTATTGTCGATCGCAAGCCACGCTGGGGCCTGCTGGGTTTTAAAATGATCTTTGTGCTGGTATTTGGTGGCTCTGGCGCCGGCCTGTTGTGGTGGTCAATCAAGGATCACAACAAGGTCATCGATACACCAGAAGCACGTGACAAACCCTGGCTGGGTCATAAAGACTGGGCCAGCGCGACCATTTTGTCCGATGCAAAAGCTAAGCACTATGTGGTTTGGGGCGTTACGCTGTTGTGGAACCTGATCTCATCACCATTGTTGTTTGCTATCCCGGCAGAGCTGGATAAAGGCAATAACGCTATCTATATTGCCGCCGTGTTTCCCCTGATAGGAGCGGGTCTTTTTATGTGGGCCATAAAAAACACCCGCCGCTGGCTCAGTATTGGTAGCACGCCGCTGACGCTCGACCCATATCCTGGCTCGATAGGCGGACAAGTAGGCGGTTCGATAGAGACTAACATTCACTACAGTGCAGTACATGAGTTCCCCATCGCACTCAGTTGTCTTTATAGCTATGTATCCGGTTCGGGCAAGAATCGCTCACGTAAAGAGAGCGTAAAATGGCACACTGAGGGTTTTGCCCAGGCCGCACCAACTGGTCGCGGCAGCCGGCTAAAATTTTGCTTTGATCTACCTGCAGGACTGCCAGAATCGGAAAGCAAGGACCAGCGTTACCACTTGTGGCGATTGAATCTGAAAAGTGACGGCGTGGCCGTCAATATCAACCGCAACTTCGAATTGCCGGTGTTTAGTACCACCACAAGCTCCCGTGATATCCACGTCAATTCCATCAGCCACCCGCTGGCGCAGGAAAGACGCGATGAGCAAATCACGTCAGTGATGGATATGCAACAGATTCCCGGCGGCCTTGAGCTTTACTTCCCCGCAGGGCGCAATGCGGGCAGCAAGCTTGGCTTTATTGTTTTTGGTCTGGTTTTCTTTGGCGCCGGTATGGGTGCCGGTGCCTTCGGTGCGCCGATTATTTTCCCGATGATTTTTGGTCTGGTTGGGGGAGGGATGGCCCTGGGCGGCCTCTACAGTTTGTTCAACAGCCTGTCGGTTCGCATCGGCCGCGACGGTATTTATAGTCAACGTAAACTGATTGGCTTGACCATTGGCAGGCAAGCAGCCCGCGCGGCCGATGTCCTCGAGCTGCGCATTCATAAAGGTGGAAGCATGAGCTCTGGTACCGAGCATAAAACCTTTTACTCGATTAGGGCACACCTCATCAATGGCAGGAAAATTACCGTCGCCGAAAGCCTGATCGGCCGACAGGCAGCGCAACAGGCCGCTGAAGCCATCGCCGCCTTTAGCGGCTTTGATTGCAATACCGATATTGTCATCCGGGGCCAGGTGTTTGCGGACCGCAAGAAGGCTTACCGGGCCAGGAACAAGCAATAGTAATATACATACTAATGAGGAGGTTCACATGAAGATATCAATGGCCGAAATCAACAAGAAATATAGGGAAAAATAAACGGGATATGGCCAGAAATTGTTTCTGGAGTTGAGTCGCTGAACCTGAAAAGGTGGTGAAGTAGTCGCATCACCACCTCAAACATTGCTTGCACCAGTGCCTTGGAAATTGATACGGTTGGTTCCATCGCTATATTGGTTGTGCTGGTTTTGCTGGTTGTCGCCGCAATACTGTATTACAGTTATACGCCTACCTGGCGCATCGAGATGAAACTGGTGGTGTGTATGGATGGTGATCTTGAGGAGGTCAGAGAGCGCCTGACCGTGGCGGAAGTACACCAAATCGGCAGGGTCACAGAGGAATGACCACTGGAATTCGACCTCACAACAAGATGTATTAACTAACCAGCACTAAAAATGGGTTTTCACAAAGCTCGGCGATGGTGTCTACAAACCTCGCCCCATCAGCACCGTTAATGACTCGATGATCGAAAGCGAGGGTGAGGGACATCATCAAGCGCGGTTCTGGTGCCGCACTAATATCACCACCGATATAGGTGGGTTGCCATTCACCAGCACCGATGCCGAGTATGGCCACCTCTGGCCAGTTAACTATTGGAAATAGCCCCGATACGCCGATACCGCCGAGGTTCGACAAGGTAATACTGCCGCCCTTCATTTCGGCGGGTTGTAGCTTTCCAGTGCGGGCTTTTTCGCTGAGCTTGCTGATGAGTCGGGCAATGTCTTTAACCGATTTGCTGCTGATATCGTCAATCACTGGCACCAGCAGGCCGCGGGGTGTATCCACCGCAATACCCACATTAATGTGTTCGCGAAAAAGTATTTTGTCGTTTTGCTCATCCATGCAGCTATTGATGATGGGGTGTTGAGCACAGGCCAGGCCGATAATTTTTGCCAGCAGGGCGCTCAGAGTCAGTGTGCAGTCTTCGCTTTTTAATCGCGTCTTGTGTTGCCGGCGGCCTCGCTCCAGCTCGGTAATATCGATGCGCCGCTGCAGCCAGGCATGGGGTATGCGCGTCGCCGCGTGGTTCACATTGCGGCAAGTGGCTTTTTGAATGGCCGACATCGGCTGGTGTGTGATCGGGCCAAAGGCGCTGAGGTCGGGCAGGGGTGGCAGGGTTAACGCTTGTGTTGACGAGATGCCGCTCCGTACCTGTTTTTGACTTAGGGCTTTTTTAGCAAAGGCTTTAACAGCCGTTTTATCGATGCGCCCGTGATAACCGCTACTGCAGAGTTCTGACAGGTCGACACCCAACTCTCTGGCCAGGCGGCGGGTGGCGGGGCCGGCGGCCAGGCATTGCTTGCTACTCTCTGGTGGCGTGGTGTTGTGGCTTTGCCTGTCACCGGTGTCGCCAGCGAGGGGCTGATTATCAGTAATCGTCGAGTTATCTTCACGGACTTCACTCGGTGCTGTGCTTTCTTCCTGCTTTGGCTCAGAATCATCAGTTCTTGCCGGTTCTGCCGCTACGGTCGCGGCCAGTGGCTTGATGCTGATAAAGTCTTCACCCTCTTTAATTTCCTGGTCGAGGCTGACCAGAAAGGCGTCGATCACGCCGTCAATTTCGGCAGGCACTTCGAGTATGGCTTTTTCCGTTTCCACTTCTATCAGGGTGTCACCACAGCTGACGGTGTCGCCGATATTGGCGACCATCGCTACCACAATGCCGATTATATCGCCGTCGCCAAGCTCGGGAATTTTAAAAATATTCGCCATTGTCTCCTCTCCCTAGCGCTCGGCCGCATAGTATTTATCGGCATCAATAGCCAGTGGTTCAAGCTGTTGGTGCAGCGTGTTTTGATCAATGGCGGCACTGGTGTAGAGCTGATGGAGCGCAGCCTGTACTATGAATTTATCGCTGACCTCGAAGTAGTCGCGCAGGGCCTCGCGGGATTCACTCAAACCGTAGCCATCGGTGCCCAGTGCGGTGAAATGCCCGGGCATCCACGGTGCGATGCTGTTGGTCAGCGAGGTCATATAGTCACTGACCGCGATAAAGACACCGCCCTGTTCGGCAAATAATTGCTTTATATAACTCTGTCGGGGCTCTGCTTCGGGGTGCAGACGGTTCCAGCGATCGCAGGCCACAGCCTCGCGGTATAGCTCGTTGTAACTGGTTACGCTCCAAATATTCACCCGGTAGCCGAGTGCTTCAAGCTGTGTGGCTGCGCTCAGGGCTTGTTGCATAATTGAGCCACTGGCCAGTAGATTAACTTCTGCACCTGCACCCTCGTCGGTATGTTTGAAACAATAAGCGCCCTGCAAAATACCTTCTACAGTCGCCGCTGTATCGCCGTCAACTTCAGGCATAGCGGGCATATTATGATTTTCATTATACAGGGTTAAGTAATAAAAAATGTTTTCCTGCTGCTGGTACATGCGCTTAATGCCCTCGCGCACGATCACCGCCACTTCGTAGGCAAAGGCGGGGTCATAACTTTTCAGGTTGGGTACGGTGCTGGCGATGATCTGGCTGTGGCCGTCCTGATGTTGCAGGCCTTCGCCATTTAAGGTGGTACGCCCGGCGGTGCCGCCCAGCAAAAAGCCACGGCAAAGCATGTCGCCACAGCTCCAGATCATGTCGCCGACGCGCTGGAAACCAAACATCGAATAAAAGATATAAAAGGGAATGGTCGGCACACCGTGGACTGCGTAGGCGGTGCCGGCCGATAAAAATGAGGCCATAGCACCGGTTTCGCAAATGCCTTCCTGCAGAATTTGCCCGTCGACGGCTTCTTTGTAAGGCACCAGGGTGTGGGCATCAACCGGGGTGTAATTCTGCCCTTCGGGTGAATAGATGCCCGCTACCTTGAACAGGCCGTCCATGCCAAAGGTGCGCGCCTCGTCGGGTACAATGGGTACGATGTAGCGGCCAATATCTTCGTCTTTCATCAGGGTAGCGAGAATGCGCACCATGGCGGTGGTGGAAGATTGTTGTCTATCGCCGGTGCCGTCGATAAATTGCTGAAAGCGCGACAGGGGCGGTGCTTTGATGGAGGGGCAGTCGATGCGTCGCTCCGGTAGATAGCCACCGAGTGCTTCGCGGTGCTCGCGCAGGTATTGTATTTCAGGGCTGTTTTCATCGGGGCGATAGAAGGCGGCGGCTTCTATCTCTGCGTCGCTGAGAGGGATGCCAAACTCTTCGGCGCAAAATGCGCGCTCCTGGGCGCTCATGGTTTTTTTCTGGTGGGAGGTATTGCGCCCCTGGCCGGCCTCGCCCATGCCTTCACCCTTGACGGTTTTTACCAATATGACGCTGGGCTTGCCCTCGGCGGTGACGGCACGCTGGAAGGCGGCAAATACTTTCTTTGGGTCCTGACCCCCGCGTTTGATTTCGCGGATCTCATCATCGGTCAGGGAATTCATCATCTGTTCGAGCTCGGGGCTGTTTTCAACCCAGTGCTCGCGCTGAATGTCGCCCTTGGAGACGGAGTAATACTGGTAGTCGCCGTCGACAGCCTCCTCCATGCGCTGGCGCAGAATGCCTTTGCTATCCTGAGCGAGCAAGCCGTCCCAGCCGGAGCCCCAAATCACTTTCAGTACATTCCAGTCGGCACCGCGAAAGCTGCGCTCCAGTTCTTGAATGATCTTGCCATTGCCTCTAACCGGGCCGTCGAGGCGCTGTAAGTTACAGTTGATGACCAGTACCAGATTGTCGAGTTTTTCACGGGCAGCAATATTAATGGTGCCCAGTACTTCCGGCTCGTCGGCCTCGCCATCGCCGATAAAGCACCAGATCTTGCCACCGTTTTTGGCCTTTAGACCCCGGTTCTCGAGGTATTTGGCAAAGCGGGCCTGATAGATGGCAGTCGGTGTGGATAACCCCATCGAGGCGTTGGGCACCTGCCAGAAGTCGGGCATCAAACGGGGGTGGGGGTAGGAACTCAGCCCTCCACTGGGGTGGAGCTGGCGGCGGAAGTTGCGCAGTTGTTCTTCGCTTAAGCGCCCGGCGAGGAAGGCGCGGGCGTAAACACCCGGTGCGGCGTGAGGCTGAAGCATGACCAGGTCACCACCATAACTGTCACTGCGTTTGCGGAAGAAATGATTACAGCCCACTTCCATCATCGTCGCCGCCGAGGCATAAGTGGCGATATGGCCGCCTACACCCATCCCACTGTCCGCCCCCTGCAGCACCATGGCCATGGCATTCCAGCGGTTAATGTTCTCGATTTTTTTCTCCAGAGCGATATCGCCCGGGTAGGCAGGCTGCTCACTGGGGGGGATGGTGTTGATGTAGGGCGTATTCAGGGTCGCCTCATTGAGATTAATGCCCGCGCTGATAACGCGATCCTGAACCGCGCGAAGAATTTCTCGAACCCCGCTTTCACCGTATTCGTGGTGAATATAATCGATGGATTCTTGCCACTCCCGCTTATCAACGGCTATCGCTTCGGAATTGGGTGGAGTCTTCGACATGGGGCTACCTGGCTGTTCTTATGGATTGCTGTTTAGAGGCAAAGAATAGCAAGGTCAGCTATTAATAACATTGCGAATATAGCTGTAAATGCCTATAGTTGAGCAATATTAGTTTAAAAGTTTCCAATTGTTGAGAGAAATATGCCAAAATTAGGGCTTGATGAGATCGACTGTAAAATACTCCACTATTTGCAAAACGATGGTCGTATGAGCAATGCCGAGTTGGCTGATAAGGTGGCTCTGTCCCCATCACCGTGTTTACGGCGGGTCAAAGCGCTGGAAGAAAAAGGCGTGATCGACCGCTATGTGGCCATTGTTAACCCCAAGGAAGTTGGCCTGCCTGTCAATGTGGTGATTAATGTTTCCTTGCACAGTCAGGAGCTTAGCCTGCTGCAAACCTTCCAGCAGCGCATAGCTGTGTGTGAGGAGGTGATGGAGTGCTATTTAATGACCGGCGGTTCGGATTACATGCTGCGGGTGGTGGTGCCTGATCTGGAGCACTACCAGCACTTTCTGGTCGAAAAGCTGACGCGCATTCCGGGTATATCCAATATCCAGTCCAGTTTTGCCCTGCAGCAGCTGATTTATAAAACTGAGTTACCGATCGATTACCAGGTATAAGAAATTTCTTATACCTGCGGGCGCCTGCCCCTGATTTTATTGCGGTGCGATTGCGTATTTTCTCAACTAAGAGGCCAAAATCTTTTCCAGGACCGGCATTAGGTAATTGTTAAATACCTCAGGGTTTTCGCTCATCGGAAAATGCCCGATCTCTTCCATAATAATGCATTCAGAGTTTTTGGTTTTTCTGGCGACTTCTTCGGTCATTTCGGGCGTACACGCAAAATCGTAAACGCCGGTCATATAGTACATTGGAACCTTGCCGGAGAGTTTTTCGGTTTTGCCGCGGAAGTCGTGGTCGACACTATAAAAATATAAATCGCCCTTAAATATGCCTGGACCGCCCTGTGAGTAATACCACCATGTTTCCCAACGATACTTATCCGGGCTCTGTGGCGCCATGAGTCCAAAAACCGAAGTGGCGCAAGTTTCGCCACCGTGAATGTGTGAATGGTGAAGCCAGTCAAGGTGCCATCCAGGTGAATGTTCGCAAGCTTCAATCGCGATCAACGCGCGCACATCATTCTCGTGCTGTTCAGCCAGGTGCAGGCAGATGTTTCCACCCATCGAGCTACCCATAATGACCGGCCTGTCGAGTTCTAATTCTCGGCAAAAAGCCATTAAAATTCCCGCGTAGAACTCTGCCGTCAGCCGGTATTCTTCAGTCTCCTTGTACCAATCGTACGGGGGGATTGATTTGCCGTGACGCGGCAGATCCAGAGCAATCACGCGGAAGTTGCTGTTAATGTTCGGGTCACATAACTGGTGACGCCATTCGCGCCCGTCGGTGCCCGCGGTATGCAGACATACCATTGGAATGCCGTCACCCGCCTCTTCGAAGTAAATGCGGTATTCCTCACCCTCGTAAGGGACCCAAATGTATCGCCCGGTTATCGGCTCAATATTGGCCACTGAAATTCTCCCAAGTATTTTGTCTTTTTGCAGTCGTGATACGTTTAGATCTCGCGCATACGGTCAAGAGCCCATGTAAATGCGCGCATATTTTGCCACATCACCATCTGGTCACCTTCGAGTGTTACTTTGCCGTGTAAAGGATGTCCCATTGCCCAGATGTCGTTATACATCGGTGGTGGTACTGGTTGGCAAAACTTCTCCCAACTCGTCGTTGGTCCCTTGACTGCAAGCTGATAGCAGGTTTCCGGGCCAATTTCGTCTGAAAAATTAGCGATCTTGCCTTCCACAAAAGACACGACGAAATGTGAGTCGCCAAACCCGAGAAGCAGGTCAGCGGTGAAATGTTTGCCGATCCAACTCATCGGCCCATCATTATTTACGGCTTTTTGCCAGCGTTTCATCCAGGACGTGTCGAACATCGATATGGCTCCTCCACTATTTTGCGTAAGCGACCAGCGCGACGCCAAGCAGAGCACGGAGTATCAATTGCTGTCAATACTTATTTGGTATATTGAGGCGTCTAATAACCGGGTGTGTCGCAGGTCTATCCAAATATCTAATAACGTGACATTGGGCTTGCCGCAAATAACACGCCGTAACCGATCACGCGCCACTCGAGCACCATCAGGACAGGCAGGTAATCGTAGGGGGGGGGTTAAAGATCGCGATCTGTCTGGGACAGATAGCGATTTGCCTGCATGATGCTTACGCTCATCCAGGCATTCGATCAGGATGAGGCAACAAACTCGTCCGCAGTTATCAACGTGGCGTAAAGCGGCAGAATTTCAACCATCGCCTCGCCTCGATGGGGCGATTATTCTGTCTGAATATCAAGTGTTACGCAGGGCCGCCGAAACGAAGGGGTTTATCGCGGCCCTTCGGTGGCGGCGGTGCACCGCCGACCTGTTCGAGAGACGACTAGGCGAGGACTTTCGGCATGATATCGTTTTTTAACCGCCGCATGTCGTCGATGGTTTTTGACGTCGGCGTACCACTAAATGGCGGCCACAGTATTGGCATTGTCAGGCCGGCATCCCGGTACCGTTTGAGGTTGTCAGTGATCTGATCCACAGTCCCGACGAGTGTAGGCGTGAGTCTGCCCCGATCCGTCTGGTCCGTTTTTTCAGCTGTAATCTCGAAGGTATTCATGCTCGATATCGTCAAATCATCCAGTAAGTGAAGGTTACCAGTCTTTTCCAGCTCTGCCGCGATGGTGGCCCGCCAGGTCGCAATGGCCTTGGGAGTGTCCATCGCGCCAATCCAGCCATCGAGACCGTATTTGACGATACGCTTTGCCGTTGTCTCGGGCTTTAACAGCCCACCGAAAAAGATCGGTGGGTGCGGTTTCTGCACGGGTTTGGCGCCAAAGCCGCATTTCTGGAACGAGGAAAACTCGCCCTCGTATTCGAACAGGTCATTGCTCCAAATGCCCTGCATGACCTCGATAGTCTCGCGCACATGTTTGTTCTTTTTGGCGAAGATGTGCGCGGCGTTAGCGGCCTGGAACTCCTCCTTCATCCAACCCGTGCCGACGCCGACATTGAGACGGCCGCCGGAGAGCTGATCCACGGTGGCGAGCTCGGCCGCCAGAACCGCCGGCGCCCGGTACGGTGTGACAATGATGCTCGTTCCGAGTCGCACTTTCTTCGTGATCGCGGCCAGATAAGGGATCAGTGGCAGACCCGCGAGCCATTCGCCTGTTGATTCGACCGGCAGCGACTTGGGGAACTCCGGCAGGCCACCAAATGACATTATCAGTTCTTCCCGATCCGATGCCTCCGGGACGACAATACGGTCGAGCGACCAAACGGAGTCGAAATCGAGTTCTTCCGCGGCTTTGGTTATATCAACGATTTCCTTGACGGTAATATTGGTGCGGAAGTTGGGCAGGTAAAGTGAAAGTTTCATGTAAAGACATCCTTTGTTGCTGGTTTCGTTGTATCGCGCGATCCTTTTTGCTATCGGAAGCAAGGCCGCCGCATTGCCAGAAACACATGCCAGCTCACGCCCATAGGTTTTCCTCGTCCTGTATCGTTTCCGGATCTAGAAAGGTGAGCTATCCTGGGGGCTCTTTTCAGGCCCGATTGCATTGAGCGGTGCAGAGGTAGGGTGTGGTGCGATTGACGCTTACATCTGTCCAGTGCACGCCGCCGCGCAGGATAGATAGATGACCCGGTGCGCACAGCGCATCACCTCATAGGGTTCTCACCCGTCCAGTCCCCTCACATGGCGACAGGTAACAAATACCACCTTTGTGCATAACCAAGTGATACCAGACCTGCCGGTTATCGAACTCCTGTATCGGGGAGGACTCCCAATTACTGCTGTATCGATTTCAGATAAATGAGCATCTCCAGGACGCGCCCACGCAGGCCGGCGTCTGAAGCGACACCAGTGCCCTTCCACGCGCTGCCCCACACTGGCATGTCTTCGCTGCCGTGTGCGCCGCCGATCATATCACGGCCATCGATAGTCTCGAAAACGCGCTCGAAAGGAAATGCGCCGCCGTTATTCTTGCTCAGCAAGGTCAAATCGGAGGGCTTTTTCGTCAGCATCGTCGCATACGGCCCGGCCCCTTTCGCGTCGGCACCGTGACACGTTGCACAATAGTCCATGTAGCGTCTCTCGCCTGCGGCCTCGATCTCTTCGCCCGCCATGGCGGGGGTTCCAACGATCAACGCAGCGGCTGTCATCGCCACACCCAATGTCATGGAAATTCTCAGTCTACCCGCCGATAGTATGCTATTTACGTTTTTCATAATTATTCCTCTAGCAGTTGTGGTTAAACCATCACCCCGGACGCATTGAAACTACGACCTCTCCGGGCAGCATACATAAATGCTGGTCGGAAAATGCTGACGCAGGTCAAGTATAGATAAATAAACAGGGTATAGGAAATAATTTTCTTCAAGAGAACCGAAGCGGCACTTGAATCTATCGAACAACGGGCGCCGAGCCTGCTGTAACCGTGTCGATGCGGTTAGGCTTTGTTTACGGGCGCTGTAGGCGATATGAATCCACTATCGCAAACTATTTGGCACACATGTACGGTTAATTAGCGGTACTGACTGACCTTTTGCCGACTGATAATCATTTTCATTATCTGTGCGGTACCATCGCCGATCTGCAGGCCCAGTACGTCCCGCAGCCGCTGCTCAAAGGGAAAGTCGCGGCTGTAGCCACTGTGTCCGTGCGTCAGAAGGCACTGATAGATTGCTTCATAAGCTACTTTGGGCGCCCACCATTTACACATGGCGGCCTCGGAGGTGTGCGCCCTGCCATTATCTTTGAGCCAGAGCGTTTTGTAACACAGGTCTCGCGCCGCAGTAAGGTATGTTTCCATTTCCGCGAGCGGGAAACTCACTCCCTGGAATGCAGCGATGGCCTGCCCGAAAGCTTGTCGCTCGTTAACGAATTGCCAGGTTTCCTTCATTGACTGTTGGGCGCTAGCGATGCACTGCAAACCGATCAATGCGCGACTGAAGTCGAACCCTTGCATCACCTGGGCAAAGCCCATGCCTTCATCGCCAATCATATACTCGGACGGCACTTTCACAGAATCAAAAAATATTGAGCCTCTGCCCACAGCATGTTCGCCAAGATCATTGAAGCGGGTGCTGCTGATGCCGGGGACGTCCATGGGCACCAAAAAGGCGCTAATGCCCCTGGATTTTTCTTCAGCCTTGCCGGTGCGCGCGAAAACGATGGCAATATCGGCCTGGTCGGCCATGGAAATAGAGGTTTTTTCACCGTTCAAGATATAGGCGCCATTGACCTTCTGAGCTGAAAGTCGCAGGTTCGCCGCATCGGAACCGGCACCCGGTTCGGTGAGCGCAATTGCAGCTAGTACCTCACCGCGACAAATTCCCGGAAGCCAGTCACCGGCAATTTCCGGCGCCATATGATCAGCAATAATCTGGCCATTCAGTGCACCCAGAAGAATAACGTAGGCTACATTGAAATCGCCCTCGGCCAATGCTTCGATGATCAGGCCCGTGGTGAGCGCATCGAGGCCCAGGCCACCGTAGTGTTCCGGCAATTCAACACCAATTAACCCCAGTTCACCGATCTGCTTTCTCACGGAAAGGTCCACACATGCCGCCCTCTCCCGTGCCTGGTATTCCGGCAGCAGGCGCTCGCGGGCAAAGCGGCGGGCAACGGCCTGGATTGCGTGTTGATCTTCAGAAAGGGAAAAATCCATAATTGTCTCCCTTGTAGTCCTTTATAAAGTGTTTAACCGTGCATGGTCAGGCCACCAGATACACTGATGGTCTGCCCGGTAATGTAATTGGCGTCCTCGCTGGCGAGAAAAGCCACCACACCGGCAATATCTTCCGGCTGGCCGAGGCGGCGCATCGGAATAGCGCGCTCCAGGCCGGCACGCACTTTGGCGCCAAACTCGCCTTCACCGGCGAAATCCCTGAACAGATTGGTATCGGTAGGCCCGGGGCAGACGGTGTTGATGCTGATGCCGGATTTCGCCAGTTCACGGGCCACACTTTTTCCAAAGGCGATGACGGCGGCTTTACAGCCGGCGTACACCGATTCGCCGGAGGAACCCACACGACCAGCGTCCGAGGAGATATTGATGACTTTTCCGGCTCCCTGCCCCAACATGACGGGCAGCACGTGGTGGTGCAGATTCAAGGGCCCCACGTAGTTGATAGCTATGATTTTCTGCCATAGTTCCGGTGTGGTCTTGACGAATTCCTCAGCCAGATCCCAGCCCGCGTTGTTGATCAATATATCAATGCTACCAAATTGTGACCGCGCGGCCCGCACGGCATCGCCCACCACATCGTGATCCACGATATCTACTGGATAAACACTGCACCTGACACCTAACTCAGTCACGTGTTCAGCTACTGCTCGTGCATTTTCAGCATCGATGTCAAACAGCGCGATTTGTGCTCCGGCCTGCGCCAGTCGCAAGCAAATCTGGCGCCCTATACCGCCTCCGGCACCCGTTACGATGGCAACTTTGTCTTGCAAACCCTTCATCCTGTGACTGCCCTCACCCTGTGATCCTGATAACTGATCGCCAGTCTATCTATTCATACGAATATATGCCAATATATTTACATATTTTTAAATGCTGTGGAGTATCCTCATTCACCAGGTAAGCGACTAGAATGGCTTCCAATCCCCCGGTTCCGGTTGAGCTCGATAACAGAATTTTCTTCCGGTTGTTCCAGGCCGCGAACCTGATGCACAAACATGGGGCCAGGGCACTCGCTGACCTGGGTGTAACGACTCAGCAGTGGTCGGTGCTGGGAGCCCTGTCTCGAAACCAGATTACTCAAGAAGAAGGAATGAGCGTGGGGGGGTTGTCGGAATACCTCATGGTCAGCCGGCAAAGCCTGAACGGTACCCTGAATCGTATTGAAGCCGCCGGCCTGATTGATCGGGTAGTGGACAAAAATGATGCACGCGCCAGGAAAATTCGCCTGAGCAGCGAGGGAATAAAACGTTGGGAATTGTTACAACCGCTCATCAAACGATTCTACAGTGACGCCTTGATGGGTATATCGACACAAGAGCGGGAAAGCATATTGCATTGCCTGAATTTGCTGCGCGATAATATGTCTTCGTTGGAGCACTAGTTCCCGCCCATCGTGCATCACAGTTTCCCGGAACATAGACAGCGGCGGCATGGAATTTTTATCTGACGGTGAGTAACTATTTGATCAGGCTGATGCTGTCGCCATCGAGGCTGATACGCCGTTTTTTGTACAGCGCACCAACGGCCTGTTTGAAAACTTTCTTGCTGACCCCGAATGTCGCGTAGATGTCTTTGGGTGGGCTTTTGTCCGTCAGTGGTAAGCGCCCGTCCTGCGTTCGTAGTTCCCGCAGGATGTGCTCGGCAACGGCATCAATTTTGTTTTTGCTGAAGCCCGGTTTATTGAGTGTTAAATCAATTTTGTTGTCCGCGCGAAGTTGTTTGATATAGCCATCGATGACCTGTCCTTTGCGTATGGTCTGAAACAGTTCGTTGCTATATAGCAGCCCCCAGGAACGATGATTGATCACCGCTTTGAAGCCCATTTCTGTCCTGTCGGCGATAATCAGTGAGACCTGCTCTCCCACGGTAAAACCACTGGAGTCGTCTTTTATCCAGTGGTCAATGCGCGTGGAACCGGCGATGCGGTTCTGGTTATCCAGATAGATTTTAACCAGTGTGTGTTGGCCCCTGCGCAGCGCATGCTGTTGCTCGGCATAGGGGATAAAGATATCTTTGGGCAGCCCCCAGTCTGCAAAGGCGCCGGTCTGGTTGACATCGACCACCTCCAGCCAGGCTACCACACCCATTTCGGCCAGGGGTTTTTCGGTGGTGGCGGCCAGATTGCCGACAGAATCGAGGTAGATAAAGACCTCTACCTGGTCACCCGGCTGATATGTCACCTGATCTTGCGCCGTGGGCAGAAATACCTGGTGGCACTGGCCGCCGTCGAGTACCACACCGTTAGCGCGTGTGTCGATTACAGCAAGCAGGTTGAACTGGCCTATCCGAAGCATATTGGGTCCGTCTGGTGAGAAGGGGGAGTGTTAATTGCGTAGTGCGGCCCTGACCTTGGGGTCGTAACTCCTGCGTATCAGCGATGCGGGGTAATTGTTGCCCGGCAGCGAGGCGCGGATATCTGAGTTGTGACCCTGGACGGGCAGGCGCAGCGGTGGTCGTGCAATGGGGCGTCCGGCAATGGGGTGCTCTGGCCGGGGTTTGTGCTGGCGTTTCCATGGCCGTCGCGCCGGATAGTTGTAATAGCCCGAGTATCCCGATGAATAGCCGATGTGCCGGGAATTGTCGTCCACAGGGTACTGTGGCTGGTACTTCGCTTGTGTCTGGGCCTGGAACTGGCGCAGCTCCGCGCGATGTTTCTCGCGTGCCATGCGGTCGGAGGCCATGCGGTCGGTTGTTGCGCGCATGTCCTGCAGGCGTTGTCGCTCGGATTCGCTGACTTGCGGCGTCCGGGCGTCGATCACCAGGGTCTCCACCGGAACTTCGCCAGTGGGCCTGATGTCGGTAAAGCTGACCGCGCCGTCTTCATCCACTGTGCGGTAAACGGTGGCGGCGAGGCCGGGCAGGCAGCACAAGTTGCACAACAACACCACGGCCGACAGCCATCTATGATTGGTCGAACAGATTCGGCTCATAGCTTTGATTATAGGCCATATAGACCAAGTGCGCAGCGGCGAGGCCCTGGAACTGTTTACCACCTTTAGGCCTGGCCCGAGGTGTAATCCGATAGTAAGTCGAACCATGGATACTTGTTCCAAAAAAACAGATAAGTTAATCTATTTCCTTGTTTTTGTGAGCAATGGAATGTGAATGTTCCCGTCAATATGTGTACATTGGGCGATATGACACCCCGCTATAATAGGCCGCACCCTGTGGTGGCAGTCGCGTATTCCCCCCCCGCTTTATTTCCTCCCTTGAGTGGCATGAAACCGTGCCGTTGACCGTTCTGGGCTTATCCGGTGCGCTGGGTCACGACCCGTCAGCGGCGCTCTATGTCGACGGCAAGCTTGTCGCTGCCGCCGAAGAAGAACGTTTTATCCGTGAAAAACATGCCAGGAACAAGATGCCTGTTGAGGCAACGAAATTCTGTTTACAGCAAGCAGCCATCCAACCATCTGATATTGATATCGTCGCCGCACCCTTCGCCCCCATTGGACTTGCATCGCCGGCCAGGTGGCATTATGCGAAGCGCTACTGGTACGCACCGGATCGCTCCCTTGACGCGCTGTTCAACGGCAACCGCCGTTATCGTCGTTATGTTGGCAGAGTTCGCCAGATGCTGGAAGGGCTGGGCTTTGTGTGGGACAGTCTGGAATTCGAGCCAGTAGAGCATCACCTGGCCCATGCCTCCAGTTGCTATCACCTGAGCGGTTTCAAGGAGAAAACCGCGATTATGGGTATCGATGGCAAAGGGGAATACGCCACGACTTTTTTCGGATATGGCGAAAACGGCAGGATTCACAAGATCAAGGAATTCTACGACCCGGACTCACTGGGCGGCCTGTACGGCGCGATCACCGAGTACCTGGGCTTTGACATGCTGGACGGGGAATACAAAGTCATGGGTATGGCGCCCTATGGTGATCCCGATAAGTACGACCTTTCGCGGCTGGCAAAATTTGGCGGCGGCGATTTTGAGGTCAATACCCGTCTGGCTAATGTAATCGGCTTGCGTCGCCACAAGGAAAAAGGCAAGGGTTTCTATTTTTCATCAAAACTAATCGAGTGGCTGGGGCCCCGCCGTGAGGGCGATGTGGCGGATGAGCCCTATATCCACTATGCGGCGGCGATACAGAAGTTGTACGAAGAAATCAGTTTGCAGCTGATGGATTATTACCTGGGCGATATTATTCGCCAGACAGGCCTGCTGGCGTTCTCCGGGGGTGGTGCGCTCAATGTAAAATTGAACCAGAGAATCATCGCGCGGCCCGAGGTCAGGGAGTTATTTGTACAGCCCGCATCGGGTGATTCAGGCACCGCTGTGGGCGCCGCTTCCTATGTCTCTGAAATGCGCGGTGTCCCGGTTGAAAAAATGCAGCATGTTTACCTGGGTCCCGCCTTCAGCAATGAACAGGTGATAGCCGCTTGCGAGGCGCATCCGGGGCGGCCCGAATTCAAGGTCATCGATGACGCGCCAAAAAGGATTGCCGCTATACTGGCCGATGGCGACCCGGTCGCCTGGTTCCAGGGGCGCATGGAATTCGGGCCGCGGGCATTGGGCGGGCGCAGTATACTGGGTTGCCCCAGTGTTAAAGGCGTGGCCGATCGCATCAATGAGCAAATAAAGTTCCGCGAGAGGTGGCGCCCGTTTTGCCCGAGCATGCTGGATCGCGTCGGCAGGGAAATGTTCAAAGTGGATCATCCGGCGCCGTTTATGACTTTTACCTTCGAGGTCAACGAATCGTGGAAAACCCGTGTACCGGAAGTGGTGCATGAGGACGGTACGGCGCGTGGGCAGACCCTGCAAAGGAAATTTAATCCACGCTACTACGAGCTGATGGAAGAGCTGGAAAAGTTGACAGGAAATGCTGTGGTGTTGAACACCTCGCTTAATCGCCGCGGTGAACCGGTAGTCTGCACGCCCACGGATGCGCTCGATATGTTCTTCGAATCAGATTTACGGTACCTGATTATGGAGGATGTTCTGGTTGTCAAGGCGGGTGATTGATTTACGCTTTGGCGCGTAACAACAGTTCCAGCCGGCTATCGGGTAACAGCACGCTGCGCTCGAAGGTGAAACCGCTGAGTAAGGTTTTCAGCCGCCCCTGGTTGTGCGGGGCGTAAGCCGGAAGTGCCGCCGGCCTGGCTCTGAGGCGCAGCGTGTCTATTTCTCTGATGCCGTAGAGTTGATCGCTCTGCGTAGATTTGAGGTTGTGTACGGAAAAACCATGGGCGAGGCAGCCGGTGTGCAAATAGGGGCGCAATTCCTTGAGAAAAGCGGTTATGGCATCGCTGTCCAGGAAGTTGAACAAATCCCAAAACAGGCAGATATCGAAGCGCGTGCCGGGCGAGAATCGCAGCAGGTCACCAAACTGCTGCCCTAACGAAGGATTGTTTTCTTCATTGGAGACTATGGGCAGTTCCGCAAACAGGTCAACAAAATGCAGCTTGCAGCGATAGCGCGAAAAAAAATCCACGGTTTCCGGTAGCGCCAGCCCGACGTGAAAGACTGTCAGGCGCTGGTCTTCATCAATATGTTCAAACAGGGACGGCAGCAACTTGGACTGTTGCGTAATCGGCTCGCTGGATGGCCGTTTCGATAGCATGACAGACCGGTCGGCTCAAGTGGCGGTCAGCGAGTACAACGGCAATGGCATCAGCCGCTTTTCAGGTCCAGGCCTGGGGATTTGATATCGGGCGTAGGAGAGTTGGCAGGTTGCTGTGAGGTCAAGGAAAGCTTACCGGATGAGTTGTCACCCGGATCCATATCAATGCTACCTTTGAAGATGGCGCCGTCTTCCAGGGTAACGCGCGGCGCCACTATGTTGCCGCGGACATTTCCGGACTTGGAGATAACCACCTTCTCATTCCCGGCGATATCACCGGTGACCTCACCGTCGATCTTGATGACTTTCGCCTTGATGTCGGCAAACACCTGGCCCGATTGACCCACAGATACCTCGTGGTCGCTCAGTTCAATGGTGCCTTCTACCTTGCCCTGGATAACCAGGTCTTCATCGCCGGTCACTTCACCTTTAATTTTTATGCTGGGTCCAATCATTGCGACACTCCTCGCGGTTGCAGGGGTAACGGATGCCGAGGTGGGCTGTGCTATAACAGGGTCTGTGGCCGGTGGGGCCGCCTGTTTGTTTTTGTTTCGCTCAAACATGGTCATCGCCGCCATATCAAGACGTGGCCGGATATGCTATCAGCCCGGGGCGGCTTTAACTAGAAAAAGTCCCACATTTTGCAAGTTCCGTATTTTGGGTGCGCTTTATTTACCTGGCCCGGGTTACTCGCCGTCGGCCTTTGAGGTATGCCTGATCTCGTACACGGCATCCGTTTCATCTACCGGGTGGAAATTGATGATGTACTGGCCTGTAAAGGTACCGAGGCTCATTTTGGCGGTGTCGAACTCTACACGAAATCGCATAAAGTAACTATTCCCGGCCTTTGCCTCCAGTGTATATTTACGATCCCGGGGTTCCCATTTGGCACCCCGGGTGAGGCCGGTGACCACGAACTCATGTTTCCCCGGTTCTACTTCCAGCGCGAGGTGTTTGTTGTACTTCAGGAAGCCAATACTGGTGCCATCCATCAGCACCTCCGGATAGCTCAGGCGCAGGGGCTTCTTGCCGGGGTTGGTCGCTTCGGGCCGGTAGATATAGACCATGGCTTTGCCGGACTGGGCGATCGGTGTGGGTTCGAAATAGGCGGTATTCGGGCATCCGCTCAGGGTAAGCAGGGCCAGTATGGCAAAAAGTGTCTTCATAACAGTCGTTGTCCGGGATGGGATCGGGGATGCCGGAAATACCGTCCGCGGTATCGGCGTCATTGCCTATCTGTATGAAGGTGGTCGAGAATTAGCTCTGGCCTGCATATCTGTTCCTCTCCTATCGTGTTGACAACGTTATATAATCTGATGAGCGCGATTGTAGCATTGCAGTGGCCCAGGGGACACCAGGTTCACGGGACATACCTGATTGCTTCCCCCTTGCTTGCGTCTGCCCGTAATGCCTTGCTGGAGTGGGGCCGCCGTTGAAGGATTCCATGCCGTCCATCAGGGTCATCCCACTGCCTGATGCGCTCGCGGCAAGGCGCGGTTCACAGGGAATGGCCGATCCTTTCCAGGAATACACCAGACATAGCATTTCCATACGCAAGATTGAATTTCGAACACTGGTCGCCCCCGGTAATCATTGACTGACGAATAAAAATATTGTAAAAAGAGTCACCCAGTGGCCGTCCGGAAACTCCGATATTTGTCATCCCTGCGCAAGCCTGGCGCCGGTCAAGTGCTTGAATTCACTGAATTTCTGCTTTCACGGGAGTGACGTCGAGCGAGTGTCCGGGCAGACGCTGGTTAGGAATGGACATGGATGCCTGCGGCATATTGGCACGACGTTTGCACAGAGTGCTCAACCCGACCGTTGGTTTGTCCGACATGGATGGTTGTGCGGGAAGATTTTTAACCCTGATTAGTCACTGCTAACAATTTAAGGTAACTCAGTATGGGAATGCTAGTGAATATCGACAATGGAGGTACGTTGACAGATATCTGCGTACTAAAAGACAACAACTTCTATAAAACGAAAACAATCACAACACCATACGACTTAAGTAAGTGTTTTTTTGATGGTTTGCGGTCTGTGTCAGAGGCGGTCTATGGCGAGGAAGATGTCGCCAGGCTGCTCGTTGAAGTCGACCATATTCGCTACTCTACAACTCAGGGCACCAACGCTATATGTGAGCGCAAGGGGCCAAAACTGGGATTAGTTACGAATAAAGGCAGCGCGGACCTGGTCAAGCGTATGCGGGCCCACGATGAAGATCTATACGATTTCCTGGTGGCTGATCGGGTCGTTGAAGTTGATCTTGACAACCTGCAAGACAGTGATAAAGCGGCTGATACCGCAACGGTAATCACTCGCCTTACTTCAGCTGGTGCTAACCGCGTAGTGGTCTGCTTTGATGTCGAACAGGCTGCGATGTATGAAAGGCTGTATAAGAGAGTGGCGTTTGATAACTATCCTCGCCACCTTTTAGGTGCTGTCCCAATGTTGTTTGCCAGTGAGTTGGCAGCTGATATTTCGGCTGATCGCCGCGCCTGGACGGCGATGATCAATTCGTTCCTGCATCCTGCGATGGAAACTTTCCTTTACAACGCAGAAAATCGATTGCGTGAATACCGCACTAAAAACCCACTGCTGATTTTCCGTAACGACGGTGATGCATCCCGGGTCGCCAAAACGATTGCGGCTAAAACCTACAGCTCTGGTCCTAGAGGGGGTATGGAAGGGGTCAAGGCTTTCAGTAAACGATACAACCTGACTAATGTGCTTTCAATGGATGTCGGTGGGACTACCACGGATATAGGCCAGGTGGTTAGGCATAAGGTACATGAGCAGCGGCGAGGAAAAGTTGAAGGCGTGCCCATCTCCTTTGCATTGTGTGAAATTGCCAGCCCGGGAGCTGGTGGAAGTTCTATCCTGACCGTGAATGACGGAGCCATTCAAGTGGGCCCCGAAAGCGTGGGTGCGGTGCCGGGACCTGCCTGTTTCGGCCGTGGCGGAAAGAGCGCCACTATGACAGACGTCAATTTGTTGATGGGTCTACTTGATCCTTCCACCTACTTTGGTGGTGGTCTGGCACTTGATGTGGAAAGAGCTCGCGCCGCGATTGCCGACAATATCGCCACACCCCTGGATATTTCCGTTGAGGAGGCGCTGCTACAACTGCGCACGGCCTACGAGGAAAAAATCGGTGACGAGGTGAAAACTTTTGGTGATATCGATGACAAAACAGTATTGATGGCTTTTGGGGGCGCCGGTCCGATGAACGCCTGTGGCGTTGCTGAAATTGCGGGTATAGACACCGTATATGTGCCCAAGACTGCAGCTGTATTCAGCGCTTTTGGCATAGGATCATGTGATATCGGTCAGAGTTATGCAATGGTGCTCACGGACAGCAAGCAGCCCACTCTGGCCCAGGCGTATGAGGAGCTTCTGGAGCGGGCCGAGCGAGATATGTTCGCGGAAGGCTTTTCCCCTGAAGACTATGAGACAGCAGCTCAACTCGTGGGTGAAAAGAACTCTGAAGAATTGGTTCACCAGCTTGGCACAAACATAGCAATACCTCAGGAGCTTACCAATGCCGATGCCATCACGCTCGAAGTTTCAGCGAGGAAACGCCTGAAGACCGAAGATGATAAACACGCCGACGTTGAAAAGGTCAGCGCTGCGCGTTCGTCGAAGCAACGTTCTATATTGGGTAAAAATCAGGGTTGGCAAGACGTACCCGTCTACGAGATTAACTACATGAATCCGGGAGACTATGGCGTAGGTCCAGCTGTGATCGAAGAGGAATACTTTACCTGCCTGGTAGAGGATGGCTGGGAGTTTATTGTGACCGAGTTGGGTGACATCTGTTTGAGTAAGGGGGCTAAATAATGAAAGTCTTGATGACCGAGTATCTTCGAATAGATTTGGATGATGAAAACTGGGAATGTCGTGTTTGTGACCACGTGGTTGGCCCGGCGCGAGGTAACTATAAAGAAGGTTTGCTGGTGCATCATCGTGATCCTGCGGATATTCATCCGCCTGTTATCGATCGGGATAAGTACCGTTTTACCTTCTGCCCGGACGGCGATTGGGTCAACATTCTTGAGTTCTATTGTCCAAATTGCGGCACCCAAATGGAGGTTGAGTACGCACTGCCAGGGCATGCGCCACTCTATGACATGGAGGTTGACCTGGATGCGCTGAAAGAACAATGGAGTCACAGAGAAGAGATGCTTGAGCCGAGTACTGGACCTGATGTGTCAGTAGATCGGCATCAGCACAATCATTAATAGAGGTTGTTTGCCTTTGTGCAAATAGAACAGCAGCTCTGGATTTTTAGGAAATAAAATTATGAAGCGTATATCAGTAGATATCGGGGGTACTTTCACCGATTGTTTTGTGGTTTGGGACAAAAAGTACATCGAAACAAAGGCGTTGACGACGCATCAAAACCTGGCTTTGGGCTTCAATGAAGCACTGGAGAAGGCCTATAACGAACTGAATATTACGGCGGAAGAAATACTCTCTGAAGTCGATTCAGTGCGCTATGCCACAACTCTGGGCACCAATGCCTTGATTGAACATAAAGGCCCGCGTATCGGCATGCTGGTGACTGCAGGCTTTGAAGCTACAGTGCCGCTGAGTCGTGCACGCGGCTACGGTGAAGGACTGGATGATCTGGGCAAGCAAAATTTGCCTGATGCGCATCGCCCGGATCCTCTGGTGTTGCCCCATATGATCGAGGGTGTGCGCGAGCGTTTAGGCTTTGAAGGCGAGCTCGTAATGCCGCTGGACGAAGCGGATGTCAGGATCAAGATCAGAAAGCTGGTCGATAGGGGTGCGCAGATCATCGTGATTTGTCTGGTGAATTCCGTGGTCAATCCTGAACACGAAAAACGGGTTGAAGAGATTTTGTTGGATGAATATCCCACGCATTTGCTGGGCTCCATTCCGGTAATCCTGTCCCACCGGGTGGCGGGTCGTAAGGGTGAGTATGTACGGGCCACCTCGGCAATTGTTGACGGCTATCTGCATTCCACCATGTACCATGCGATGAGCCAGTTGGAGCAGAACCTGCGCTCGCATTCCTATTCAAAACCCATGTTGGTTATCCATAATTCAGGTGGAATGGCTCAGCTGAATTCAACGGACGCACTGCAAACTATCCACTCCGGACCCGTTTCGGGTATCAGTGCCGCGGAGCACCTGGCCAAAGAAGCGGATCTCGGTAGTGTTGTGGCCACCGATATGGGCGGCACCAGTTACGACATAGGCATCGTGGTCGAAGGCGGCATCAAGCACTACGACTTTAACCCCGTTATTGATCGTTGGTTAGTCTCTGTCCCCATGGTTCACCTGGTAACATTGGGCGCCGGAGGCGGTTCCATCGCATCCTTTGATCGTATGTACAATACTGTTGCGGTGGGGCCAAAGAGTGCGGGATCGGATCCTGGTCCGGCCTGTTACGATCGGGGAGGTATGAGCCCGACGGTCACCGATGCTGACCTGGTGCTGGGTTATCTGGATCCGGAAAACTATGCCGGTGGGAGCATTCCGCTGAATTCCAAGCGTTCGACCTTTGCCATCGAAGAACATCTCTGTGACGACCTGGATGTCGAGCCTGTAGCAGCAGCCCTGATGATCAAGGAAAAAGTAGATAGCAATATGGCCAACGGTCTGCACACCGAATTGAGGGTGCGCGGTTACGATCCCGAGGACTTTACCATGTTGGCTTATGGCGGTAATGGGCCTCTGCACTGTTGTGGCATCGCCAGCAATCTGAAGATCGACAAGATTCTGGCAACACCAATGAGTTCGGTGTTCTCGGCCGTGGGCGCCGGAAATATGCACCAGATGCATATACACGAATCGTCCTTGTTCATGGTTCTGTATGATTCAAATTCCCGCAAGGTATTTGATGACTACCATCGTTTCAGCAATATTGTTGCCGAGTTGAGTGCGCGTGGTGAAAGCGACCTGTTAAGACAGGGTATTGCAGAGAAAGACATTCAACACTCGCTGGAACTGGATATGCGCTACGGTAACCAGTTGGTGCAAACCACTGTAGTGGTGCCAAAGCATAGCCTCGAGTCAGCTATTGATGTATTGAACATTCTGGACCAGTTTTCCACAGACTACGGTAAACGTTTCGGTGAGGGCAGTCAGGCGCCGGAAGCCGGTATTCGTATCAATACCATCCGTGTTGCTTCTTATGTTGAGCACGATACGGTTCACTTCAAGCACATCAAGCCGGTGGCCGAAAGTAAGCGTAAAGCGCCACCTGAGCCGTCCCAGATCCGCAGCTGTTATTTCCCAGGCGACGGTAAGCCTGTGGATACACCTGTGTGGCAGAAAACAGACATCCCCCCGGGAACGGAAATTGTTGGACCGGGTATTGTTGCTTCCGACGTAACCACTTACTTGATTGAGCCAGGCTGGAAATATGTGTCTGCGGAGCAAGGTGCGGTTTGGTTCCTTCGCGTGGAAGCGAAACACTAATATAGAAATAGGGGTAGCCTTATCATGAACAAAAAATCTACAGATATAGAAGTTGATACTCAAGATCAGAAACTGGTTGCAAAATTCCTGAAGGAAACAACTTTATTTCTTGGGCCTGACCCCGAGATTATGCGCGATCATACTATTTTGCCTTGCACTGAGCACGAAGCTGAGTGTTTGGAAAAATATGCCGATGATGCCTACCTGATGTCTTCCATCCGTGATCGGCTGAGTGCAGCGGCGGATGAAGGTTATGAGATGGTTGAGCAAATGGGTGCGGCGCCCGGTGCAAAATGGGGAGATGTGATCACTGGTATCTATTCGAAATCTGGTGACTTGACCATTGGCAGTGCCGGTGGGGTACTGATTTTCTCCGCCCTGGTTCACCATCCCATCAAATTCATAATCAAAAACTGGGTGGATGAACCCACCGTTGGCGTAAGTGAAGGCGATGGGTTTATTCATAACGACTCCCGTTACGGCAATGTTCACAACACCGACCAGAGTATGATTCTGCCGGTTTTTCACGAAGGAGAGTTGGTGTGTTGGGTGGCCTCTACCGTTCACGAGGGTGAAAACGGTGCGATCGAGCCGGGTGGTATGCCGTCAATGGCAGAGACTCCTTTTGACGAAGGGCTGAAAATGTCGCCGTTCAAAGTGGTTGAAAAGTACCAGATCAAAAGGGATATACTCACTTTTCTGCAAAACTCGGTGCGCGAACCAAAATTGCAGTATGAGGATATGAAAGTAAAACTTTTTGCCTGTATGCGCCTGGAAAAACGTATTAAGGAAGTGCTGTCCTCTGACGGCCCTGAAGCGTTGACTGCCTGTCTGCGTTATACCAACGAGAGTGTGATGACCGAGGTTCGTCGTCGCATTACTGAGTGGCCGGACATGACTGTTCGTACCTATGTCACGATGGACAGTACTCTGCGTGAAAATGCCTTGATCAAGGTCAATGTGGCGGTTATCAAAAAAGGAGATCGGTTGATTTTTGACTTCACCGGCTCGAGCCCCGAAATTACCAACCGGGCTATCAATACAGCCCTGCCGGGGGCGAAAGGAATGATTGCTCAGGCTTTTTTGAACCACATATGGCCGGATCTGCCTCGTGGCCAGGCGGCTTTTTCCCCGATTGAAGTGATTACGCCAAATTGCTCGATTGTAGACGCCAGCGTCAACGCACCGAATTCACAGAGTCTCATGTCCATCTTTTGCTGCTTTACCGTCGCCCAGCACGCGGCGGCCAAGTTCCTCTACAGCGTCCCGCAGAAATACACTCGGGTTCTCTCGCCATGGTTTAATATGATTAACACGTTTATTTGGGGCGGTGTAAACCAGCATGGTGAAACGTTGGGTAACCTGTGTGCCGACCTGAACGGTATGGGTGGTGGCGCCAGGATGAACCTGGATGGTGAACATGCTTTGGCGCCAATTTTCGCGTCTATGGCAGACATCGGGGAGCAGGAAATGAACGAGGAAGAAGTCCCCTTCCTGCAACTGGTCTCCAAGAAAATGACTACCAATACACAGGCACCGGGCAAGTATCGGGGCGGCATGGGATACACCATGATTGTCTCCACCAAAGACAGCGACCAGTGGGGTTTTATGACAACTGCCGTGGGTTCTAAAACGCCTGCGATACAAGGTCTGTTTGGCGGTTATGCCTGCGGTTCCTATCCTCTGTGTAAGGTAGAGGACGTCGATGTTTATGATGTGCTGCTCAACAACCCGGGACAATTCAAGCACTCAATTCCGGAAATCATGAACGAGGAGCCCTTCGACAACGCCAAGTACAGCACCCATCACATGGGTCTGGGTTTTGACCTGTCCAAGCGCGGTGAGTTGTACATGATTTCCCAGGGTTCGGGCGGCGGTTACGGTGACCCCTACGAGCGGGACCCTGCCCTGGTCATCCAGGATATCGAAGAGTCCTTGATTACTCCGGAATGGGCCATGAAGATTTACAAAGTGGTCTTGGATGAGGACACATTAATTGTTGACCAAGAGGAAACCAAAAAGCTGCGTAATAAGGAAAGGGAAATACGCAAGAAGCAAGGAGTGCCGTACGCGAAATTTGTCAAGCAGCATGTTCAGCAAGAACCGCCCGCTGACATTCCTTTTTATGGATCATGGAACAGCGATTACGATGTAGTCTACGCGGGCAGCAGAGATGACAAACGTGATCCCAAAAATCCTGGTCCAATTTATATCACCAATCCGAGAGACGTAAGAATCGCCGAGTTGGAATCTGAGCTTGATGCGGTAAGAGCCCAGTCGGGTATTCAGGCGACGGATACAAGGAAGTAGTTATGGCGATTGATCTGGTGAGCTATCTGTCTGGCGAGGGAGAATCTCCCAGGCTTTGGATAGACTTTGATGCCTACACCAAAAAGCTACTTCTGGGGGAGGGTGACAGTCCATGGACTACCCCTGCCACATACATGTCCTACTATAGTCAAGCGCATGGTTTGGTCAAAGCCGATGTCGTTGTGCTGAATGTGTGGGACATGTTTCAGCACTGGATGCGAGAGGACGAAGAGGCTATACCGGCAATGGCTGGCAAACGGCGGGTGACCGTAGCATTAAAGACTATGTTGGGAGCCTACCAACCGCGCGAATTGCTGGCCGAGGTCATCACCGCATTGGGTAACAACTATGGTCAATCGGTGCCGATGGTGCTGGTAATGCCTTCGCCACGATCATTGCTGGTCAAAGCGCATAAAGCGGCGAATGAGATCGAGGTAGAGCCTGACGAAATGAGTGTGGACACGGCTTCCATGTACGTGGCTGACTATTTGAGGTATTTCAGTGAAGCGGATCTATCTGGCATATTATTACTGGAAGATCCTGAGCTGATGCCGGCGACCGGCGAAGAGCTCAGTTGGTATCAACCGGTGTACAACGTCGCCAAGCACTACCGTTGGTCTGTGGGTGTGCACCTGCCAGTCGTCGATGATAGTTTCAACGTGCCGGATGATATCGCCTTCGTGGTCGTGCCGGCGCAGTCGGCATCGATGGATAATGCCTTGGGGGTGGATATAACACAGCCGCTGTGGGAAGCGGCCGGTGTCGATGGGCTACCCATACGGGAGGCTGGTTTTTACTATTTATCTATTCCAGCCGATGCCAAGCCCGAAACAGTACTGGAGACACTTGCAGACCTGAAAGCTTAACCTGAGGAATCCGGCTCAGTCGCTGCAGTACTGACCACAGGCAACGCTCAAATTTGGTTTGATCCCCCGCAGTTAATAGCGACCGGGGTGTGACAATCGACGGTAGGCAATCTAAGCTCGTTTAGAATGAGGCTACACTAGCCCGTCTTTTCCAGGCCGTATTTTTTTATCTTTTGATAGAGTGTGCTCTTGGCGATACCGAGGTGCTTGGCAGCCCGGGTCATATTTCCGCCGGACTGCATAATGGCTGACTCGATTACGTGCTGTTCGGCAGAATCCAGACTGCCGGGCTCCCAACTGGTTTGACCGGGGTCTGGTATAAAACAGCTGCCAGCCTCACCGAGTTTGTAGCCGTCTGGTAAATCATCCACCGTCAGCGTTTCATTCTGTGACATGAAGGACATGCATTCGATCACATTAATCAGTTCCCGGATGTTGCCGGGCCACTCTATGGCGCGCAAAGCTTTTATGAGTGGTGGGGAAAAGGATCTGGGTACAATAGCATGGGATTTCTGGATTTTCTCTAGCGTTACTTGTGCAATACCTTCGATATCTTCCGGGCGCGCCGAGAGTGGATCGAGGTTGATGGTGATTGTGGCCAGGCGATAGTACAGGTCTTTTCTGAACCGGCCCTCGGCAACATCCCTTTTAAGATCTCTGTTGGTTGCGGCAATGAGTCTGAAATCAACGAAAATTGGTTTAATGTCCCCCACGCGATAGATTTTACGTTCCTGCAAGACCCGCAGGAATATGGGTTGAATGTCCAGGGGCATTTCACCAATCTCATCCAGGAAAAGCGTACCACCGTTCGCGGCCTCGATCTTCCCCTTCATGCCGCCTTTCTTGGCACCTGTGAACGCGCCTTCGACATGGCCAAACAATTCGCTCGTTAAAATTTCGCTGGCGAATCCGGCACAGTTCAAATCGATACAAGGGCCGTCGGCATAATCACTGGATTCATGGATAGCCTTGGCAAACAGTTCCTTGCCAACCCCGGTGTCTCCCAGGAGAAGCACCGGGAGAGGGGTGGTGGCGGCTTTGCGTGCCAGGTCAGTGCTGGTTTTAATTGATGCGCTTACTCCAACAATATTGTTGAATGGATCAAGCCTGGACTCGGTGTCCAGGCGTGATTTACCGCCTTTTTTGATTCGCCGAGATGCAAGTTTGTTGGAAGGCAGGTGCAACTGGAAGCCCAGTAGTTCATTCTTACATACAATCGGTTCCACCCAATCTTCGGGTAACCACTGACCATCATTGTGTGGATAGAGGATTTCCTCACCGCCAAAGCGTTCAAAAGATAAGCGGCATTTCGACTCGGGATCATAGTCCATACCCAGTAAATCAAGCGCCGATTTGGAATTTTTTGTGCTGTTGATCAACCGGCCCTGGAGGTCAAATAATAATTTTTCGGATCTTCTGAAATCACCAACATTACCATTGCTGTATTGTTGGATAATGTACCACTGTTCCAATGTTTTCTTGGCCAACGCGTTTTGAATTTCGCCAGCCCACGCCATGACCAACGGGATATGAAACCTGTCAAACACGCTGCGTAACCCCGATACATCAATCGAGCCGATCATCTGGTTATCATAGGGGTCTGCGATGACCGCGGCGGTGCAGGTCCAGGGTTTGAAACCCTGGCAAAAATGCTCTTCGCCGTGGACTTGTGTTGGTTTGCGTGTCGCCATAGCGGTACCTACGGCATTAGAGCCAGACGCCGCTTCTTTCCAATCCGCGCCTGGCACCAGGCCTATGCCGCGCGCAGCCTCGATTGTCTGGGGAGCCCCAACGACCTCCAAATTTATGCCCCGGTAATCAGTCATAAATAGCAGGGTCTCAAGATCGCGTAGAAATACTCGCGCCTGCTGAAGGATCGGTTGTGCGCATTCCAGGAGGTCATTGCTCTTCGCTTTTACTGTGTACAGAGCATCTTCGTTTGGCGCTAAAATGGGGGCGGTATGTAGTTGCGGATCTACGCCTTGGGATAAACATCGCTCCCAGGAAAGGGCAATTAAATTACGTACAGATAGGTCTCTTACACCGCCACCGGCGCTCAAGAAGCTATCCCACGCACTGTCAATTTCCCTTTGCGAATGGACGCCAACGCCGGACTGGTCTGTTCTGGTGCCTAACCTGGTCATTTCGAGCCGCCTTATTAAGCTGGGTGTAGAACGCCATCTTATAATTATTTACAACGCATTTGATCGATACAATAACGCAACGATATCGACGAGCTGCGAATCTGAGGTTAACACACAAAGAATCGATTGTGCCAGTTCACTGCTTGCGTACCAGAGCGAGCTCGCAGTCCTGTATATTCGCGAGGTTGTGGCATATAGAATATTTAATAAAAACAATGGGCTAGAGTTATCACAGCTTCGCCTTGGCCTGTTTGTACGTTGCTCCTACTGTTCGATGTTGATTCGAGAGCGTTCGATTATTGGACGCCTGGGTGGCGCTTCCGAGGTTGCCCCTCTAAACCAATAAATCCTTTTAGTACAGTGAGTTACCAGCGTTAATTTGCCCTGGAAATATACTGGCATGAGTATTGCATTTCATGTGTTCGTGATATATAAGAAGTAGCGCACATCGTACAATCTGTTAACCAGGATTGGGTAGATGCGTTAATACGAGTCATATTTCTCATGGAGAACGGGGGTTTTATATGAATAAAAAGTTAAACAAAAGCATAGCCAAAGCTGTAGGTATATTAATGTGCTCAAGTTGCGGTATCGCTGCTGGCACGGCGCAAGCGCAAGATCATGATGAATATAGTGCAAGCCTGAGCGGCTACGTGCGCACTACTGTCGGCGTCAGCTTAAATGATCACGATGAAACTAAACGCGATGACAAGTGGGAAGCAACCATGGCGCGCGGTACCCTGTTACTGGACCTGGATGTCTACACAGGCCCATTGATATGGAAAGCTGTCGGTCGTCTTGATAAGGAATATAAGACCAACTACCTCAAGGATTTGCAAAAACGAGCGGATTCAACCGGACTCCCAGGGGATTATTCCGGGCCGGGCGGCGACGATTGGATGGAGCAATACGACACCCATGAGTTCCAGGACTGGCTGCGCGAGATATACGTCGACTTCACCTTGTTCGATAAGGTGGATGTACGCTTAGGCCGGCAACAGTTGGTGTGGGGTGAAAGTGATTTCTTCCAGGCGATGGACCTGGTGCACGGATTTGATTGGCGCTGGCGCCTGTTCTTTGAAAACAATGAGGAGTGGCGTAAACCGCTGTATTTGGCCAATTTCAATATTGAATTTTATGACCTTGATGGCGCCCTGAATTTCTTTGTCCGTCCCGGCCTGGATCGCGATGAGGACATGGGTAGCAGTTTCAATATCGAGGGTGGTCGGTGGATTCCGCATCCTTATCGGGGCGTGGACTTTACTCAATTCACGACTGCCTATGAAACCGACCATAATAAAGGTGATTGGTCCGATTGGACCTACGGCATCCGCTGGGGTGGAACACTGGGTTCGATTGGTTATTCCTTCGCCTACCTCAAGACGTTTATGCCCAGACCCACTATGAACCCGAACCCGGCACTGAACGGTGCCTTTGGCATTAATTCCGACCCCATTCCATACGGGGATACGGCGGACAATGGGGCGATTCTGGGTGACTGGATTTATCCTGAGATCGATGTGTATGGCTTTACCGTCAATGGTTATTCATCGACGCTGGACTCCACCCTGAGTGCGGAAGTCGCTTATGTACCTAACACGCCCTTTAACTACGGCCAGTTGCAGTCTGACCTGCCGGGTTGGCAGGGTGTGAAGGAAAAAGATGTGATCAATGCGATGCTCCGTATCGATAAGGAGTTTAAGTTGATGAATTTACTGGGCACCAACCGGCCATCTCTGTCGAGTGTTCAGTTATTTGATACCTGGATAACCTCCTATGACGACGATGACGAAATCGTGGAGTTCGCTTCATTCGGTCACGAAAAGGACGAGCACACCGTATACCTCACTTTCTTCACACTGATGAACTTTAGGCGTGACACGATCAATCCTTCCTTTGTCATCGGTACCGACGTGGGTAACGGCGGCGGTTTTGCTATTCCGGCCGTTGAGTTTGTGATTGGTGACAACTGGCGTTTAAAAGTCGAAGCGGATCTTTTTTGGAGCGACTCCAAAAAGAAAGTCTGTGGCACCGCCAAGAAGGACTTCAGCGATTGTGATCCAGAGAAGGGCAACCCCTTGCTGGGCATGAGAGAGAATAAAGCGGCACTCTTTGACTGGTTTGCTGATGACAATCAGCTTGTATTCAAGCTGACAAGACAGTTTTAAAACGGGAGTATAAAAATGCTTAATAAATTGATTGCTACATCATTGGCTTTGGGGCTCGCAGCTGGCCTATCGCTACATACATTCGCTGAGGAGGAGCTGCCAGCCGGCACTGTGATTTCGGCAGACAACTATGATGACGTAAAAGACCGTATGTTCGAAGGTAAAACTGTCGGATCTATGATTCCCGAGCGCCTGGAGTGGATGATCAGAGAGCGCAACCTGACCATGAAAATTCGTCATTCCGAGCCAATCGAAATGGACGAAAAATATATGGCTGCGACTCAGGCCAATAAAGGTAAGGTTAAATTTGACCCCGTGACCCGTCAGGCGACCGGGTGGACAGCCGGTATGTTTTTCGATCCGCAGGACATTGATATCAATGATCCTCACGCGGGTGATAAAATCATCTGGAACCTGCGTGGACCCACCTACGGTGCCACAATGGATTTGCGCCATATTTCCTTCGTGTTTATTGACGGTGAGAAGGGCGTGGAGCGGATTCAGCGTTGGTGGTCTCGTCGCTACTACATGGAAGGCCGCCTGGATGGTGGCCCTGTTTCCGAAGGTGACGGCACCATCATGCAAAAAACAATTCTGGTGGCCACCAGTCCGCAGGATATTAAAGGTCTGGGTACCTTTTCTATCCGCTATAACGATCCCAGTGCGTCTAAACCGGATGATACCTGGGCGTACCTGAAGTCTGTACGCCGCGCCCGTCGTTTGACCGGTAGTGCCTGGATGGACCCCATTGGCGGTACGGTGCAGCTCTACGATGATTGGGATATCTGGGATGCGGTGCCCACCAAGTACAAGTCCAACACACTGCTGGAAAGACGTTGGGTGTTTGCGGTCGCGCACAGCCCTTTGCTGAGCGTTGACCTGACTCACAAAAACACCATTAAAGAATTTCCAAGTGTCGCAATGGATACACCACCCCATTTCTATCCAGCCAGCCACATTGAATGGGAGCCGCGCGAGGTGTTTGTTGTGGAGGGAGTGCCTCCCGAAGGTCATCCATACAGCAAAAAGATCGTTTACATGGAAGTGGATTGGCCACGTCCCTATCTGGGCGAAGCTTATGACCAGAACGGTAAGTTCTGGAAGTTCTTTATCTTCCAAAATCGTCCGGACATTGGAGATGATGGCTATAAAGCGATAATGCCCGTGGTTGGACACGTCATTGACTACAAAGCTAACTTTTCCACCACCTGGTCTTCAAATATGAAGGCCAATCCCGCCGGTGTGGAAGAGGATGATGTGACACTCAAACAACTAATAAAAATAGCGCGCTAGTAATAATAGCGCGCGACACCAAGTTCTCTTAATCTAAAACTGCCGGACAAGCGCTAGTCCGCCGTCCGGCAGCTATTTCCCCGATCGAAACCGTTGGAATTAGCGGCCTGGATTGCAGGCTGAGCTCGCTGCTGCCCCACATTTGGTGGTTTAGTGCGCGGTGCACGAGAGTCTTGAGGAGATATATGGACACCACAGATACCAAATCCGGAGAAATGCAAATGTCTACGGCGCAGGGACCAAAGAAAAGTCTGGGCTCCAAGTTACTATCTTTCTTCTTGTCATGTATGCCGTGGGCTATTGTGGCGACCCTGTTGTGGGCCGGGATCTTCGTGAAACCCACGCCCGATGTGCAAGTGGTTATTCCCCCGGCTATCGAAGATCGCGATAAAATATATGGAATTGCGGCGCTGACTTCTGAAACACTGTGGATCGTGGGTAACTATGGCAAGATACTCCGCTCAGAAGACGCCGGCCAAACCTGGTCCGGGCAAGACAGCACTACTGAAAAACACCTGCAGGATATTTCTGCCTGGGATTCGGACCACGCAGTCGCTGTTGGTAATGGCGGTATTGTGTTGGTCACCGAGAACGGTGGCAAGACATGGGATGAGATTGATGTACCCAGATCGGAAATCGCGAATAAATTAATCAGAGTGCATACCTATGCGGACGGTGAGGCCTGGGCCGTCGGCGAGTTGGGTATGATTCTCCACTCCGTTGATTATGGTCGAACGTGGACGCGTATGCGTGAAGAAGAAGACGTCATCATGAACGACCTGATCAAACTCGACGACGGCAAGATCTTCGTGGTGGGTGAATATGGCCGTATATTCAGGAGCGAGGATAACGGACAGACGTGGCAGGATGACTACACAGATAGCCCGAGCAGTCTCACAGCCATCGATTTTCGCAGTCCACAACACGGTGTTATTGTTGGCCTGGATGGCGTCATCCTGGCGACAGAGGACTCCGGTGAGACCTGGACAATGATTAGTAGCGATATTTCCGGTAACACGGAACACCTGATGGATGTGCAGTGGTCGGAACAAATTAACAAATGGGTGACAGTTGGAAATAAGAGCAGATGGGTCAGGTTCAGCGGCGATTTAACAGAGTTCTCTGCGAGCAATCTTTCTCCAATCGATCTTTCGTCGCACACCGAGCTAGCCGTTCTTGACAACGGAGTGATTGCGGTCGGCGCGAATGTTTGTACTGTGGATTACGAAGGTAATAAATATACCACTTTGGGCAATTAATGCCCAATTATAGGTATAACTACATAATTAGATGGCTATGGTGAATCCGCATCACTCTGATGTGGAGTGGGTCTTGGAGGGTAAGATGTTAGAGAAATTTGCTCGTTTTTGCATAGACTACAGAAAGATGGTTGTGACGCTGGTCTTCATTGTGACCGCAATACTGGCCGTGTTTGCGTACCGTATAGAGGTCAAGACGGTATTTAACGATTTGCAACCGGGTTCCCACCCCTATATCCAGGTTCACGAGCGATTCAAGCAAACCTTTGGGGGCACCAATATCATCAGCTTCATGATTCAAAGCAAGCAAGGTGATATTTTTCAGATGCCGGTGCTGGAAAAAATTCAACAGCTTACCCAAGGCCTTTACAAAATAGATGCAATCAATGAATTCCAGATTTTTTCCCTGGCGGGCAAGAAGCTCAAAGAGGTCCGTGCTTCCACCGAAGGTATCGAGAGCCGGCCTTACATGTGGCCGAATTTGCCGGAGTCCGACGCGGAAATCGAGGAGCTCAAACAAGCTGTCCTGCGTAATCCGATAGTCTATGGGCCTTATGTTTCAGGTGATCTGACAGCGACATTGGTCACGGTTGATTTTTTCGACAACCTTTTGGACTACAACCTCGCCTACCAACAGGCCTACGAACTCGTCGAGCGGCTCGAAGATGACGCTGTTGAGATTAGCCTGGTCGGGAATCCCATTTTGTATGGTTGGGTAAATTACTTCCTTCCGGAAACCTCTATGCTGGTTTTGGTTGCGCTGGCAATCTTTGTTGTGCTGTTGTTTTTGTTGAATCGAACCTGGCGAGGGACCCTCTTGCCGCTTCTGTCGGGTGTGATCAGCGCGATCTGGGCCCTGGGTGTGGCCCGTCTGTGCGGCATTCATTTCGACCCGTTGGTAGTGGTGATCGCGATGTTAATTACCGCGCGCGCGGTTTCTCACTCGGTGCAGATGGTTACCCGCTTTCATGAAGAGATTGACAATGTGCCAGAGGGGGAGAAACTGTGCTCGTCCGATGCTGCAGTAAAGACACTCAAGGATCTTTTTAGACCCGGCCTGTTGGGTATTGGAACGGATGCCGGCTGTGTCGCCGTGGTCGCAATCAGTCCCATTCCATTACTACAGAAACTGGCGCTATTGGCTGTTGTCTGGATCGCCACGGTGGCGGTGAGTTCGGTGATTCTCACACCCGTGTTGTTGTCCTGGGTCAAAAAACCGAAATCCTATGCCCACGGCCTGAATCTGGACCTAATGGTTATTCGTCCTTTCTTGAATTATTGTGTCCGTATTGTGGAGACCAGGGCCAGATATTTGGTCGTCGCCGTGGCGGCGACGGTGTTTCTGGTCTGTGGTTTTGGTGCATTACAGTTGAAAGTGGGTGACGCCAACCCCGGTTCACCGATTCTCTGGCCGGAGGCGCGCTACAATCAGGACTCTGCTGACATCAACAAGCAGTTCAGTGGTGCCGATCGTATGTTTGTGGTGGTAGGTGGTGACCACAAAAATCAGGCGAAGGATGTTGAAGTGCTGGACACCATGCTGCAATTCCAGCGTTACATGGAAGCCCAGAAAGAGATCGGTGAGACCTTGTCGATTGCCGATATCCTGCCCGCGGTGAACATGACGCTACGTGAAGGTAATTTTCGCTATTCCGAATTGGGCGGAGACAGTCTGATAAATGGTGAGTTGATGTTCATGTTCGAGAACGCCGCCGAACCCGGCGACCTCGATCGCTTCGTGGATATCGAGCGCAGTAACGCGGCTGTAACACTGTTATTCAGTGATCGCCAGGGAAGTACTATCCGTACCGCCATTGCCCGAATTGATCAATTTAGAAAAGAAAACCCCAAGGTGGAAATGGCCGAGATTCATTTGGCGGGCGGAGTGATTGGTGTGATTGCCGCGGTGAACGAAGTCATTCTATCCGGTCAGATTCAATCGATCGCGCTGGCGCTCTTCATTCTGGTTATGATGTGTATTGTGGTCTACAGATCCAGTATCGCGGGTATGTTCTTTATGGTGCCGGTTGTACTGTCCAACCTCGTGACTTTTGCTTTTATGGCCTGGCAAAATATCGGTATGAATATTAACACTGTGCCGGTGGCGGCCCTAGGTATCGGGCTGGGTGTGGATTATGCCCTGTACATCAGCGACCGGATTATGAGCGAAATTAAACTAGGCAAAGATCCTCTGGAGGCAATATCCATTTCCTTGCATTGCGCCGGTCGAGGCGTATTCGTCACAGCGTTGGTATTAATCGCCAGTGTTTGTGTTTGGTTGTACTCCTCTTTGCGGTTTCAGGCTGAAATGGGCATGTTGATTGCGCTTTGGCTCTCCGTTTCTGCATTCTGTGCGCTGTTCCTGATGCCGGCACTGGCTTACATCTTCAGACCAAAATTCATGTTTGGTGACGCACCCAACCAGACCAAAGGCGTGGAAGAGGGTGGTACGGCCCAGCAAATCGCCACTGCTAGCGAGACATAGTTCGAAAAAGCTATCGTCGGTCACCCCCGGTACACGCTGCCGTTTGAAAGTACCCGATGCCGCAGCTCACAGCGTGGTAGGCGCGTGAGGTTCCCGCGGTGGCATCGGGCATTGGGGGGCGCAATATCCCGGGGCAGGTGCATTAATTTCTGAACTGCCTTGACGTCCCGATGTTTATGCCACAATGCCATCACGTTGCATCAGATGACTATGATGGAGTTGAGCTGAGCTTTTTGCATTGCAACCGAAAGTGAGCCAAATACGATTAAGTATTCCCACTGGCCACCGTCGATTCGCAAGCCATAGACTACCAGCATAAATTGAGCGTCACTTGCCTCCGCCACGCCTGCCCGCATTCTCCTCTGAAGAAAAACACAACACCAGTCAACCAGGTTGATATATGAGTAAATTCGTCTCGAAAATCAATACCAATACTGACGTCTATGCCGAGAATTATAAATACCACAGCGCTTTGGCCGAGACACTACGCCGGCGTATTGCGGAGGCAATTGATGGTGGCAGAGACAAAGTAATGAAGCGACAAAGGGAGCGAAAGAAATTACTCCCGAGAGAGCGGATTGACTTGCTGGTGGACCCCTGCACACCTTTTTTAGAGTTTTCAACTTTGGCCGCTTACGATCAATATGGCGGTGGTGTTCACAGCGCGGGGGTAGTGACCGGTATTGGCGTTGTTCACGATACTCAGGTGGTCATTGTCGCGAACGACTCCACCATAAAAGGCGGGGCATATTATCCTGAAACAGTAAAGAAACACGTGCGCGCACAGGAAATTGCCGAGAACCTGATGTTACCCTGCCTCTATTTAGTGGATTGTGGTGGTGCCTACCTACCTGAATGGGATCGGGTTTTTCCGGATCGTGATCATTTTGGCAATATCTTCTTTCGGCAATGTAATATGTCCTCCAGGGGGTTACCACAGCTGGCTGCAGTATTCGGCGTGAGTACCGCGGGCGCAGCTTATATTCCAGCACTGTCCGATGAGGTGGTGATGGTGCGAGATAATGCCACGATTCACCTGGGTGGACCCTCAATAGTAAAAGTTGCGATTAATGAGGAGGCCACGGCGCAAGAGCTGGGTGGGGCAGAGATGCATACCACAATTTCCGGTGTATCGGACTACATCGCCGAGACTGAGCAAGAAGCTATCGCTCGCCTTAGAAGTATCACTGCCGGACTGAATCGATCTCCAACCAATTATCAACGCGTCCAGGCACCAACGGCCCCGCTTTATTCCATTGACGAGATCGGAGGTATTATCAGCAAAGATCCTGCTCACCCCTATGATGTGCGGGAAATCATGGCACGTTTGGTTGATAGCAGTGATCTAAAGGAGTTTAAACCCCAATGGGGTCTCAGCATCGTTTGTGCAACCGCATATTTATACGGCTATCCCGTTGGTATTATCGGCAATAATGGCCCGTTATATTCCGATGCCTCCGTAAAGGCGGCGCACTTTATTGAGCTGTGTGAACAGCGCAATATCCCCCTGTTGTTTCTCCATAATGTGCCCGGATTCATGGTGGGTAAAGACGCGGAACGCGGTGGTATCGCCAAGCACAGCGCAAAACTGGTTTATGCCATGTCCTGTGCGAAAGTACCGCGCCTCTCCGTGGTGATTGGTGGATCTTACGGCGCTGGCAACTATGGTATGTGTGGGCGCGGTTTTCACCCTGACTTTTTATTTGCCTGGCCAAATTCGCTTGTCGCCACGATGAGTGCGGATATTGCTTGTAACGTGGTGACCGAACTGGCACGAAGCAGCGTCAACCGTAAAGCCACTCCAGAGTCTCTGGCTATCCTGGAGAAGGAGACGAGGGAAATCTATGAAAGAGCGAGTGGCGCTTATTACGCTACCTCCCGACTATGGGATGACGGCCTTATTGAACCTGGACAGACACGGGATATTATCGGTTTATGCCTGGCTATTGTGGCGACTAAACCGCCGGTGGAAGGCCGCTCTTACGTCTATCGGATGTAAGATATCTATTACTCCGAATTTTGTGCAACTATCGAAATTGGCAATTGTAATAAGCTGCATTCGACTATCGAACCAAATCCGAGTAACAACAGTGAATAACCACGCCAGCTGGAAAATGAAAAATGAAACCCATTAAACGATTGCTGATTGCTAACCGGGGAGAGATAGCCTGCCGAATTATTCGTAGCTGCCAACTTCTGGGTATAGAATCTGTCGCGGTATTTTCCGATGCTGATCGCGACGAAAAACATGTGCGTGAAGCTGATCGGGCGGTATATATCGGGACCTCTGCCGCTGCTGAAAGTTATTTGAATGCTGAAGTGCTTATTGGCGTCGCGTTGAAAACAAAGGTCGATGCCATCCACCCCGGTTATGGTTTCTTGTCAGAAAGTACCGAATTAATTCGTCGTTGCCAGGAGCGCAACATTACCTTTATTGGCCCGTCGATAGAATCTATCGCGCAGATGGGCTCAAAAATAAACGCAAAACACATTGCTCATGGCTTACATATCGCCACGGTCCCGGGTTATAACGGTGAGTCTCAAGGTGTTAAAGAGCTACTCGCGCAAGCACGTAGAATTGGATTTCCCTTATTGATTAAAGCGAGTGCTGGTGGTGGTGGCAAGGGGATGCGCATTGTACACATCGAAGATGAATTTGAGGGAGCTTTGGCGCAGGCAAAACAGGAAGCACTTAACGCTTTTGGTGACGACAGTGTTTTGTTAGAGAAATATATCGTTCGGTCGCGCCATATTGAAGTGCAAGTTGTCGGTGACAGTCAGGGTAATGTTTGTCACCTGTTCGATCGTGAATGTTCTATCCAGCGTAATTATCAGAAACTGATCGAAGAGGCGCCTGCTGGCAATTTGAGTGCTGATACCCGACAGGCACTATTTGATTGTGCCGTTAAGCTTGCGCAATATTTGAATTACCAAGGCGTAGGGACTGTTGAGTTTATTGTGGACGCCGATACCGGAGATTTCTATTTCCTGGAGATGAATACCCGGCTTCAGGTGGAACATCCTACTACCGAATTGGTGACTGGCGTCGATCTGGTCGCTTTACAAATTCAAATAGCACAAGGCGGCGCGCTGCCTTTTATCCAAGATGATTTGAGCGTCAAAGGCCACGCTATAGAAGCCCGGATTAACGCGGAAGATCCCGGTAATAGTTACCTGCCGGAAATAGGCAAATTGGACCTCTATAGAGAACCCATAGCTGCGGGGCTCAGGGTAGATTCTGGCGTGACGCAGGGTTCGAGTATCAGCCCTTTTTACGATTCAATGGTAGCGAAAGTGATCGCTTGGGGAGAAACGCGGGGTTTGGCGGGGCAGAGGCTCTTACAGGGCCTGGGAGATTTCGCTATTGCCGGTGTTAAAACCAACCGCGAATTTTTAATGGCTTTACTGGCGTGCCCCACATTTCATCAGGTGTTGACCACACAATATATCGACGAGGTATTTCCCGATGGCTGGCAGCCTTGGGGTGAAGAAGTGCATTTGGCGATTGCTGCCGTTGCGTTGGCCACAGAACAAGAAACAAAGGTAACGGGCGCCTTTAGTGGAACACCCTGGCAAAGGTTAAGTAATTGGCGATTAACCACTGGAGCGGGTATTCCTGCTGTCACCAGGCTTTATTTACGGCAGGGCGATTCCACTTCAACGATTCAATTGGTGGGTGGCTCTGGTCAATATGTTGTTACGTTAGTAAAGGAGGAACAGATAAGTGAATTTAATATACTGTTAAATCTAAACAAGACACGCAGTCAGGTAGAAGTAAGCGGCAGCCGCAGTATGCTTGATATTGCTATTAATGGTTCACAAGTGCATCTAAGCTCGTCGAAGCTGAACAGAAGCTACCAGTTCCTCAGTTTAGAAGAACACTTATTAAAGGAGGCCTCCGCACATACAGACAGTTCCAGTGTTATCAGGGCACAAATGCCAGGCTTGATTACCGATGTTTTGGTGTGCGAAGGAGATGCTGTTCAACAAGGCGACATTGCTCTGGCCATTGAGTCAATGAAACTTGTTAATAATATAGTTGCCCCGTGTTCAGGCACCGTGTCTAAAGTATTTTGTGTGGCGGGCGACAATGTGGAAGGTGGTACGCTGCTCGTGGAAATTGAATCATTAACAGATTGAGGAAAAACAATGAGTGATCCCTATTTCGAGGAAGAGCATAATATTTTACGTGACCAGATCAAAAGGTTTGTAGCAAGGGAAATCGTCCCATACGGGGAAGCTTGGGAGGAACAAGGTTACGTCCCCAGAGAGTTATTGAAAAAAATGGGGGAGATGGGTTTGTTTGGTTTAATGCATGAAGAGAAGTATGGTGGCAGCGGGATGGATATCAGGGCGGCTACCGTACTGGCAGAAGAGTTGGCTCAGTCCACTTTTGGCGGTGTAACAGTGACAGCACTGGTACATACGAATATGGCGTCGCCCCATTTAGCCTTGGCAGGTTCAGCAACTCAAAAAGAAAAATATCTCCCCGGTATTGTGGAAGGAAGCAAGATAACGGCGGTTTGTGTCACCGAGCCCGGTGCGGGTTCCGATGTGGCCGGGATCAGAACCCGTGCAGTTCTGGATGGTAATGAATGGGTTATTAATGGCAGTAAAATATTTATCACAAATGGCGTTTATGGCGATATTTATTTCGTCGCTGCAAAGACAGACCCCGACGCGAAGGGCTCTCGCGGCATCTCCATATTTATAGTCGAAAAGGGAACGCCCGGTTTCACAGTAGGTCGCTCCCTAAAGAAGCACGGTTGGAAAAGCTCAGATACGGCTGAATTGTTTTTTGAGAACGTCAGGATTCCTGCTGAAAACCTGTTAGGTGAAGTCAATAAAGGCTTTTATTCCATAATGAAAAACTTCCAGCATGAGCGAATCGTGTTGTCAGCGATGGCTGTGAGCGAGGCGCAAAAGGCCATTGATATCACTGTGGAGAACGTTAAGAATCGAAAAGCTTTTGACGGAACACTGTGGGATAAAGGCGTTATCCGCGAAAAAATGGCCCGAGCCCAATCGAAAGTAAGCATCGCACGCAATTTTGTACATTATGTCTCCTGGTTAGATACTCAGGGAGGCGATTGTATTAAAGAGGTCTCTATGTTGAAAGCGTACGCCTGCGACATCGCCAATGAGGTGATGTACGACTGTATGCAGTTTCATGGCGGTATGGGTTTTATGTCTGAAAGCCCCATTGAAAGATTGTATCGAGATTCACGAGTATTGCCCGTAGGTGGCGGAGCGACGGAAGTTATGTATGAAGAAGTGGCCAAACGTATGTGAGATAAATGCCGGCACTGGGTATGGCTGCACCGGCCCCGTCTGCCCTGGCGGGTTTGCCCCCGGTTACTTTATCGGATCGACAATTGCGCATACTACTTCCCTGACACATGTTTTATCAGGCAGCGAACGCCGCCAGTAATTCGGTTTTTCTGGCGTTGACTTCAACCAGTGACTCATCTTTTACGTGGGCATAGCCACGGATGCCATCGGGCAGCCGGGCCAGTTCGACGGCGGTGTCCAGTTTGGCGGCGGACAGTCCGGCCAGGATTTGCTCCAGCAATGCCTCATACTCACAAATCAGGCCGCGCTCCATCTTGCGCTCCGCGGTGTAGCCGAAGATATCCAGGGGTGTGCCGCGCAGCCGCTTCAATTTGGCCAGTACCTGGAAGCCCAACAACATCCAGTCGCCGAACTCGCGCTTCATCGGCAAACCGGTAGACGGGTTGGTGCGGCTGATCATGGGCGGCGCCAGGTTGTATTTCAGGGTGTAGCCGGGCTCGAATTGCTCATCCAGTTTTTGCTTGAAGGCCGGGTCCGTATAGAGCCGTGCGACTTCGTACTCGTCCTTGTAGGACATGAGCTTGGACAGGTTGGCTGCCACGGCCCGGGTCAGGTCCGAGGAGCCAGCGCTGGCCGCTTCTTCGGCGACCCGGACCTTTTCCACCAGGGCCGTATAGCGCTCCGCCCAGGCCTGGTTCTGGTAATCGCGCAGGTGGTTGGCGCGGGCACTGATCAGTTCGTGCAGGGTCTGCTGCGGTGCGGCCGCTGCGGATTTCGGCAGCAGTGCGGTAACGGTATCGGGCGAGTGGGCAAACAGGCGGCCCAGGGCGAACGCCGTCAGGTTGAATTTGACGGCGACGCCGTTCAACTCGATGGCTTTTTTCAGCGCCGCCACTGACACCGGCAACAGTCCCAGTTGCGCCGCGTAGCCCACTACGAACATATTGGCGGCAATGGTGTCGCCACACAGTTTCATAGCCAGATTGGTGGCGTCGACAAAATAAGCGTTGTCCGCACCGGTTCTGGCGACGACGATCGCTTCTATCTGGTGTTCGTCGATCACAAGGTCGCGGTCGAACTGGAAGTCCACCGTGGGCCACACGTCAGAATTACCGATGATACGGGTGCGGCCCTTGCTGTAGGTGTGGGCGGCGTCCCCGGCCAATGCGGCCACCAGGTCGAAGCCCAGCACCAGATCGGCCTCGCCGGCGCCAATGCGCTGGGTGTCCAGGTCTTCCTGCTTTTGTGCGATACGCAAGTGCGAGTAAACCGCGCCGTTCTTCTGGCTCAGACCCGTCATATCGAAGATAGAGCAGGCCTTGCCCTCCATATGCGCCGCCATGCCTATCACCGCGCCCACCGTAATCACACCGGTGCCACCGATGCCGGCGATCATCATGCCCATATTGCCGTGACTGATATCGGCGATGGTCGGTGTCGGCAGTTTCTCGAACAGCGCACCATCCAGAGCCACCCCGCTGGGTTTCTTCAGTTCCGCATCCAGCACTGTCACAAAAGACGGACAGAAGCCCTTGGCGCAGCTGTAGTCTTTGTTGCAACCGGACTGGTCGATCTGACGCTTGGTGCCGAATTCGGTTTCTTTGGGCTGGATGGAGACGCAGGTGGATTGCACCGAACAGTCGCCGCAGCCTTCACATACGGCGTCATTGATGAACAGGCGCTTGGGCGAGTCGGGGTAGGTACCCCGCTTGCGGCGGCGGCGTTTCTCCGCGGCGCAGGTCTGCTCGTAAATCAGCACCGTGGTGCCGGACACTTCCCGCAGTTGTTTTTGTACGGTGTCGAGTTCTTCCCGAGGGTGGATCGATACAGCGGCCGGCAGTGCGCCCCTGAACTTGTCGGGCTCGGCCGAGACCACTACCACCTGCCTGACACCTTCGGCCGCGACCTGGTGCACCATTTCACGCACGGAGATGGAGCCGTCGATGGGTTGGCCACCGGTCATGGCCACGGCGTCATTGTAGAGAATCTTGTAGGTGATATTCACGCCGGAGGCGACGGCGGCGCGAATGGCCAGCAGCCCGGAGTGGAAGTAAGTGCCATCACCCAGGTTCTGGAACATATGATCGGTGCCGCTGAAAGCGGAGGCACCGGCCCAGTTCATGCCCTCACCTCCCATATGTACGGGTAGCAGGGTATCCGTGCGTTTCAGAATGGCCATGGTGTGGCAGCCAATGCCCGCCATGGCCATGCTGCCCTCGGGTACACGGGTGGAGGTATTGTGCGGGCAGCCGGAGCAGAAATAGGGGATGCGCATGATCGTGAGCGGAGCGGCATTGGTAAACTGCACATTTTCGGCCAGGCTTTGTCGCAGGGCACGGTGACGCTCGCACAGGCCGGGCTGTGACGCGCCCAGCGCGGTGAGTCGCGCCACGATGACATCCGCGATCGCAGCGGGCTCCAGCTGTATATCGCTGGGCAGCAGGGTATTGCCCAGTTCGTCCTGTTTACCCACCATCCGTGGCCGCTCGGGCTCATTGATAAACAATTGCGCCGCCTGAGGCTCCAGCATGGACGATTTTTCTTCGAGGAACAGCAGTTCCGGTCGGCCCCGGGCGAATTCCTTCAGACCCTCGGGTTCCAGCGGCCACACGCAACCGACCTTGTAGATGGCTATGCCCAGTTCCTTCGCCGCAGCGGTATTCAGCCCCAGCAGGTTCAAGGCATGGATCACGTCGGAGTAGCTCTTGCCGGAGGTCACGATACCGAGACCTCCGCTGCCGCCGATACGCAGCTTGTCGATGTTGTTGCTACGCACAAATTTGTGTACCTGGGGTAGACGCACGCGCTTGACCGTGACGTTCATCGCCAGGGGATTGAAGTCCAGGCGCTTGATATTCACATTGTCCGCATCCAGCCCCCGGTCCGGCAGTTCAACAGAAAAATCATCGGTGTGAAGGGTAACCGTCTGGGTTTGTTCCAACGTCTCGTTGACGGTTTTCAGGCCCACCCACAGCCCGCAGTAGCGGGACAATTCCCAACCCAGCAGGCCGAATTCGATGATTTCCTGTACGTTAGAAGGGTACAGAACGGGTATGTCCAGAGCGGCCAGTAGAGGTTCGCTCTGGTTGACCACGGTGGAGGATTTAGCCGGGTGATCGTCACCTACGGCAACCAGTACGCCGCCGTGCTTGTGGGTGCCGAAGTTGTTGCCGTGGCGCATCACATCCGCCGAGCGGTCCACGCCGGGGCCCTTGCCGTACCACATGGCGTACACGCCATCGACCAGGGGGTCGGGGAAGAAATCCAGTTGTTGGGTGCCCCAGATGGCGGTTGCCGCCAGGTCTTCATTGACGCCGGGCTGGAACACCACGCCGGCCTCTTCCATGCGCGTCTTTTCACGCCACAGTGTACTGTCCAGCATGCCCATGGGGGAGCCCCGGTAGCCGCTGATGAAACCGCGGGTATTGAGCCCGCGCTTCTTATCCAGTTGTCGCTGGATCAGGGCCAGGCGCGCCAGCGCCTGGGTGCCACTGATGAAAATACGGCCATCATCCTTGTCGAACTTGTCAGACAGTTCAACATCCATCAGAGCCTGGCTGTCGGACATTATATTTCCTCATTCCTGCTGTGGGGGGCAAAGGCGCAGCTCGCGGTCAGCACAGTGCCGCGGCCTGCAGCAAGCGCGCATATCGTAGACTGCCGCCTCCGGCAAGCCGCTTATAAAGTTATGAAAATTGGATACTGCTTCTACAAATGTTCCGTCTCTTCAAGAGATTTCTATCCTCGTCCAGAGTATAGACTATCGTCAAGGTATTTCGGGGAACCGACCTGCAGAAGGCCTGTCCTGTGTATTTGATTTGCACATCGAGCGAGATGATAAAGTCGCCAGAGTATGGCTGGAACCTGTGTGGATTTCTGATAATTGGCCTCCACAATGAAAAAAAAATTAACAGAAAGCCCTCTTTGGCCCCGGAGTGTGGATTGTGCCAGTAAGTAAGATAGACAAATGACCCAAAGGCCTTGAAAATACGGGTGTTGAAAAATTTGGTGAATCTATGTCTATAAATGTTGATCTGTTGCCCCCCGACAACCGCGGTGTATGCCCTCAGGAATTGAGCTTTGGCAATACTTTTTCCGATCATATGTTTACGCAACAATATGATGTCGATACCGGCTGGCACCATGCCGCCGTACAGCCCTTTCACGATTTCACGTTGCACCCCGCGGCGTCCGTGTTGCATTACGGACAGGCGGTATTCGAGGGGTTGAAGGCCTATCGTCGGGCCGATGGCGGGATAAACCTGTTCAGGCCGGACCAGAACGTGCGGCGCTTCAATTTGTCCGCCGATAGATTGGTTATGCCCAGGGTGGATGAGCAATTTCACATCGAGGCAATCGAGACCCTGGTTCAGGCCGATCAGACCTGGGTGCCGGACCAGAGCGGCGCATCGCTGTATATCCGCCCCGCTATGTTTGCCAGCACACCACAGCTTGGCCTTGGGGCGGCCTCCTCGTATGTGCACTTCATTATTGCCGGCCCGGTGGGGCCGTACTTCAAAGAGGGCTTCAACCCGGTTTCAGTTTATGTCTCCGAAGTTTGCCGCAGAGCGGTAATAGGCGGCATCGGTGAAGCCAAGACTGGCGGCAACTATGCGGCGAGTCTGTTTGTGGGGGAGGAGGCGGCCAGGAAAGGGTATACCCAGGTTTTGTGGCTGGATGCTATCGAGGGTCGCTTCGTGGAGGAGGTGGGGGCCATGAACATTTGCTTCGTCTACAAGGACGGGACCATCGTGACACCGGCACTTTCAGGCAGTATTCTGGCGGGAATAACCCGGGACTCGGTTCTGCAACTGGCGCCGACACTGGGCTATCCTGTGAAAGAAGATCGGCTGGACATCGACACGGTGCTTGAGGAAATAGCATCCGGTGAGATTACCGAAGTATTCGGTTGTGGCACGGCGGCGGCGATTTCGCCGGTGGGCCGCCTTGCTTACAAAGGCAGGGACTATACCGTGAATGACAACAAGTCCGGACCTGTTGCCCAGCGCCTTTTCGAGGAACTTACAGCGATACAATATGGCACTGCTGAAGACCTCTTTTCCTGGATCCATGCCATCGCGTAACGTAGAGACAGAAGCGGAAGCAGGAGCAGGAGCAGGAGCAGAACACAAGGGAGCCTGGCATGGCGTTAACCATTGCCCTGGTTAAAAGAAGCGCTACTTTTCCTGCAGCGCACCCTCCCAGGCTCCGGTGCGCTCAATCATGGTCTCTTTCATACTGGCCGGCAGCAGGTCTACCGGATCGCGGTTGTCGCGAATTTGCCAGCCACCCCCCAGCGCCTTGTATACCTGCACCAGGTTGCTCGCCACTTCACCCCGGGTGGATGCCAGTACATCCTGCTGCGAAGCCAGGGCATTGAGGGTGCCGATGACCGTATTGAAATCCACCAGGCCGTCCTGGTACTGGGCGGTGGCGACATCCACCGCTTTCTGTGAGGCGGTCGCCGCCACCCGATAAGCCTTCACCTGCTCATGGGATTTGAGGTAGGCGACGATGGCATTTTCCACATCCACCTGGGCCTGCAGTACAGTGAATCGATAGTCGACCAGCAACTGTTGGAACACGGCGTCCTGTAGCCGGATATTGCTCTGCAGGCGCCCGTAGTTGAGCACGTTCCATTGGAACCCACCAAAAAAACTCCAGCTTTCACCGTCGTTGTGGAACAGGTCGTCACTGTCCATGGCGCTGGTGCCGATGGAGCCGCCAATGGAAAAATGCGGGTACAACTCGGTGACCGCGAAACCGATCTGGGCGCTCTGGGCCGCCAGCTGTCTTTCCGCCGCCCGCACGTCGGGTCGCTGCCGGATCAGGTCTTGGGGCATGCCCAGCGTCACGGCGGGTGTCGTGGTCGGAATGGCGCCCACGGTTCCCGCCAGTTGATTGAATTCCTGGGGCGACTCACCCAACAACAGGGCCAGGGCATTCTTGGTTTGCTGCAGGGAAATTTCCAGGCCAGGCACAGTGGCCAGGGTGTTGTGCAGCAGGCTTGTGGCCTGGTCCACATCCAGCTCACTGACATCTCCCGCGTCGAGCTTGGCCTGGGCAATACGCAGGCTTTCCGTCTGTAGCTTTATGTTATTGCGCGCTATTTGCAGTCGGTCCTGAAAGGTGCGCAGCAGCAGGTAGCTCTGCGCCGCCTGTGCCACCAGGGATACCATGGCATCGTCATAATCGGCGACACTGGCGTCCAGCTCCGCCGCGGCCGACTCCACCTGCCGGCTGAAGCGGCCCCAGAAATCGACCTCCCAGGCCAGGTTGAAACCCACGTTGTAATCGTTGAAGCGGGAACCATTTTCCTGCTGCCGTTCGGCCAGTGCACCGATTTGCTGTTGCTGGGGATACTGGTTGCCCACGGCGATGG